>CAYQMO010000379.1:0-3193 GCA_964418315.1 uncultured Geobacter sp. | reverse complement strand
AAGAGGAGCTTAACGGCCGCTACTATAACACGATCAAGTTTCCGATTGTCCAGAGTGGCAAAACACTGCTGGCAGGTTATACGGTTGACATTACCGAACGTAAACTGTTGGAGCAGATGCTGAGGGCCAACAACGAAAAGCTTGAGCTGCAGGTTAATGAGCGAACAGAGGAACTGCGTAACAGCGAAGAAAAGTATCGGGCGATGATCAATGCCATAGATGGATCTGTTTACATCACCTCAAAAGATTACCGTTTTGAGTTTCTGAGCGACAGGCTCATCCACCAGCTCGGCCGTAATGCCATCGGAGAATATTGCTACAAGGTGCTGCACGATCTTGATAATGTCTGTGAATGGTGCACCGCCGATCAGGTTTTTGAAGGTAAATCAGTTAGTTGGGAACGTAAGAATCAGGCGGATGGCAAATGGAGGGTGGCGCATAACTCTCCCATTCAGAACCGGGATGGGACGATCTCAAGGCAAACGATCCTTACCGACATCACCAAGATGAAAAACTTAACCGAGCAGTTGATCCATTCTCAGAAAATGGAGTCAATCGGCAAACTGGCAGGCGGCTTGGCACATGACCTGAACAACATCCTTACCGTAATTAATGGCTATGCCACAATTCTAAAATTTTCCATGCCGCAGCATGATGAGCCGAATCAGATATTATCGGCAGCAACGCGGGCGGCATCGCTCACCCATTCTCTTCTTGCCTACAGCCGTAAGCAGGAGATGCAGCAGTCCAACCAGAATCTTAATCAGTTGATGGTGGACGTCGGCGCGTTCATCCAGCGGATACTCCCCGAAAACATCGAATTTGCCGTCTCTTTAGCTGATGCTCCGCTCTTCGTATTCACTGACAAGCTTCAGATTGAGCAGGTTATGCTTAACCTTGCCACTAACGCGCGGGATGCAATGTCTGGCGGCGGCACTTTCAGTATCTCAACATCTGTGGGGAGTATTGATGCAGAGTACATTGCCGCTCACGGTTTTGGCGAAATTGGCGACTATGCCGTGATAACTGTTGCTGATACCGGTAACGGTATGGATGCAGCGACTGCGCTCAAAGTATTTGACCCGTTTTTCACCACCAAGGAGGTCGGCAAAGGCACCGGCCTTGGCCTGTCGATGGTGTTTGGAATCGTAAAACAGCATGGCGGTTATATCGATCTCAAGAGCGAACCTGGCAAGGGTTCGGTTTTCAGCATTTACCTGCCTATGGTTGCCGGTGAGATGGTTGTAGAAGCATCGGAAAAAAGGGATGAGCTGTTGGAAGCGGTTGCAGGGGCAACGGTGCTTCTGGCGGAAGATGATGCCACCACCCGCCTCATGATGGCGCAGTTCCTGAAAAAAGCAGGCTACAAAGTAGTATCAGCGGCAGACGGCCAGGATGCCGTGGATAAATTTGCCGCACATGAGGGGGAAATCAAACTGGTCATTTCTGATGTGATGATGCCGAAAAAAGGTGGCAAGGCAGCCAGCGACGAAATAAGGGAGATGGTCAAAACGACAAAGTTCATATTTATCAGCGGCCATAATCGTGATGAGTTGAGGCGAGAGGATTTACCAGACCCGGATGACATAATAATGTTGAAACCGATTATGCCGTTTGAGTTGCTGAAAAAAATGAGTGAATTATTAACCTAGAAAAATCCCCTCCCGTCAAGGGGGGGGAGGAAAAAATCTAAAACGGAGAAACACCTTGAATACTGAGACCCAATATCTGGATTACCTGAAAAGCCTTACACTGCTGTACGTCGAGGATGAGGAGGTTGCCCGCGTTCAGCTAAGCTCGTTTCTGTCACGCTTCGTCGGCAGGCTGATAACTGCAACTACCGGCCTTGAGGGTATTGAGAGTTACCATAGAGACAACCCGGATATTATTCTCACCGATATCAGAATGCCGGTAATGGACGGCCTGACCATGTCCGGTAAGATCCGCGAGTCAGATAAAAATATTCCGATCCTCGTAATGACGGCTCATGACCAGAGTGAATACCTTGTTGAAGCCATTAATTTAGGCATTGACAAGTACGTCACCAAGCCTGTTGACAGCCGGAAATTTCAGGAAGCGCTAATTGCCTGTGGCAGAAACCTCAAAATTGAAGCTGAGTTACGCAAATCCAGAGAGGTGTGGCAGCGCACCTTTGATGCCATGCCCGACCTGATCTTCATAATTGATGACAATCACAGAGTAAAGCGGATGAACAAGACGGCACTGGATTTTTTCGGCGTCACAGAAGAAGAGGCTCTCGGCTTGCCCTGCTATTCGTTACTGCACAAAACCTCATGTCCGCCAGAAAACTGCCCTCATACCAGAGGTCTGCACGATCATGGCCGCCACGAATCATACACCATGCTTGGCAATTCCGGGAGGCATTTACTGGTAACCACTACGCCGGTTATGGATGAAGATGGCAAATACATCGAAACCATTCATGTCGCACATGACATAACCGAACAGAAAAATGCCGAAATCAAAATCAGAAATCAGGAACTGTTTACCAACTCCACGCTAGACGGACTGACTTCGCATATCTGCGTTATTAATGCCAACGGAGATATTATCAATACCAATCGCGCCTGGAAAACTTTTACGCATGAAAACGGCGGCGTGGAATCAAGATGTGACGTTGGAGCCAATTATTTTGAAGTATTACGAGACATCAAGGATGTGGATGAAGACGCGGAAAATATCCTCGGTAAAATCCATTCTGTTCTGAATGGCACGCTCCCGGAATCCAGTTTTGAATATCCCTGTCACGGCCCTGATACTGAACGCTGGTTTACCTGTATGGTTAGTGCGTTTGATATTGGTGAGAAGAAATTTGCCACCATCTCTCATATCAATATCAGCAAACTGAAACAGGTTGAACGGGCCTTGCGTGAGAGCGAACAGTTCCTGCGGAATGTGAATGCCGAGCTGGAAATAAAGAGTGCAGAAGCCGATTCCGCCAACCGTGCCAAGAGCGAGTTCCTTGCCAACATGAGTCACGAAATCCGCACACCGATGAATGGCGTTTTGGGGATGACGCAACTCCTTGAATTAACAGGTCTTACAGAAGAGCAGCGGGATTATGTAAATTCGCTCAAGTCCTCCGGAAACCTTTTACTCTCCCTTGTTAATGATATTCTTGATCTGTCAAAGATTGAAGCGGGCAAGATAACCATCGATCCAGTGGAGTTTG
>CAYQMO010000378.1:0-3195 GCA_964418315.1 uncultured Geobacter sp. | reverse complement strand
GTGTAAACAGAAAGATTGGAAAATGGACCTTTGGCTAAGCCACCAATAACAGCATTTGCAATGGAACCAACGCCTGACTGGATCGGTAGCAGGTTTTTCGGTAAACGCCCGGCTTTAACTTCCTGAGTAAAAAATTCGATAACATGGCCTGCAATCGCTTCTGACGTGTCGTCCTGCTCGGCAAAGGCGCGCCCTTGGTCACGAAGCTTGGATTCGACAACGGCGATAATTTTGCTCGGATCACATGGGATCGAGGTCGATCCGATTCGGGAGTTAGCCTTAGTGATGTTGAGAACCTGCCGGTTCGGCGGAGTAGCCGGAGTAAGCAGGTCATGGATTCCTTCAAAGGAAGGCTGGCCGGTGTTTACCTCGACGATAACACGATCACAGATCATCAGGATTTCAGGAATAACGCCGCAGGAGGAGGTTGGCACCAGACTGCCGTCTTCCTTGATAGCGGACACTTCGATGATAGCCAGATCGAGCTTGCCGCTTGGGGAGTCCTTGGTGTAGAAGCCGTAGCCAAGATCCTGGGCAAACAGGGAGAGGTGTTTGTCACCCATACGGATACGCCCCTGATTGATGCCGGCTGCGATATTCTTGCCTGTCTGGTACGGCCAGCGACGGTCGATCATATCGTTAACAGCCCAGCGATCCTCAGTCTCGGCTCCCACGGAAGCCCCAATAAACAAATTGAACTTGAGTTTGCCCTGCAGGTTGTTCTTCTCAACATGTTCCGCCAAGGCGATAGGTACAACTTTTGGATATCCAGCCGGGGTAAAACCTGACCAACCCAGATTCATACCATCTTTAAAGAACTGGACTGTCTGTTCTGCGGTCATAACCTTGCTCATAAGGGACTTACACTGTACACGGTCTTGAAGAGTTCCGTAATCTGACATCTACTACCTCCTATTTGTTTTAGTTTTTACAGGTAAATAACCTGCGTTTGATAAGCGCTTAAAGCATCATCTGCCAAGATAGGCAGTCTGTAATAACACTAGATGAATTGCTGATAGTGGCATACGCCCCCCAAGTAGAACCGGATTCTACTCATGCAGCCATGCCTCGTCAAGCTAAAAAACATACATCAGCAATTATAATCGACGGCTACAATGGCTGAACAGACCGCCTTCATATACGGAACGACCTCTCCAGCGTGATAAGGGTGCACCTGATATGCCTGCAGCTCTTCAAGAGAATCAAATTTTGTCGTAAGAGCGATATCGAATGAACGCTCTGATCTGATCACATCTACCCCTACTTCGATGTACCGGAGCAGGTCAATATTGCCTTCCATGCTTAGCAGCTTGTTCTTGGTGGCCTCAATATTTTCCGTGGTTGGCTCAGACAGTTTGAATAATACGATATGTGTGATCATGGCACTGCTCCTTTCATTTGCGAGTTTGTTTTGTGTACATAGACACCTTGGATGCAGGGTAAAAATTTATTTCATGCCTGTTGGCGGCATCTGCCGCAAAAAAACCACGTACGCACCGCTCCCCCCCATTTCCCTGGGAGCCGGCGCAAATTCGAGCACTGTTGTGCGTCCTGTGTCGCGCAGCCATGAAGCGACGGCCTGGTGAAGCACCGGTTCTTTCGAAGAGTGGTTTCCTTTTCCGGTGATGATCAGAACCGCTTTCTGGGCATTTTTTTGCGCAGATTGCAAAAAAACCGGTAAAGCCTCCAGAGCCTCATCCCGTGTCAGACCATGGAGATCCAGTTGGTGGCTGACGGAAATGATACCTCGCTTTGCCTGTCTTAGACGATTACCGGCCAGCGGCTGCAGTTCCCCGTCATCATGGGCAGTATCTGCAAATTTTGTATCCAGCTTCAGCCTGCCGATCTCCTCCAGAAAAGCGTTTTCTTCAACAGGAGGAAGGTCTGTACCATTTTTCTTCGGCACTTTACGAACGGCAGGAGAATCTTCTTGAAGCCTCTTTTTGGTGGCTCTTTGTATAGGCCGCACCCCCTCCACCGCCTGAAGGAACAGCTCTACCTCCTCTTCCAGGCTCTCCGATTTTTTTTGTACCAGAGGCTGTGGCGGTAACACCTGTTCAGCTTCAGAAACGGTAACACCTTTCAGAGCGCCAAACGGAGTGACATGAAACTCCTTCGGCTTAGGTGCATGTTGCTGCCGCTGTTTTTTAGCCATTCGTCAATCCTTTGATATCAGTGTGATTTCAATGCGACGATTCTTGGCGCGCCCCTCTTTCGTGCTATTGTCTGCAACCGGTTTATGTTCGGCAAAAGCCGCTGCAGAGAGATTGGCAGGGTCAATGGCATTCTCCTGGAGAAACCTGGTAACATTAATGGCTCGGGCAGCAGATAGTTCCCAATTGGTCGGAAAGGTTTTCGTCAAAACACCCGTAATCTGTACGTTATCAGTATGCCCCTCGATCAGTATGGCTTTATCTTTGATATTTTTTAAGGTTTCAACCATCTTGCCCAGAATACCGAGCCCCTCCGGCTTGACATCGGCTTTGCCGGAATCAAACAGGATGGCAGCCTCCATGTTTACCGTCAACTTGCCCTTCAATTCTGAAATCGTCACCTGCCCCTTTGCGATCTCGTTTTTCATGTTGGCAAGCAGTTGTTCATATGTGCTGCTGACTTCTTTAACCTTCTCCTCTTTGGCCTTTTGGATTTCGGTAATATCATCGTTTAATTTACTGTTTTCGACTTTCAACTCCGCCACCAGTTGGCGCATCTCACTGATGTTTTTAGATAAAACATCTGATTTTGACTTTAGAATCCCCTCCAACTGTTTTTTGTCATCCGACAAAACAGCGGCATCTTCAGTAAGCCGTTTAAAACGGCTTTTCAGCGCACTGTTTTCCATAGTAAGCTTTTTGTGAAGCGCCCGTTGCTCGGAGAGTTCTTTAGATAAACCATCGGCCTCTTCGACCTTTTTCAAATAGGTACTTTCTGCAACCAGACAGCCGCTTGCAGACAGCACAAACAGGGCACAAATTACAAAAACAAGTAGACGTTTGATCATGTTCAACCCCCCGCGTAAATATTCCGCTATGTCTTATAACATATTTATCGCAGTTTGGAAGTGCAATTACAGCCGCACAAACTTGACATGGGCCCACTTTCCTACTACAAATAAACATACAATTCAGCCGAAATAATAAATCGACGGGGAACTGGATGACAGCCAGAATATCATTTGTAGGAGCCGGACCAGGG
>CAYQMO010000377.1:0-3222 GCA_964418315.1 uncultured Geobacter sp. | reverse complement strand
CAGACTGGATGACAATCCGTTGGTCTGGATGCTTACCGTGAACGGATTTGCCGTTGATATCCGCACCGCCCCTCTGGAATTGCAGGAAGAGGCATTCAGGTTAGGGTTGATTCCGTATATTCCTGGCAGGAGAACGGAATGACCCCAAACCGCAAGCAGGAGCTTGCAAGTCTCGACAAGCT
Organism: uncultured Geobacter sp.; assembly: GCA_964418315.1. Lineage (GTDB taxonomy): Bacteria > Desulfobacterota > Desulfuromonadia > Geobacterales > Pseudopelobacteraceae > JACRCG01. Next base: position 3,040 of record CAYQMO010000377.1, on the reverse strand, counting down.
TCGCTTGGTAAAACCACCCACACCTTGACACATTTTTTTCACTTCCCACCAAAAAATACATTTCTCACACAATTACAACACATTTGCCTGGTATCTCTACAATCAAGACAAAGCACACATCCACTCGATGTGACCAACTTGAAAGCGAGGTATGTACCATGAGAAGAAAACTGATTATTACAGCAGTATTGGCGGCAGCAATGATTGGCAGCAATGCAAGTGCCGTTCTGGCGGAACGGGGACCAATGCCCGGTTTTGGAGGACCACCTCCGGGGATGGAAAGAGGGAGAGAGATTTTTGAGGCACGTATGGCAAAAATTCTCAAGCTGACAGATTCGCAGAAAACTCAGATCAAGGCGCTCCTTGATATCGAGCGGGAGCAGGTCAAGCCGATGATGGACAAGATGCACGAAAGCAGAGAACAGTTGAAGCAGTTTGCAGATGCGACCGTTTTTGACGAAGCTGCTGTGCGGACACTAGCTGTTGCCCAGAGTCAGATTGAAGTGGAATTGATTGTGTCGCGCACCAGAACTCTCAACAGGGTAAATGCGCTGTTGACGTCTGATCAGCGGGAACTGCTGGCTAATTTTCTCCCGGAACCACGATAGAAGAACGTTTATTCAAGCTGGATTTACTAAATCAAAATCAATAAACGAGGTCTGTCATGTCTGGTAACAAATTTATGCTACAACTGCTCTCTGCACTTGGAACACTCACTTTTCTCGGCTGTGGTGGCAGTTCGTCAACTGCTCCATCAACTTCGGGCGATACATCAGCAATAACGTACACAACGCCTGCGAAAAGCACCTATTCCATAGTCGATACGGGGCAGACGAAAACCTACAATGCTACAGTGGAGATTTCCGTTCCCGCCGCCGGAGAGGCATTCTATGGGCAGGATGCCCAGTTTTCCGGCGTCCAGCCCAGCTATACCAAAAGCAGTGATGGTCTTACGGTGAAAGACAACGTCACCGGTCTGACCTGGCAGCAGAACCACTCCACCAGTCAGGTGTACTGGGCGGAAGCCAAAGCGGTCCCCGCAACCCTGAATGCACAAAATTACGGCGGCTACAGCGACTGGCGTCTGCCCACCATCAAAGAGCTGTATTCCATTTGGAACGGCAGCAGTGGCTGGCCCTACATTGACACGAACTATTTCACCATTAATTACACAAGTGAGATGGAACTTAGTCATGCCATCTTCTGGAGCAGCACAAAGTATACGGGACTGCTTGAAAGCACGGTAGAGCCTGAGACCGGCGCAGAAATGGCGTTCGGCGTAAATTTCGGTACAGGACATATCAAAGCGTATGCCATCAGTTCAGGGCCGAGGCATCTTGCCCGCTGTGTTCGTGGGGATGTTTACGGTGTCAATAATTTCAAAAATAACAGTGATGGCACTATTACGGATCAGGCCACGGGCTTGATGTGGGCCCAGGCTGACAGCGGCTCGGGTATGGATTGGGAACACGCACTGGCGTTTGCCCAGACCAAAAATGCTGCCACCTATCTCGGCCACAATGACTGGCGGCTGCCAAACAGCAAGGAACTCCAGAACATCGTCGATTATACACGCTCACAGGGTGCAACTGATTCAACAAAGGTGGGTCCGGCCATTGATCCGCTTTTCAGCAGCACCGGGATCACCAACGAAGCGGGAACGGCCGACTATCCCTGGTACTGGACCAACACGACAGCAAAAGCCAACGCGAACGCAGCGAACGATGCTGCGTGGTATGTAGCCTTCGGGCGTGCCGTGGGCTCCGATGGAAAAGACCTTCACGGAGCGGGGGCTGTCCGTTTCGACGCAAAGGTTCAAGGGGCTTCTAGCGGGGAATCACGGTATTTGAATTACGTCCGTCTGGTGCGGAACGCACAATAGGTAACACGAAATCAAAGGAGTTTGTCATGTCAAGAAACATCTTGATTTGTTCTAATTCGCCGCTAATCCCTTCTCCCTGAGGGAGAAGGTGGCCGACAGGCCGGATGAGGGGGAAACTGTGCGGCATAATCAAGCATTTCCCCCTCACCCTAACCCTCTCCCTCATGGAGAGGGGACTGTTTGGAGGTATTTGTTTTCAATGTAACAGCGCTCAAAAAAATGTACGGTTTTTATTGCTATGACCAAAATAAAAGACTATATTTAGCACTTATTTAGCCATGGAGGTATAACCATGCAAGCCATTTATGCAGCATCAGCCGTCAGCATAAGCGACCTTAAAAAAAATCCTTCTGAAATCATTAACCAAGCAGATGGAGCGCCTATAGCTATTCTCAACCACAACCGACCCACTGCCTATCTCGTTCCTGCAGCAGCGTATGAATCAATGATGGAGCAGCTTGATGATCAGTATCTTGTTCAACTTGTTAAAGAGCGCAAGCATGAACGCAGCGTCAGAGTATCTCTTGATGAGTTATGAACTTGAATTCAAAGAATCAGCCCTCAAAGAATGGCACAAACTGGATAAAGGTATCAGAGAACTGTTTAAAAAACGTCTTGCCGAACGCCTGCTCGTACCCCGTGTCGAATCTGCCCGACTTTCAGCTATGCCGGATTGCTATAAGATAAAACTGCGTGATGTCGGGTACCGCTTGGTTTACCAAGTCAAAGACGCCGCGTTGATTATTGAAGTGATTGCTGTCGGAAAGCGTGAAAACAACCAGGTGTACCGCCTTGCAAAAGAACGTCTTTAAACCACGCCCCCTTACGATATCCCGTATCTTCGCATTTTTTCCTTGAAGGAGTTGTAACTGAATCGGTCAATTTACACGATTGTAGGAGCAAAAAAATCTTTTGCCCCTACGTCTTTTGCCCTTACAGAACCCACAGCGCCGCGGCCACTCCGATCTCTTCAAGCCCGTACCACTTGAGGTTGGCAATGCGACCGACGGCACACAGTCGGTGTTGAGACAGTCACCGCCCATCCTCTGCTTCTCGATCAGCGTCACCCTGGCTTTCACCGCCGCCGATCACAACTAGATTGTGGTCGAACTTCTCCGGCTTTGTCCAGCGTGCATAGACCTTGCGCGCCTTGATACC
>CAYQMO010000376.1:0-3227 GCA_964418315.1 uncultured Geobacter sp. | reverse complement strand
GGGATACTGGTGCCATCACTTCCGTCTCAGTTGCACTCTCTTCCAGCAAGGACGCTGATGGTAAGAGTTTACTCTCACAGGAAGTTACTATTCAGGATAATCTTTCTTTTGCAGCCTCAAGCGGCACTTTACAATCTTTTGTTCGTCCAATTGAAGGCAAAGGAGCGGTGCGGATCGATCGCATGGCAGGTGACCGATTACGGATAACATACCAACTGGTTGAAAAAGATCTGCTTGGCAATGAAAAAAGAAATAATTCCAGCACCGAGATCAAAGATCCGCTGCCAGGCATCCTGACTGCCATTGCCATTGATTCAAAGGGGCACTATCTCTACGCCGGAACTGGCAACGGCATGTTGCTGCGCTGGGATATTTCCGATCTTGGACAGATACGGCTGTTAGACAGTTTACCCGCATCAGAAAAGCATCAGGCGATAACATCTTTGGCACTGGTATTGGGGGATGTCTCAATAGCGGTGGGAGACGCCAGTGGTTCCCTGACAACCTGGTTTCCGGTTAAAGTGGCTGGTAGTGGCGAAAACAGACGTCTGGCCCGTATTCATACCCTGCGTTCAAATAGTGAAAAGCTCTCCCTGATCATATCCTCTCCACGGGACAAAACTTTGTTTTCAGTGGATTCAGCCGAAATCCATGTAGACCATATGACTTCGGAACGCAATCTGTTGACCATAAAACCCGGCTCTCCGATTATCCATGCCGCACTTTCACCAAAGGGCAACACTTTGGCGACCCTGGACAGCAACAGTACATTAACTGTCTGGAAACTGGATATCCCTCATCCGGAGATTTCTTTCAGTACTCTGTTTGGCAAAGTCTGGTACGAAGGCTACGATAAGCCTGAATATGCCTGGCAGTCCTCAGCCGCCAATGATGATTTTGAACCTAAACTGAGTCTTGTGCCACTGGTGTTCGGCACCATCAAGGCGACGCTGTTCGCCATGATTTTCGCGGCACCGCTGGCACTTCTGGCCGCACTCTACACCAGCCAGTTCATGTCGCCCAAGCTTAAAGGGCGCATCAAGCCGGTGGTGGAAATCATGGCCGCCATACCCTCGGTGGTAATCGGTTTTCTGGCCGGACTCTGGTTGGCTCCTCTGATCGATAAGAGTGTACTGACCATATTCTTGAGTCTGGTTATTGTACCGGTGATGTTACTGGTTACTATCTTCTTCTGGAAACAGATCAGGACAGCTTCTCTGCTGCAGAGAACAACACGCGGCCACGAATTCATTGCCATGATCCCGATTGTGATACTGGGCATATACCTGGCCTTTCTCTTAAGTGGTTTGGCCGAGGTAAACCTGTTTGCCGGTGACTTCAAACAGTGGCTTTTCAGTACGCTGGGAATTCGTTACGACCAGCGCAACAGTATCATTATCGCCATAGCTCTCGGCTTTGCCGTAATTCCGATTATCTTTACCATTGCCGAGGACGCGATCTCCAATGTGCCGCGTAATTTGACGGCCGCTTCTCTGGCTCTAGGCGCCAGTCGCTGGCAGACCGCCTGGAGGGTGGTGCTTCCATCAGCGTTGCCGGGCGTTTTTTCGGCGGTCATGATCGGCTTTGGACGCGCCATCGGTGAAACCATGATTGTGTTGATGGCCACGGGCAATACACCAATCATGAGCTGGAGCCTGTTTAATGGTCTGCGCTCACTTTCGGCAAACATTGCGGTCGAGATACCGGAAGCACCTCTTAACAGCTCTCTCTACCGGGTGTTGTTCCTCTCGGCTGTGTTGCTGTTCATCTTCACATTTATCATCAATACCGGTGCAGAAGCGCTGCGCCAGAGATTCAGGAAGAAGTACGGACGATATTGAAAGAAAAAAATTCTGACTTGTCTGACTTGTCAGACTTGTCTGAAAACTGTGAAAGCGAAAAAAACGAGGCTGCTCAATGAAACTGTTCTGGAAAACAGGCGAACCATATGTTCTGGCAACTGGTGCTGCCCTGGCTGTCATATTGGTCATGAGCCTCACGCTGGTTGGTACCGTAATGACCAATGGACTTGGCTATTTTTGGCCACGGGCTCTCGTCAAATTTGAGCTGAAGGACGGTTCTTCTGTGCTCGGACAGATTACGCAGCAGGAGAAAAACCCAACCAACGGCAACCAGCGATTGCAGCTTAAAGTCGGTAATCGGGATGTATTTGGTCAGGATTTCCACTGGATCGACGAGAAAGACATATTGACACGATCTCAGCCTGCTGATGCCATTCTTCTGGAGCGGCGGGAACATGGCAACTATTTTGGTACACTGAAGGGAATTACCGCAGAGGGGATCACACTGACGGCTGCGACTCCGTTTGAAAACCTGAAACAGGCTATGAAACTTGTAGCCGACAAGATGGACGATACTCAAAAAATCAAAAAGCAGATGTCAGACTTAAACTATACCGCTGAAAACCTCAGATTGAAACTTCAGAAACTTGAATATCGCGGCAAAGAAACTAACGCCCGTGAAATCAGCGAACTAACCGCTACCCGTGAAAAAACGATGGCAGAATTCACCAGTTTAAACGAAAAGGCCACGGCAACTCTGGCTGAAATAGGACGGATTACGGCGCAGATGGCTGATGTCGCAGGTGGCAGCAAAGATATTTCTCTGACAGAAATCGTTGCCTTGCATCAACCTAACAGCATGTCGTTCTTCGCCAAATGTGGCGCATATCTGGAGCGAGTTCGCGAACTGCTCCTGGATGATCCACGCGAATCCAATACCGAGGGGGGACTCTTTCCGGCAATCTTCGGTACGGTTATGATGGTGCTGCTTATGAGTCTGTTCTCGCTGCCGTTTGGGGTAGTCGCGGCCATATATTTGCGAGAATACGCCAAGGATGGCTTGATGACACGTATGGTACGCATTGCCGTCAACAATCTGGCTGGTGTTCCGTCAATTGTCTATGGGGTTTTTGGTCTCGGCTTCTTCGTCTACGGCATCGGCGGAAGTATTGACAGCCTTTTTTTCCCGGAACGACTGCCTACACCGACTTTTGGAACCGGTGGTATCCTCTGGTCCAGCTTGACTCTTGCTCTCCTGACGGTACCGGTGGTGATTGTTGCTACTGAAGAGTCGCTTGCCTAAATTCCAAAAGGAATCCGCGAAGGGTCTCTGGCGTTGGGTGCCACCAAGTTTCAGACCTTGACCAAGATTCTGCTTCCTATGGCAACTCCCGGTATCATGACCGGTCTGATCCTCTCCATGGC
>CAYQMO010000375.1:0-3232 GCA_964418315.1 uncultured Geobacter sp. | reverse complement strand
AAATTAATGATGATCTGCTCGCCAAATGCACTTAGTTTTGCAATGTTATGGTAGGCGGCATTGAGCCGGTCGTTCAATTCCTTGGTATGCAGAAGCATCTTTATTCTGGCCAGCACTTCGCCGGCGTCAAACGGTTTGGAGATGAAATCCTCAGCTCCGGCCTCAATCCCCCGAATACGATTTTCTCTGTCGGCCAGAGCGGTAATCATGATGACCGGAATGCTCCTGTGATCTTCATCCGACTTGATCCGGCGGCAGACCTCAAAGCCATCCATACCCGGCATCATTACATCAAGAAGACAGATATCGATCTGCATGGTTCTGATCTTTTCCAGCGCCAGCGGGCCATTTGCCGCCTGGACAACATCATATCCCCTCGGGGTCAGCAAAGCCTCCAGCAGGCTGAGATTGAGCTGTCCATCATCTACACAGAGAATTCTTGGCTTATGTTGATTCATGGTTGTTCCCTGCTTTCCAGCCAGCCAGGTGAATTATCCTGAACGCCAGCGAACGGAACGGTCAGCGTAAAACAACTGCCGACGTTTTTAGTGCTTTCAACGGAGATGGTACCACCCATGAGTTCCGCCAGACGACGGCTGAGAGTCAATCCGAGTCCTGCCCCGTCATACTGACGAGTTGCGGAGGCATCTTCCTGAATGTACGGCAAAAATATCTTTCCAAGAGCCTCAGGAGAGATACCGATTCCGGTGTCGCGCACCGCTATTTTAACATTCACCCTGTTATTCTTCTGTTCGTCAAGCTTCACCGTGATAGCGATGCCTCCGTGCGCCGTGAATTTGATCGCATTACCCACAAGGTTGAGTAGAATCTGCTGTAGTCGTAGCGCATCTCCCATCAAGACGTCAGGAAACTCTCCGATAAATTCCACATCCAGGGCAAGTCCCTTTGCATTTGTAATAATCTTTTGCATAATTACAGTATCGTTGACGCAATCTCTCAGGTTAAATTCGACCGATTTCACCTGAGTTCTACCCGCCTCGATACTGGTAAAATCCAAAAAATTGCCTACCAGAGAAAGCATATCTTCGCCGGACTGGTTAAGATCTTTGAGGTATTCCTGCTGCTCCTCGGTCAGTTCTGTCATTTCCAAAAGCTGGGACATGCCGAGCACTCCGTTCATGGGAGTGCGAAGTTCGTGGGGCATAATGTTAAGAAACTGTTGTCTGGTTTCATGGGCCATTTTGGCATCCTGAATGAGCCGGTCATGAAGCTCCTTGACATGAAGGAGCATCTTGATCCTGGCCAGCACTTCGGTCGCGTCAAACGGCTTGGAGATAAAATCCTCAGCTCCGGCCTCAATCCCCAGAATACGATATTCTCTATCGGCCAAAGCTGTAATCAAGACTACCGGAATATTGCTGTGATCTTCATCCAACTTGATCCGGCGGCAGACCTCGAAGCCATTCATACCAGGCATCATCACATCCAGAAGGCATATATCGATCTGCCCGGTTCTGATCATCTCAAGCGCCAGCGATCCGTTTAACGCCGAAACGACATCATACCCTCGAGGAGTCAGCATAGCCTCCAGCAGGCTGAGGTTGAGCGGTTCATCATCTACGCAGAGAATTCTGGGGTTATGAGGATTCATGGTTCTCCCTTATTTTCCAGCCAGCGTTTTACTTGACCTGGCAGTTCACGGGTGCTGATCGGCTTGGAGAGGTAGTCGTCGAATCCGGCTGCCAGGAATTTTTCCTTATCCCCCCGCATGGCAAAGGAGGTCAGGGCGATGATTTTCAGTCCTTTGGTCGCGGGATCCCCCTTCAATATGGATGCGGCGGTCATGCCGTCCATATTGGGCATCTGGATGTCCATCAGAATCAGATCCGGCATGAGTTTTCTGGCCAATTCGATTCCTTCGTTGCCATCAAACCCTACAGATGTTTCATAGCCGTGATAGGAGAGGATGTCCCTCAACAAAGTACAGTTGTTTCTGTTGTCTTCAACAATCAGTATGGTTTCAGACATGTTGCTATCTCCTATTTCACTGCTGGTTTGCCAGCAGTTGCTTTTTGCTAGTTTCCTGGTTCAGCGGAATAGTGAAACTGAACCTGCTCCCGGCACCAAATGTGCTTTCTACCCAGACCCTGCCACCATGCAGTTCCACCAGGTGCCTGTTTAACGCCAGTCCCAAGCCGGTCCCTTCATACTCTTTGGTATATACCGACTCCAGTTGCGTAAAAGGATGAAAGAGCTTGGGGATATCTTCCTCTTCGATCCCTATGCCGCTATCAGCAACAGTTATTTCAATAAACTCGCCTTTTTTTAGTACGCTCACGTCGATCGAACCATCATTAGGAGTGAATTTGACCGCATTCGACAGAAGGTTGAACAGAACCTGTTTCACTTTTCTCTGGTCTGCCACAATTCGTACATCTGCCTCCGCGTCAATATCAAGATGCAGCTTGAGTCCGCCCTTGAGCGCTTTTTCCATGAGCATCATCAGTGACGCCTCTACCGTATCCCGCAGTGAAAAATCACTCAGCTCAAGTTCCATTTTACCTGATTCAACTTTTGAGAGATCGAGGATGTCGTTAATCAGGGAGAGGAGATGCCTGCCGCTGGTCAGGATGTTAGTGACGTATTCATACTGTTTTTCATTGACCGGACCGAATAACCGATCCTGCAGAACCTCGGAAAAGCCGATTACCGAGTTGAGCGGGGTGCGCAGTTCGTGGCTCATATTGGCCAGGAAATCTGACTTTGCCAGGTTGGTTTTTTCCGCCACGGAGCGGGCCTTTTCAAGTTCGAGGTTCTTTTCCTGCAGCACCTGATCCAGGCGCTTGCGCTCGGTAACATCACGGGCTGAGGCAAACACTCCTTGCAGCCTTCGATCCCGGTCGTAGAAGGTGGTCGCGTTGATGGAGACGACTGTTTCCATGCCATCTCTGGTACGTGCGGTCAGTTCGAAGTTCGTTACCTTCTTTTCCCTCAGAACCTTCTTGATGCTGGATTCAGCCCGTACCTGGTCGGTGAAGTAGTTTTTGAACGGTGCTCCGATCAGTTCATCGCGGGTGCAGCTGGTTAGTACTTCCATCTGTTTGTTGACATCGGTGATGATACCGGATGGATCGGTGGTCATGATCGCGTCGATGTTGCATTCGAACAGGGAGCGGGTATAGAACTGATGATCGCGCAGCCGTTGGCTGAGTTGAACCTGCTCCGCTTCGATAAGCTTGCGTGCGGTGTTGTCGGTGCCGATCAGCAGGTA
>CAYQMO010000374.1:0-3234 GCA_964418315.1 uncultured Geobacter sp. | reverse complement strand
GCATTAATGGAACAATTCATCTGCTGCGTGCAGAAGATTCAGTCGAAATAGTAGGGCTCTCGCAACAGTGGTCTGATCATACTGTTTCGGTTTGTAACAGATATGACGGAAGCGGCTTGCATCTTGACATGCTTAAAGAGCCGTGGGTCGAAAAAAATGCTTCAATCGTCAACTGTTTTACTTTTCAGAAGTAAATATGGTGACAATGGGTATAAAAAAGGTATATAAATGATGATATTTGAATTTGATTCTGATAAATCCATTACGAACCTTGATAAACATGGGATAGATTTTGTGCAGGCGCAGGCTATATGGGAGGATCCTGATTACATTGAAGTTCCCCTCAAAACAGCCGATGAAGCGCGATTCATGGTGATTGGTGCGATTGAAAAAATAGTGTGGTCAGGCATAATAACTTATCGAGGTGGACGCATCCGTATCATCTCAGTCCGGCGATCCAGAAAAGAGGAGATTGCGATCTATGAAAGCTAATGATTTGGATAACGTTTTTGATTCCGGTGAAGACATCTCTCAGTATCTCGATCTCTCAAAAGCCCGTCGCCCTCAACAGGAACAAAAGCGGGTGAATGTCGATTTCCCGCTTTGGATGATCCAGGAGATGGACAAAGAAGCAAGACGCATTGGAGTGCCAAGGCAATCAATAATCAAGGTTTGGGTTGCTGAGCGATTACAGAAGGCTGCGTGATACAAGCTGTTATCTGCCGCCCGATGCAAAAGGGTTGGCTAGGACGGATGGGGGATTAACGGGGATAAGAAGCTTGTCATCCTGTGCGGTACGAAGGATCTGTTTTTTGCCATTGTAACGATCAAAATCAACAGTAGATCCTTCACGATGTTCAGGATGACAGTCAACAGTAGTTACCATTATTCCGTGACAAGGGTTTTCTTTATAGTGTAATATCTGGCGAAAAAAAATAACGAAATGGAGGCACTCATGATTACTTTTGCTATTGTCACACTCACGTTGGGATTTTCTATCTGGTTTTGGGTTCGGAAAAGTGATAAGCCGGTTTTAGATGACGGTTTGCACCACTATTCTGCTGATGGTGTCGCTATGCCTCCGCAAAATGTGCAGCCTCACGATAAGGTTCCCCCTGCTGCGTCGGTTCAAGTTGGCGAAGCGACCGGGACTGCTCAGCCCACGATACCGGTTGCTGTCACTAATGTAACTGATTTACGTCCGGCGGAGGGGTGGCTCAACTGGCTTGCGCTTTCAACCACCATAATTGCGATTCTGGCCGCTTACATGTCTCTTGAGGTTTCAAGGGGAGCCACAATAGCCGTACTCAGTTCGGGCGATGAAACAAATATCTGGGCTCAGTACCAGTCAAAGAGCGTCAAGGAACATACCTTTCAGATATCAAAGGCGGCTTTGGAGCTGCAGCTTGCGGCAATTCAGGGGATGCCTCCTGAAGCTGCCGACAAATATCGTAATACCATTAAAAAATATGACGAAGAACTAAAGCGCTATAAAGATGAAAAGGACGAGATCCAGGAAAAAGCCAAAGCAACCGGAAAGAAGAAGGAAAAATTTCATAAGATATCGGCAGGACTTACTAATTCGCTTGTGTTTCTTCAGGTCGCAATAGTTCTCTCATCAATAGCAATGATAACCCGCAAAAAATACATCTGGTACGTCGGTCTTTTGTCTCTTGTTGGCTGGCTATATTTTCTGATCATGAACTTCTGACAGATGTTGGCTGTATAGCACACTACCGGCAAGTACTATCTTTTCCAGTTTTTGAGGTGTTCATGAGTCGTGGATTATGGATTGTCGCAGGATTAATACTGTTGATATCTGCTCGGTCGGCTTTTGCCGCGCAGCCGGATGCCGGTTCAATTCTTCGTGAACACCGCGAATCTCCACCTGTTGTTCTGCCTGAAAAAAAACCGCTAATTACACCACAGCCGCTTCCTGCCGGTGACAAATCCGGTACAATAATCCTTGTCAGAGGTTTTTTTTTCGAGGGTTTGTCACAGTTTCCGCCAGAGGAATTATTAGAAGCGCTTGCTGACCTGGTTGGGAAAGAGCTGACCATGGGGCAGCTCGAAGTTGCTCCCCAGAGAATTATCGCCTTTTACAGCAAACGGGGGCGTATAGCTTCCGCCTTCCTTCCACAGCAGGAGGTGAAAGAGGGTCGTATTCTGATAAAAATTATTGAAGGCAAGTTGGGCACAATAAGCATTGATCCGGCATCCAGGAGCAGGATGAGCCCTGATGTGGCGATGGCTTATCTGCAGCGGGAAAACAAAAGCGGCACGACAATCAACATGGAAGCCCTTGAAGCGGCAGTGCGCCTCTTGAAAGGGCTTCCCGGCGTTTCGGCTTCTACGTCGCTCCTTCCTGGCAAGGAACGGGGAACTTCCGATCTGGTCTTGAAGCTGGCGGATTTGCCGATGATCAGTGGCAGCGTGGAAGCTGACAATCAGGGCAGTATTTCGTCTGGAGAGTATCGTGGCGCAGCGACGCTGAACCTGAATAATCCTTTTGGCTATGGCGATCAGGTAACGCTGAAGTGGCAGAGCTCACTAAAAAATAATTACGGCCGCCTTGCGTACGCGGCTCCGATTGGCGTAGCCGGCTCTCGTCTGTCATTTTCATCCAGTTATCTGCATTACGATCTGAGGGGTGAGCTGCAGTCCAAAGGCGATGCATTTACCGCCGGAAGCAGCTTCTCGTTTCCGCTGCTGCATCGACCGTTTAATCTCTCCGGTCAGATCGGATATGAATTTCGCTGGCTCTATAATGAAGTATACAGTGCGGCCATTAACAACAAACGTCTGCACAACGGAACTATCGGACTTAGCGCAGATACGAACGATCAGTTTCTGGGGGGCGGTTTCAACAGTTTTTCGGTCGGTTTGGGGGTCGGAAATGTCGATCTCTCCGCAGTGTCATCGGATGAAGCGCACGACAGGAGTGCAGCAAATACAGGCGGCCTTTATGAAAAATTGACGTTTAACGTATCACGCACACAGACCATTATTCAAGACCGTACGTCTCTTTCCTTTTCTATCAACGGGCAATACGCGTTTAAAAACCTCGACTCGTCCGAGCAGTTCGGCACAGGAGGTTTTTATGGTGTCAGGGCTTATTCGTCCGGCGAAGGAAGTGGCGACAGCGGTTTTGTGACGACAGCGGAACTTCGTCATCTGATAAATTCGACCCTGCAGTTTGCTTTGTTCTATGATGTCGGGTGGATTCGTCAACAT
>CAYQMO010000373.1:2547-3239 GCA_964418315.1 uncultured Geobacter sp. | reverse complement strand
GTGATGCTTCCCTTTGCCGTGAACTTTGTCGCGTTACCAATCAGGTTGAGGAGAATCTGCTTGACCCGCAACTGGTCTCCTACCAGAACAGGGGGAACAGCTCCGGAAAAATCCACATTCAAAACAAGCTCTTTTTCACGTGCAGTAAATTTCATGATTAAGAGAATATCTTCGATGCAGCGACGTAAATTGAATGGAGTCAATTCGATCTTGACCTTGCCTGCCTCGATCTTGGCAAGATCAAGAATATCTCTGATCAGGGAAAGCAGATTTTTGCCGGACAGCATAAGTCCATCTACGTATTCCTGCTGTTCTTCTGTCAGATCGGTCATCTTCAGAAGCTGGGCCATGCCTAAAAGACCGTTCAGGGGGGTGCGGATTTCGTGACTCATGTTCTGCAGGAATTGAGTTTTGGCAATGTTTGCGGATTCGGCAGCTATTTTGGCCAGTTGTAATGCCTCTTCCGCCTGTTTGCTCACGACAATATCCCAAGCCAGATTGGCAAGTTTGGCAACCGCATCAATATCCTGCTCTATATAATCGGTTGGTTTATTGCCGACACCAATAACGGCAACTATCGAATCGCCTCGGAAAACCGGTACCGTAATCTCTCGGATCACCTCCGCATGCCCCTCAGGCATCCCCTTGCGATCCGGGAGTGCAATATAGGAGTTATGGGTTACCGGCCTTCT
>CAYQMO010000373.1:0-2537 GCA_964418315.1 uncultured Geobacter sp. | reverse complement strand
ACTAATACTGTCTGCCCACACACCTGCAACATCGACAGAGTAATGCCCTTCTGCGTCTTTGGCTGAACACATAGTGGAGATGGTGTTTGAAGACCAGGCTCTCAAAATAAGTGTCTTCTGACTCTCATCCAGAAAGTGGAAGAACCCCATTGAACTGCCGGTCAATACCTCCGCTTCATCGAGAGTTTTAGTCAATAGTTCGTTCAGAGAATGGGTAAGCGCATATTCGCTCAGGCGGATACGGGCATTCAGAAGGTCCTCTGCTATCCTGCGCTCGGTAATATCCTCCATGGCCAGCAGAATAATGTGTGATCCGACGTCTTTGCGGAAAATCTGTCGGGCGTTTAGAAGGAGGGTTTTGCGTCCGATATTTTGAAAAACATGATCGACTTCGTAATCATTGAAGAGTGTATTCTTGGGGATAATATCCTCAAGAAGCAGCCGCAGTTCGGGAATATCCCATTGATGGTTGCCGAGGTCATAGATGAAGCGCCCGATGGTTTCAGCAGGCTCTACTTTGAAGGTACTGTAGAAGCTGCTGTTGGCAGAGAGTATCTTCAGGTTGTTACAAAGCACAAGCAGTGGTTCGCGCACAGTTTCCACTATGTTTTCGGAATATTCCAGGGCACTCTGGATTGCGATGGCATTGTCTCTTGCCCGTTCGGCTTCAAGCTCAATCTGTGTACGACACAGTTCATCATTTTGCATTTCCAGCTCGATCTGATGCACCAGCAATTCGTGGAGGAATCGCTTTGTTTCTTCTTGCGTGATCAATTCCGGAGTTAAAACTTCGCGTGCCCGGAACAATTCTTCAGCTCGCCTGCGCAAATCCTGAGCTGATTCGTTTGGTGTGGTTGGCATAGTGGGCTCCAAAAAATAAAAAGCCGGTACACGAAAAAATCCGTAGCACCGGCTGACAGGTATCCGACTTATAGATGAGTCTCCAGCACTGCATCTGGACAATCTGCAGTGGACGAAAAATATTCCATGTCGGTTCCGATAATATGCCCCATGATCACATCGAGAGCAATAAATTGGAACACATCGCCCAATGAAAGGTCGCAATCATTAAATCGCCCAGAAAGTTCAAGACCTTTTACAAGTAATTTGGAGTGCTCAGCACGGTGTTCAACAATTCCAGGGAATGCAATTGTTTTCAAAATAAATTCTTCATCGTGAAAGTGCTGAGAGACCTCATTCAGTAAACGAGCCAATAATGATGCTTTTTCTTCTTGCGGTTGTGATCGAAGAATGGCTTCCAGTAGTTCATTGGATGTCAGCAGTAGAGACGCATGCTGTTGGTCAATCAGGTGATTACCACTACAGAAAGAGTCTTTCCATGTTAGCTGAACTAATTTTCCGTCGCTGTCTCTGCTTGATGCCAAAACAGCATTAGTCAAATCACTAAACTGAACATTGTCGCGACCAGATTTCTTAGCCTCGTAAAGACGATTATCTGCCATGACAACGATTTCAGATACGGATTTACCCGCATCACAATAGGTAGTCACTACCCCCAGGCTGGCAGTAACGTGGACGGAATTTTTCGACCCTATATGTGCTATTTCAAGAGCTGAGATGCTTTTCCTGATCTTCTCTGCAATAGCAACGGATCCATTGCTATCAGTTTCAGGAAGAATACACACAAACTCCTCACCGCCATAACGAGCAACCAAGTCGGCAGGACGATTTGCACAGTCAGCCATCACTTGGGCAATTCGCTGGATGCATTTATCGCCCTCTACGTGACCGTAACTGTCGTTATATGCTTTGAAAAAATCAATATCTAACATAATCAGCGACAGTTTAGCTCCTGACCGAGCGTGACGGGCATTTTCTTCGTCAAGAACTTCGTCGAAGTGGCGACGATTAGCTATTCCGGTCAAACAATCGGTAATACTGATTGTTTCAAGTGTGCGGAGTGACTCCTCCAACATCTCCTGAGCAAGCTTCCGATCAGTAATGTTTTCATGAGAAATTACCACTTGACGCGCGCCTTCTCCCTGAAATGAAGTAATACGTCCTGCAAACCATCTTTTCTCATGGGGAGAATGACACGGGTATTCCATATAGAAGAAATCTTTTTCTCCGGTGAGAGCCATTTTTATCCCCTCAGCAAATAGCTCAGCTTCCTCAGCGTTCTCCCCTGACGCCATATTACAAATTTGAAAATAGTTAGTACCTTCTGATACGATCTCCGCTGGCAGTCCATTTTGATGAGCAAAGTCACGCCAGGCTCTATTGACAAGTAGAATTACACCTTTATCATCCAATAAAGCAATATGAGCGGACAATGCATCTAATGTAGATTGTAGAAAACGCTCGGACATTTTAGCGGCTTCTTCTCTTCGTTTTCGTTCGTTAATATTCCTGCTAACTCCGTGGAATCCAATAATTTTTCCATTGGCATCACGTTCAGCAGTGGATAATATTTCAGTCCAAACCAAGTTACCATCTTTGCAACGTTGTTGAACCTCGAAAGACAATTGATCAATTTGAATTCCACTTTTTTCAGCTTCGATTCGCTGACGCATCTT
>CAYQMO010000372.1:0-3241 GCA_964418315.1 uncultured Geobacter sp. | reverse complement strand
ATACCGCCGGAATCGTCAGACATCCAGCCAGTTTTGAAGCCTGAAAACGCCGCTCACCAGAAACCAGCAGCAAAGCGCCATCTGTTACCTGCCGTACCAGGACCGGCTGCAATACACCATGCTTTTCTATCGAGGCTTTCAAATCAGCCAGTGCCTGTTCATCAAAATACTTGCGAGGCTGCTCTGGATCGGATAACACATCCGTAATGTTCAGGTCGTACAACTTCCCTTTTTCGTAGGTGACTTGCGCTGAATCTGCCATTTATGACTTCTTTGTGAAACTGTAGTTTCATAAAATGGTATCAATATGCCGAAGCGAGTCGATTGTAAACAAAAGTCAATTTAGTAGCAAGGTTTCTTCTGAGTGCCGGAAACACTCATATCAAGATCCCCGCTGGCAAGATCCGCCCAGATACGGGCACGACTACGGAATTATTGTTTCAAAATAATGCTAAAGGTACTTCCTCGAGAAGGGGCACTTGAACATGAGATCGAACCGCCATGAAGCGCGGCAATGTGTCTTGCCAGATGGAGCCCAAGTCCAAGTCCTCCAATACCAGGAACTGCATGTGCCCGATAGTATGGCTCAAAGGCCTTGTCAATCTGCTCCTGACTCATGCCTGAACCGCAGTCAATGACATCTATCTGCAGTTCCCGAGAGTCAAGTGAAGTTGCCCGGAGAACGATGGCACCGCCATCAGGTGAATATTTCACAGCATTATCCAGCAGGAGTGTTACGAGAATTTCGATTAATATTGGATCACAGCTAAATACAACGGGCGCTTCCGGTAGTTCACAATTAATGCGATGATTATCTGCAGTCAACTGAATCTGCAAGACAAGGTTTCTCAGGAGTTCAAAAATTTTAACCGGTTTGAAATCAGGCTGCATACCGCCGCTCACCAGTCGATCATGAGTGAGGTATTTGTTCATCAAATCTGATAATTGCCGGGTCGCAGTGCGAATGGCTTCTGCGTTACGCACAACCTGTTCTCCATCGTCTTTGATAAAAGGGATAATCTGGGCTGTGCTGTCGATAACAGCAAGCGGAGTGCGAAGCTCGTGGGAGATAAGTCGTAAAAACTGTCGTTGATTCTCAACTGTTAGCTGTTCTCTGGCAAGAGCCGCTTCGATAGTATATTTTTCACGTATGATCCCCACTACATTATTTAGTACCGCAATGGTCAGCACTACGATATGGACAAATGTTGAGAATATAAGCAAGTTGTCTGAAAAAACTGTGATTGGAATGATGCCGACATTGGCAAGTGTCTGGAGCACACCAGATATCAGGAGGATACCAAAGGCTGACAGGTAGATTACAGCTCCATTTGCACGCCGGATAAGTATTGTACCGATAATGATGCAAACGAGTGCACAGACCAGAAGTGAGATATGAATATAACTGATGATCTGATAATGAAAACCACACAAGATCAAAAAAAATCCGGTAGCGGCACCTCCGAAAAAGACGGTTTTTACTGCCCGATCCGTTCGTGGCAAGTGCCTGTGAAGTTCCAGCATCTCAGACATCAAACCTATAGTTAATGCCATCAGCAGTAGAAAATTGATAAATGTACCGGGTGCAATGAGCCAGGTTGTTTCTGGCCAGAGGTATTGGCGGGCATAGCCGTATGAACTAAAAAACAGGAATCCGATAGAAAGTACATAGAAAAAATAGTATCCGTACAAAGCTTTTCTAAACCAGAACCAGTAAAGCATATTGAATACAGTAACCAATAGAATTACGCCTATGTAGGCGCCATGAAACAGAGCCTCTGCTTCTACTTTTTTCCGAAGAGCATCAGGTTGCCAAAACAGAGGATTGGCGGTTATGGAACGCTTGGATTCAATCCTTATATGTAACGTAGTTGGCAAGGTGGGTGGGAGATTCAATCTGAACAGATCCAGTCGATAAGTAATGCCCCGCTTTGATAACGGAAGAAGCGCACCGCCACGGTAAACATCATAACCACCAGTAGCTGTTGAGATATATAGGTCAAGTTTCTCATTGTAAGCCGGAGCTATTTCAAGTACCCAATCTGATGGCGAATCAGTTGCACGTTTGACATTACATCGCAGCCATATCGCCCCATGCTGGTAAAATCCGGCAGGAAGAATTCCGGGAATTTCTTTAAAACGGTTGCTGTAAGCAGGTGATGTTACGTCCTGGATAGTCAGCATGCCGGCTTCATCTTTAAATACATCCAAATGTCCGGCAAGAGGGGTGCGCCCTTCTGAAGCTGTCAAAATAAGCGGCGAGCCAAATGAGTTTATAGGAGAAAGGCCTGTGATATACAGCAATGATAATAAGGTGAAAATTACGAATCTATAGTGAACGAAGCAATTCATCAGCTTTCTTTCAAAAAAGTGTAGCCATGGCTGTATCGGGTTTGTATCGGGAGGGATAATGATGGATCGGCTGCGGCCACCTTACTGCGAAGTCGGCTAATCAGGACATCAAGCCTAGGATAGAAGCTTATTTCATCTGGCAAGCCTAAAATTTCAAGTATGATTGCACGGGAAACGTCTTTGCCAATATTAGTCAGCAACAGTTTCAGCACAGAGCGCTCGTTGGCGCTAAGTTTTATGCTAATGCCGTTTGGGGTTATTAAACAAGATGAACTGAAGTCAAGCCGCCATTCCGATTGAAATGGTTGTACCAGGCGTCGTTCAAGTCCCCTGATTGCCGCTGCCAACTCTTTGATATCCACCGGCTTTACAAAATATAAGTCCGCTCCGCTTTCAAAACCGATTATACGATCCTCAGTCATGCCACGCGCCGTTACCATGATGAGTCCGGTGTTTGCCCTTTTACGAATTCTTTTGGCTATCTCTATTCCATCTTCTCCCGGCAGACCAAGATCCAGCACAATTACATCAAAATGTTTATGTGCCAAGGCTGCATCAAGTTCAATACCATCAGCTACACCAGCCACTTCAAAACCGTTATACGTCAAACCGATCACAAGGTTTTCACATAATTTGGGATCGTCTTCAACAACTAATACATGCAAAATATATTTTCCTTCGTATGGATTTTTTCTCTAATCGCCTCAATCCCCAATAAATATTCCGATTCAGCAACCAAACAGGAAATTTTTTGTCTCCTGTGCAGGACAAACAGAAAGAGCGGCATCGCTGCCGCTCACTCTGTTTGTCCTGCTATTTGAACTGTTCTACTTACGAACGGCTTTACCGGCGACCTGCATACGGATAATCGCTCGTTCCAGAGCAGCCT
>CAYQMO010000371.1:0-3251 GCA_964418315.1 uncultured Geobacter sp. | reverse complement strand
TATAGTGATTGAAGTGATTATAGATCAAGTCAATTTGTATATGTTTAGTAAACATATATTGCCCATTAATTCATACAAATCCGGATTTGGCGAATACCAAACCCAAACCTATAGTATAATGGATTTATTGGATCATCGACGATCATCATGGAGGTTAGCCATGGCCATGTTCTCGCCTTCGCTGGAATCTGTAGATGCTTATATCCAGAGTTTTCCGGCTGATATCCAGGAGAAGCTGCAGGCAGTCCGGTCCGCCATACACACGGCTATTCCCCAGGCCCAGGAGAAGATCAGCTGGCAAATGCCGACTTACTACTTCAAAGGCAACGTGGTGCATTTCGCCGCCCATACCCGCCATATCGGATTTTATCCGGGTGCAAGCGGCATTGAAGTGTTCAAGACCGATTTTGCCGCTTACAAGAGCTCCAAGGGCGCCGTGCAATTTCCGTTCAATGAACCGCTGCCTCTGGAACTGATCGCCCGGGTCGCCATCTACCGCGCTGAAGAAAACAGCCGGGAAGAACTGGTGCGCAAGGAAAAGAAAAAGGCCTGATTCTCTGTCACACCCAAAGATACAGATTATTCGGCGAGATAGCTTCGCCTTGAGCAAGGCTAGGAATGTAGAATCTGGCTGTATTCCGTTTGACGACAACTTAGCTTAAGGCGCAGTGATCGGGTAGGACCCCGGCCATTAATTGACCGGGGGACCTCCCACAGCACCGTGCGTACCGTTCGGTACACGGCGCTTCCAAGGTTTACAGATCACGTAACAGAATAGCATTTCATCAAACTGAGGTATCCGGCACGTTTAATCAGGTCATTGGGTATCGCACGTTGCAAGATTGGGCTATTGGCAACTCGCCAGTAGCCTTTTCTCGTATTCGCCCATTGCCAAGCCTGTTTCCGGTCGATTCCGGCCCGTCTTAAATTCTCAAATCGCGTTCGGATTCTTTTCCATCGCTTCCATGTGACCATCCGGATTCTCCGCCTGAGCCATTCATCCAAGCCTTGAAGCAGGGCCTTAGCATCAGCCAGTTTGAAGTAATTCATCCAGCCCTGAACAAGACTGTTCAATCTTGCCCTTCGCTCCTCGATTCCCATCCCGTTGCTACGCCCAGTCACTTCTCGGACTTTTTCCTTGAATTTAGTGACGCTCTTGGGATGGATTCTCAGTCGGCCTTCTCCCCGGTAGACATAAAAACTATAACCCAGATATTTGACGAAGTTGGCGTGTGCGACCTTGGTTTTCTCCCGATTCACTTTGAGGAATAATTTCCCCTCGATGAATGGCAGGATCTTGTCCAGCGTGCGGGTTGCCGCTTTCTTGCTTCTGCAGAAAACCATCAAGAGAGTAGGTTGAGGGAACTTCCCCCTCAACCTCTCGCAGAACTGTACGTGAACCTCTCGGCTCATACAGCTCCCATCATCCAGCCGTTGGCATAATCCCAAATTTCCAGTGAGCAAACAGTTTCCCCTCCCTTTTTGCCACATTTCCAAGCCAGTATTCAGCTCTGCGATGGTGCTTAAGTTTCTTGTACTTCTTGCGTACCCATTTAACAAGGCACCCATTGATGTATCTCAGCACACCGTAGATCTCCGCTTTATAGAAATGCGTGTAGTAGTTTATCCAGCCCTGTATTTTGCTGTTGAACATATTGGCCAAGTCGTTAAGGTTCTTGTCCGGTTTCAGCTGTAGTTTCCATCCACTCACTTCTTCGCGGATAGCCTTTATGGCCTTTCCCGACATAGCTGGCAGGAAGCTTGTGAAGAACTTTCCATACTTATTCTTTGCTTCTCTGGGCCGAAACGTATAGCCGAGAAAATCGAAGGAGGTATTCGGATAAGTTCCTTTTCGGTCATCATCCTTACAGTACACTATCCTTGTTTTCTCCCGATTTATTTCCAGTCCGCATTGCTTGAACCTTTCACATAGCTTTTCCAGTAACTTCTTTGCCTGCTCCAGCGTTACACAGTGCGTTACTCCATCATCTGCATATCTTGCCCATGGTATGTTCGGAAATTCCTTCTCCATGAACTTGTCAAACGTATAATGGAGAAACAGGTTGGCGAGAACCGGGCTTATGACCCCGCCTTGCGGGGTGCCGGCCGTTCTGGGAATCAGTGTTCCATCTTTCATTTGGAAAGGTGCCGTCAGCCAGCGTCGGACATACAGGGTCACCCATTTCTCCTTACTGTGCTTTTCCACCAACGCCATCAGATAGTCATGTCTGATATTATCAAACAGACCTTTGATGTCAAACTCCAATACCCAATCTTTCCTCCAGCACCTTTGCCGGGTCACCGCCACTGCCTGTATCGCCGATTTATTGGGTCTGTACCCATAAGAGTCTTCACAAAACATCGGCTCCACAGACGGCTCGAAGTATATCTTTGCCGTCATCTGTGCAATGCGGTCCTCAACTGTTGGTATGCCGAGAATTCTTGTTCCGCCGTTTTTCTTCGGTATCGCTGCTGCTTTGGCAGGTTTTGGCATGTAACTGCCGGATGACATCCGATTCCAGATCCTGTATAGATTGTTTTTCAAATCCTTTTCAAAATCCTGCAGCGTCTGTTCATCCACGCCGTGACTGCCTTTGTTTGCCTTCACTCGTTCATAAGCCGCTAATACGACTCTTTGGGATATGTTGTACGGCTTTGTTTCTCTCATAAGCTCCTTCTTTTCAGTTGACTTATCATTGAAACCGGATTGACTCGGGTCCTTCGCTCCACTTCCTTTTCGGGGAAGAATCTTCACTACTACAACCCAATCTGCCCCCATGACGGCATCGATACTCTTCTCTTACGGTTCTTCCGCTTGAAATCCTCTCTTAACATCCGTCCGTGGGTTCCCACGTTCCCTAAAAACGCCTGTGATACAGTCATGCTGCCTTTATGCCGCTCACCGCCTGGTCGGTAAACAGGTTTCCTCCAAGCTTATCACGGGCTAATGACTACCTCCCAGTTTTGATGAGATTTCTACGCTAACGACATTTTCGTAAGCAGTTCACCTGATCATTCATCTCTGTAACCCTTACCTGACAGTTAAAACTGCCTTTTCCTTGACGCTCAATACCATGTCTTTTGTCCACAGCACCTCAAGGTGGTTTGAAACCTCCACCTGCATGGCGGTTTCGGCGGACCTACCGCCATCGTTTTTACAGCATAGCTGTTGTCAAGTAGCCCCGCTACCTGACTTCGCCTTCGTGGCGCACGGTCATCCGCATAGCGTACGAAGCGATGTCCGCGCCTCT
>CAYQMO010000370.1:0-3271 GCA_964418315.1 uncultured Geobacter sp. | reverse complement strand
GCTTGACGTCAGCATTTTGGGAACACTCAAGGCTAATCGAAACGGTCAAGGATCCCTATTGCTTCCCGACTCTGGGTTCAGGCATGACCAATCCGAAGCCTGGTTTTTCAAGTGGAAGCTCAAAAAGCCCCACTTACGGAGATGCAAAAAAAGCCTTTCAACAGGTACATTATTACATCTTCCCTGCATGGTCGATCCTTGAGTTATTCATGGACTTCCCGTGCGCAGAAAAAGGGTCATTCGATGTAGCCTATATGACGGAGGTTGATCCGATGTGGAATGATGACAGTCTTTCCTTCATCATCAATCCGGAGGCGTTATTGTTTGCCAACCCGGTTTCTCAGGCAGCCTGTATTGCTGATAGCGTAGCTGCTGCAGTTTCACAGCCGATTGATCCTTTGTTCTGGTGTATGGGAAGCTGGGGATCGTTCTATCCGCTGTCAGGTAGCATAAATGACAACAACCCGCTCAATGTAAATGCCGGCCTTGCTGCCAGGATGCTTTTTAAGCTGGGTCGTGAGTCGCTTCTGTATGATGTCGGCATTAACAAATGTGCAAGCAACGGAGTCATGGCGCCGATTCTCACCAAAAGCAATTATCGGTTGCAGGAAGTAAGGCCTGTGAAAGGTAATGACTGTATTCCAATTGGTCGGTCATCTTTTATCTGGGGATCAGCTAAAAATCCACCATGGGGGACTGCAAAAGGTTCAGCTGACAATTTTCTGTGGTCACTGACAAGAAGGAGGCTCTGTTGCGTAGGCTATGGAATAGAGTAACTATTACTGCCGTCGTTATTGCAGTTCCTGTCATTGCATATGGTGATAGTACAAAGATGCGGCAGGCTTTTATTGACACTCCGGATGCCTGCTATCAGGTAGAGCAGCAAAAAGATGATAGTGTCTATCTCAAGGCCGTTGGGGTTTGTGGTGCAAAGCCGGGGAGAGCTTTTATCAAGTCGAACTCAGATAAGGTGAAAATCTATGTCGAGGGTGAACTCTGGAAGGAGATGTCGCCACAGCCACTTACTATCCCTGACATCGAGGTTACCCTTAAAAAGGTGGAAGAGCTTTCCAATTCGATCAAGATCCCTTCAAACCCTTCAGAAACCAACATGGTGGCGGTTGCGAAAAGTGTGAACGCATACTATCAGTCGCCAGATTTCCAGAGAAGATTGCTGACAGAAACTGAGCGGATAAAGAAAGAAGTGCTTGGGAGTGCTCTTGAACAGTATTACCCTGACAGTGAAAAAGACATTCCACCAAAAGGGAAATTAGGAGGATGAACGAATTTACGTTTTCGTATCATCCTCGATGCCGATACAGACAATCAGGAATTATGCCGCTTCAATTGCAAGGTACGGTGATCCGAGTATTATGATGGTATTGCGCAGTTTTGTTGGTGGCGTGGGGAAGATTCAGCCGACTATTGATCTGGTTGGCAGGGTCGTGCAGCGTAATTCGGCATGTAATCCTTTAACAAATGGAGAGTGCGAAATATTGCCTGTGCCGTTTGGAGTGGATCCGCTCCTGTTTCGGCGTTACGGGATTGATCGTGTCCCCGCTGTTGTTTACGCTCGTGGTGTTAAAACCGAAGACGCTGGTCTAAGTGAAGGCGATGACAAAAATGCCGTTATTGGAGAATACTGGAAAGCCTTTGGTGATGCCAGCCTGGAGTACATTGTTGACCAGATGCAGAGAGAGTCCGGTTCGCAGGGGCTACTAAAACTTGTAGATTCTTCGCGATGAGCAGATTGCCCTTCGTGAGCAGTCTACATGCTATGTGTGACAGATGACCGCCCACGTTTATTACGTTACGTCAGCTTCTCGACATAACTGCAAGTTTGTTGTATTGTCCGGTTCATGCAACCTTCCGACGTCATTCAATCATTTATACAGCGCTGGGAAGCCTCCGGTGCCGCCGAACGTGCCAATACCAACTGTTCCTCTCGGAGCTGTGCGAACTCCTTAATGTCACGCGACCAGAACCGACACGTCCGGACGACCGGGACAATACCTACGTTTTCGAGCGCAGTGTCACTTTCCGCCACGGCGATGGTAGTACCAGCAATGGCAGAATTGACCTCTACAAGCAGGGGCATTTTGTCTGCGAGGCAAAGCAGGGAAGTGACCAACCCGGAGAAAAGTCGCCACTGGCTGTCAACGAGGAGGGTGTGCGATGGCAAACCGCCAGGCGAGGCACCGCCGTACGCGGCACTAAGGGATGGGATCTGGCCATGGTCAAAGCCAAGGGACAGGCTGAACAGTATGCCCGTGCCCTGCCGTTGAATGAAGGCTGGCCCCCCTTTCTGGTTATAGTTGACGTTGGTCACGCTATCGAGATCTACAGTGAATTTTCCTGTACCGGCAAGTCCTACCTGCCGTTTCCCGATCCCCGTTCACACCGCATTCTGCTGGCAGACCTGGAAATCTCCGAAATACGCGAGCGATTGAGCCTGGTGTGGAATGATCCGCACTCACTCGATCCAGCCAAGCACAGCGCCAAGGTCACACGGCAGGTAGCCGACCGTCTTGCTCTTCTGGCCAAGTCTTTTGAGCAGTCCGGACATTCCGCCGAGAAGGTCGGCAACTTCCTCAAGCGATGTCTGTTCACCATGTTTGCCGAGGACATTGGCTTGATTCCCCACAAGAGCTTTACCGAACTGCTTGAGAGTCTGTGCGGCAAGGCCGAGACTTTTGCCCCCATGGCGGAGTCGCTCTGGAGCACCATGAAAACAGGCGGTTTCTCCCCGGTTTTGCGTGAGAAACTGTTGCGTTTCAACGGCGGCCTGTTCGAGGATGCCGAGGCGTTACCGGTCGGAGAGGAACAACTTGCATTACTGGTCGCAGCCAGCAAAGCCGATTGGCGGGATGTTGAACCTGCCATCTTCGGTACACTGCTGGAACGAGCTCTTGATCCGCACGAACGCCACAACCTTGGAGCGCATTACACACCCCGCGAGTATGTCGAGCGCCTGGTACTTCCCACAGTGATCGAACCGTTGCGAGCCGAGTGGGATTCCATCCTGGCCGCAGCCGTCACTCTGAACACACAAGGCGACAATCCCGGAGCCATTGCTCTGGTCAAGGGATTCCATCGCAAGCTGTGCCAGCTTAGAATTCTGGACCCGGCCTGCGGCAGCGGTAACTTCCTTTACGTCACTTTTGAACACCTTAAACGGCTGGAGGGTGAGGTATTGAACGCTCTGGAAAGCTTTGGCGACAAACAGGCTGATCTGGAATTGGCTGGCTTAACGGTTGACCCTCACCAGCTT
>CAYQMO010000369.1:0-3301 GCA_964418315.1 uncultured Geobacter sp. | reverse complement strand
CATTAAAATTTCAGATGTTCGATAAAACGCAAATGTTGACCGTGTGAAGTATAATAAGATAGCTGGTGCCGGGCGTCTCAATTATATCAGGCTCAAAAGACATCGTATGTCCGTAAATTTGTTGAGTGGCCAGCATAAACTTCCCATATTTTGTTGTCAGATCGGCGTTAGCATCTATAGCAGTGGTGCTATAATGCTTCTGCCGGTCAATAGTTGCTCCTAGCTCGGCTGTCCCGGCTTTTATAATCTCAATATCCTGAACAGTTTTAAGAGGTGATTCTGCCGTGCTGATTTTTGCCGCATCCGAGGATATCGTTTCTGGCGGCTGGGAAGGAGAAGAAGCCGCATGAGTAATGGAGGAGAATGGTACTTGCAGAACAAATATTGTAGAAGCTATGATTAGCAGGTTTTTCACGCGAACATCCTCCCGGCATTTAGGTTCGATATTTTTGACAACTTACTTTTCTACCGGATAAAAAAACTTTGCAATCTCAATTTCAAATATATCGCGATTGTTTTGATAGGAGTCAAAAATATAGGCTCTTAATCCATCGCTTTGGTCATATCCTTCAAGCTGATTAAGAATTGATGTCAGCAATTGAATATCATGCAGTTGAAATGCATGCTTTAGAGGGCTCCAGATATCTTTGACTATTCCGAATTTCTCTTTATCCGCCAGACTGTATGGCTGTTTCTTGTTGATCGATAGAGGATCAATTCTTACAAAGTCATGAAGGTGGGCAATTAGCGGAAAGGCATTCAAAACCCTCTTTTCAAGCCAGAACACATGAGCGTTGGCAATAGCTATCGCCGGATCATTGAAATACGCTTTACCGAGGGAGTCATTGAGAAGTTCCATAGCTTTGTACGACTGGTCTATAACTGCCAGGCGATCAAGATAAAATGTGGCAAAGCTATCATTGGCATCTATCACCAGAATGGTCTCAAACAGTTTTTTCGCCGCAACGAGGTTTAGCGCCAGCAGCTCGTCAATTGCCTTGTTGTGAAGATGGATAACAGTCATCTCGTCTTGAGTCAGGTCGGATTCATCACCCACAACATCATAAATTGGCAGCATTTCGCTGGAATTGATCGGTTTAATAGGATAGAGCTTACGCAAAACGATTTGAGGGCATTGTTCATTCAGTTCCGCCCTTGTGGCTTCATCAAGAATTATTCGCCCGTAGGCATCAAAAAAACTCCCAATAGCTTCAAGTCGCGCCGCAATATTGGGAGTGGTTCCTATTGCCCCTTCTTCATATCTATCTGGCGATCCTATGGTTCCCTCAATAAACGGCCCTGTCTTGATACCGGTACGAATTACGATCCTGGGGTCAAAATCATGATGAAGCTCCTTACGAATCAGCTCGATCACTTCTGCATAGTCGACCCGGATTTTATCATTTAGCTCATTCAGTAGTTTCCTGAGTTCCAGCGCAGACAATACCGCATCTGCGCCTGAATGCATGTATGAAGACATAAAAGCGTCACCCATGAATTTGCGCAGATCACCTTTGAATTGTTTTACACTTTTTTCCGCTTCCGTCAGATACGCATTTAGCAGTTTGACAAACTCATCGGGCTTGCCAATTCTCTGAAACAGTTCGGTAATTGCGGTAAACCCTTTGATATCCGTGAAAAGGATCGTGCCATGCACCATTTTCCCAGGATTAAAGAGATTCTGGCGGCTCTCAATTTTCTTGAAGGCTTTTTCAGCCTGCTCGGCACCTACCAATTTGACGGTGTAGTCTTTTAGAAGCTTCTGATTTGTTTGCAGGAATTCCTCATGGTCAACACCTGCCAATGCTTCAGCGATCATATTGAGGAACAACTGCGTACTTTTGACCTTATAGTACAATAGATCCTTATCCAGCTTTTCTCTCTCATCAATCAGCAGATGCACAACTCCTATCACATCAGGGTGGAATCCCTTCGATATTGAGAAGTCAACATCCTGCAAAAAATCTTTGGCATTCTGTTCATCAATGATAGCCAAATCTTTGCCGGTATTGCGAATAGGAAGTATTGCATAGCTGTTAAGCCCGCAGGCATTCAGGATTTTAACCTTCTTCACATCCTGGAACTGGCCAAATAATGTCTGCTGGGAATCCAGTATCAGGCAAGGCTGCCCCTTTTCGGCTACTATGCGCAGGACGCTGCGCTGTGCACCCAATTTTACCAGCCCATCTTCTACGAGATTGTGGGCAAAGCTTATGCCCCACATTTTCACAATATTTCGGGATGTTTTTGCGTCAGAGGCATATTTGAAGAGCGCTAATTCCTTTCTTGTAGAATTGCTGGCAACTTGTTCCTGTATAGCAGCAATTATTCTGGACTTGTCTTCATTGCTGTAACGGCTGAACGTATGCAGCATGGAAGCATATTGTCTGACTATCTTCTCCGGAAGATTATTTCCTGCGCCTGCATCAATTATCTTCCATCCGATGACTTGGGAAATTCCCAGTTTTGCCGCCTGCTCAATAATGTGATCAAATATATCAAGGAGCGATATATTTCCCGTTACTATGCCATCAATAAGGCTCTTTATTTCCTTGGAAGCTTTACCTGATTTATAATTGTCAATAAAACCCTTGATAAGAAGAAACGATTCAGTCACTTGCGACGAGATTCGATGCCGCTCAGCTTCTTGATAAAAGGCCTCAGGTAAATGCATTTTCCTCTTAATATCTAATACAGTAGCAAGTGCAGCTTCACCATGAGTTGATCTCCTTGCCCAAATATTCACCCGATCTGCAAAAGGATACAGCTTATCCGTCTGCCGCTGAAGCATTCCGTATATACGCTCTGTCAGATACAGCAGTATTTTACGGATCAGCGCCAATAGAGCGGTCCATTTGCTGGTTTTTTGTTCTGTAGTTGTTGTGGTGCTGTGCCTATGCTTTGGCAAGCTCTTCATGAAATAGCCTCTGCTTCACAGGTACATAACTAAGTACCGTCATATGTAGATCTACTTCGCATCGTCTGATGCCTAGTAGTTCGATTCATAAATATATTTACAAATAATGCCGTTTTTGCTATGATTGCACCAAATCACATTAGGAGGCGATCATGGCACGAAAATCAATGCGGGCTCCACTGCTTCTCACCGATGAAAGTAGAAAATTACTTACCGAGCTTTCCGGCTCGATGACGGCACCAGTGCGGGAAGTAGTTCGTGCCAAAGTGCTGCTCCATTATGCCGATAGGGTGGAGATTAGCAGCATCAAGCGCCGTGTCGGAATTAGTATGTGAATCGGCATGCAATAATGACCCACCTTTAGCCTAAATCGGCTTCCAAAAT
>CAYQMO010000368.1:0-3303 GCA_964418315.1 uncultured Geobacter sp. | reverse complement strand
TAACCGGCACACAGCGTGCCCCTCAACTCCCCGATGTGCCAACCCTCATCGAGGCAACGGGTACAGGCGTAGAAGGCGTCGGCTGGCTGGCGATGTATGCATCAGCTGGAACACCAGAAAGCGCAGTAAATACCATGAACCAGCACCTGCGCTCAATTCTGGCTATGCAAGACGTTCGCGAACGCTTATACGCACTGGGTATGGAGCCGGTCCCGGGCTCGCCAAAAGCATTGTCAAAAACCCAAAGCGACGACTTCGCCAAGTGGGGCGTGCTGATCAAGGAGCAGCGAATCTTGCCCCAGTAAGCAGTCATTGAATTTGCTTAACCACTACTTCAATTTGATGGACGTGTCAGGAGTGGTTGAGGCCAGCTTGACTGCAGCCATCTTCAGGAGAGTCGCAAAGTCTACCGATGATGTTTTTGGTCGGTTACCTCTACGCGAAACTAGATAGAGATCGAGGTGCGCGACTGGTTTTTTCAGCATACTTATTTGCAGACCGTGTCGTTTGCATTCTTCTATCGCGAATGACGGAATAATGGCGTGGCCCATGCCAGCTCGCACCATTGCAATTACGGTTCCCATGAAGTTCATCGCTTGGCCCTGGGCGGGGCTAGTTTGTATTCGAGCGAGATGAGTTTCGACTAGCAATTGAATGGGGTTGTCTGCTGGCAGTCCAATTAGCGGTAGATCCCGAAGACTCGACCAGGTTCTTGATGAGATGCTATGGCCACTAGAAGATATTGGTGGACTCACGCACATCAGGCGAAACCGACAGAGAGGCTGACGCAAAAGGCCAGCCGCTGGCTTTACGAAGAAACCTAAACCAATATCAGCCTCACCATCAAGAACAAGTTTTCTGACAGTATTGACGTCTACATCGTTAATTGTGATGTTAACTTGCGGATTTGACTTTGTGAACTCTTTAACGATGTCGGGTAAGAGGCTTATTGATACCATTGGTGTAGCCGCCACATGAAGACGAGACTGGACAATTGCTTCGGTACCTTTAATTGTTGAACTTAGGTCACGCAAATCCTGAACGATTCTCTGAGCGACGGGTAGTAGTTCACGGCCAGAATCAGTCAGAGTAATGGATCGTGGATTGCGGTCGAATAAACGAGCACCAATTTGATCCTCCAGTTCCTTAATCAACATACTCATGCCAGACTGAGACATGGGAATTTTTTCTGCTGCTTTGGAGATGCTACGAAGCCTTACAACTTCCAGAAAAGCAAGCAATTGGCGGCTACTTAAATGCATCAACTTTTCTGATGAATTCATGAATAAGTTATGTTTGATTGATTAATTAATGCCAAGTTTAATTCAGCAATTGACGGTATTTTTTAAAATCCAAATTAGATTTTTTTCTCTTGGAATTCGCTTGTGCTTGGCCTTCCTTTGTAGATGTAAAAGATTTAGCCTTTATAGATTCAATGAACTGGGTGAGTTTCTGATGATATTGACGACTGATGTAGTGATAGTGGGTGGGGGGCCAGTTGGCATGGGTTTGGCTATTGACCTAGGACAACGAGGCATTCGATGCGTTGTTGTAGAGCGGTATCGTCAACCTCAACTGATCCCCAAGGGCCAAAATTTGACTCAAAGAACGATGGAGCATTTCCATGCGTGGGGCGCTGAAGAGAAACTTCGCGCTGCTCGAACGATTCCGAAAGAGTACGGCATAGGTGGTTTGACGGCATACGGTCAACTGCTTGGACAGTATTCATATGACTGGCTTCAACGTGATCTTGTTAAACCCTACTACTTCACTGCTAACGAGAGATTGCCTCAATATGCTACGGAGGCAGTGTTACGGGATCGTGTTGCCGAATTAACAGAGGTAAAGACTCTTTACGGGTGGAGCGCTACGTCTGTTGAACAGGATGCTAATGGCGTTAAAGTTTCATTGGAAGAAAGAGATGGAACAGAAAAATATTTGGTGAAAGCACAATATGTCATCGGTTGTGATGGCAGTCGATCAATCGTCCGAGAGCAAGCTGGACTTAGGCAAACGCGAACTGATCATGACCGGCTTATGGTGTTACTTGTATTTCGATCAACAGAGTTACATGAATTGCTGCAACGCTTTCCTGGAAAGTCTTATTTTAATGTTCTTCAACCGGAACTTAAAGGCTATTGGAAATTCTTGGGTCGTGTTGATCTTGGTGGAACCTGGTTTTTTCATGCGCCAGTTCCACTTGGGACAACTGAACATAACTTTAATTTTCAAACTTTGCTTCATGAGGCCGTTGGCGCTGAATTTAGAATCGAATTCGACCATATCGGTTTTTGGGATTTGCGATTCGCGGTCGCTGACAACTATCGGTCAGGTCGAATTTTTATAGCTGGCGACGCTGCACATAGTCATCCGCCCTATGGGGGTTACGGCGTCAACTCTGGATTTGAAGATGCACGGAATCTGGCTTGGAAGTTGGCCGCGGTGATTCAAGGTCGTGCAGGAGACGCTCTTCTCGACTCTTACGAGGCAGAGCGCCGCCCCGTTTTCCTATCAACCGTGAACGATTTCATTGCAAAATCAATTGATCGTGATCAGCAGTTTTTAGATTCTTTCAATCCCGCGATAGATCGCGTGGGGTTCGAGTCGGAATGGCAAGCGCGTGCCCAAGGAGCTGTGGGTGAAGTCCATTCTTTTGAGCCTAATTACGAAGGCTCTCCAATTGTTTGGGGCATACCAAATGGTAAATCTAGTGCTGTTGGATCGCATCTGTTTGAGGCGAGGGTGGGGCACCACCTGCCGCCAGCACCTCTATTAGGCGGTGGTGATGTATTCGAAAAGCTTGGCAATGATTTTACTTTACTGTGCATTGGAACATCAGAAACGAATGTTCGAGTGTTCAGTGCTGCTGCTGCTGCACTTTCAATGTCACTGAAGATTGTCGCGCTACCATCAGGCTTAGGCGCTGAGCGATATTCAGCCAATTTGATTCTGGTCAGGCCAGACAATTTTGTCGCTTGGACATGTCAGGAAGAGGATGTATGTACTAAAACAGCTGAGCTAATTTTGACCTATTCATTGGCGAAGAGCGATGATGAGATAGTTTGACCTCTAGGATGCAGAAAGTTTATTTTTCTCAGAATGAAAATCAAAGTAAGAATGGTCAAATAGGCCATATTGCAACTTAGATTTTAAGTTCTCGAGAGCATTCCTCAGCGTAAATTACTAATTCTTCAACCCATGAAGAAACTCGCTGCGGCGTCATGCGATGCGCTGGACCTCGAACCGCTATACAAGCTTGGATATCACCTGCTTTGTCAAGCAAAGGCACCGCAACAGCCTTGA
>CAYQMO010000367.1:2222-3316 GCA_964418315.1 uncultured Geobacter sp. | reverse complement strand
ACCTGACCCCCGGCGAAAAGTTGTTCCGTATCAAGCGCTCGGACGGCGTTCCGCTTGGGCACCTTCCTGGGCAATTCGTACAGGTATCGCTCCTCGGCTGGGGGGAGGCGCCGATTTCCGTGGCATCTTCGCCGACACTGGAAGAGTTTTTCGAGCTGGGGGTGCGCCGGGTCGGGGCTCTTACCAGTGCCATGCACACCCTGAAAGCCGGAGACACCTTGGGCATTCGAGGACCATTCGGCAGAGCGTTTGATCTGTCCCGGCTGCACGGTCAGGATCTTCTTCTTATCTCAGGCGGCTGCGGATTGGCACCGATGCGCTCACTGATCCAGTACTGTGAAGACCGGCCATCAGAGTTCGGCAGCATCGCCATTCTGTACGGGGCAAAAAGTCCTGCAGACCGCCTCTTCAAGAATGACCTCGCCAGGTGGGACGCTTCGGCTCGCTTTGCCTGCAGCATGACCGTTGACAACATCTCCGGAGGAGGCTGTTTCAGCGGTAGCGTCGGCCTTATTACCGCCCTTATCCCTCCGCTCACGTTCTCTCCCGACACCACAATTGCCGCCATTATCGGCCCACCGGCTATGTACCGGGCTGTCATTGCCGAGCTGCACAAAAAGGGGCTGCCATCAAACCGGATAGCCGTTTCTCTGGAACGGCAGATGCGCTGTGGAGTCGGCAAGTGCGGCCACTGTTCCATCGAGCACCTGTTATGCTGCCAGGATGGGCCGGTGTTCTGGCTGGATGAAATAGAACATCTGCGGGGAGCGCTATGAAACGGACTCTCACCGTCTGTCCATACTGCGGAGTCGGCTGCACATTCTATCTCGTCAGTGATGGCGACCGCCTGGTTGGAGTCGAGCCAAGCACGACCCATCCGGTCAGTCGCGGCGGACTCTGCGTCAAGGGGTGGAATGCCTACGCGTTTGTTCATCACCCCGACCGCCTTACAACACCGCTGATACGCCGTGACGGAGTGCTGCAACCGGCATCCTGGAACGAAGCGCTGAATCTGGTAGTCGAGAAACTAAACTCTCTCCAGGCAAGGCATGGAAGAGATGCCGTGATGTTTGCCTCTTCAGCCAAAGCGACCA
>CAYQMO010000367.1:0-2212 GCA_964418315.1 uncultured Geobacter sp. | reverse complement strand
CAACGAAGAAAATTACCTGTTGATGAAACTGGCTCGGGCGGTATTCAGCACCAACAACATCGACCACTGCGCCCGCCTCTGCCACTCCTCGACCGTCACCGGTCTGGCGGAAACGTTCGGGTCGGGGGCGATGACCAACTCAATCTCATGCTTCGATCAGACCGACGTCATATTCGTTATTGGCTCCAACACCACCGAGCAGCACCCATTGATCGGCAGTCGCATTCTCAACGCCGTGCAGAACGGAACACGCCTGATTGTGGCCGACAACCGCCGCATCCGCCTCGCCCGCCATGCCGCACAGCACCTGCGCCATAAAAACGGCTCTGACGTAGCCTTGCTGAAAGGGATGATGCAAATCATCATTGCCGAAGGGTTATCAGATCGGCAATTTATTGCAGCCCGCACCGAAAACTATGACGCGCTGGCCAGGTCAGTGGCCGACTGGACGCCGGAAAGAGCTGCTGCCGCCACCGGTCTGAGCGCCGGTGAAATTATAGCGGCAGCTCACCTCTACGCCGGTGCCGAGCGGGCAATGATTGTCTACTCCATGGGAATCACGCAGCATAGTCACGGCGTCGATAACGTCCGCTGCATCGCAGCGCTGGCAATGCTGACCGGTAACGTCGGTCGCCCTGGCACCGGTGTCAATCCGCTGCGTGGACAGAACAATGTCCAAGGTGGCTGCGACATGGGGGCTCTGCCAGACCTCTACAGCGGCTATCAAAAGGTATCCGACCCGCTAATGCGGGACAAATTCGCCCGCGCCTGGGGGACATCCTCACTACCTGATGAGCCTGGGCTTCCGCTGACACGAGCCATGGATGCTGCGTCGGAGGGACGACTGCACGGGATGTTTATCATGGGTGAAAACCCGATGCTTTCCGACCCTGACCAGGGACACGCCCGCTCAGTTCTGGAAAATCTGGAGCTGCTGGTCGTGCAGGATATCTTCCTGACCGAAACCGCTGCCGTTGCCGATATCGTGCTGCCTGCCGCCTGTTTTGCCGAAAAAGAAGGGACATTCACCAACACCGAGCGCCGCGTACAACGCCTGCACAAAGCGGTAGAGCCGCCGGGGCAGGCACGTGCCGACTGGGAGATCATCTGCGCTATCGCCGAATGCGCCGGATATCAAGGGATGCGCTACAGCTCTCCAGCGGAGATCATGGCTGAAGTGGCATCACTCACACCGATCTATGGCGGCATCGTCTATGAGCGTCTCGACGCACCCGGCCTGCAGTGGCCCTGTCCTGATCAAAAACATCCCGGCACACCAATTATGCATTTGGATCGCTTCAGCCGCGGCCTCGGACATTTCGCTCCGGTGTCACACCGTTTGCCTGCCGAGCTTCCCGACGAACAGTATCCATTTGTTCTGACCACAGGACGCACCTATTTTCATTGGCATACCGGCAGCATGACCCGCCGTACCCATCTGCTTGCCCGCGAGGAGCCCTGTTCCTTTATAGAGCTGCATCCGGATGATGCCGCAATTATCGGGATCAGAAATCGAGATATGCTGCTCGTTTCGAGCCGTCGCGGCGAAATCCGGACCGAGGCGCGAGTGACCGGGATGGTCATCCCCGGTGTTCTGTTCATGCCGTTTCACTTTGCCGAAGGGGCGGCCAACGCCCTTACCAACAACGTACTCGATCCGGAATCGTTCATTCCGGAATTCAAGGTATGCGCGGTGCGTCTGGAAAAAATACCATGAAATTGCTTACCCCCGAACTGCTTGATGCTTTTTTCGCCAATCTCTCCCAGACGTGGGATCTGCGTCTGCCTATCCTGCTCCCTGACGGAACCCGTGTAATCGGCTCCCTGAACGACGGCCCGCTCGCCCTGCATGGTGGAGCAGTTTCCGGCAAACCGACAGCAGCGTTCTTTCCGCAGCAGAGTATACTATTCACCGTTACGGATGGAGCGTTAGAGGAGACACCATCTCCCCCCCCGCTTTTTATAGTCGGTTTCACCCCCAGCGACCTGGCCTGTCTCCGTTTCATCGACCGCTTCTTTGCCGACGGCTGGCGTGACGATCTGTACTTCACTCTCCGGGAAAATGCCGTCATTGCCGCCATTGCCGGTTATTGCGGGCCTGGTGGTGCGTTGATTCCGCTTGCCGGTGGCGACTGCGATCTGGAATTTTTCTGGGACAGGAGTAGTTGGCTGGTGATTGCTTACAGCGAGACCGGCAAAATACTGATTGAGG
>CAYQMO010000366.1:346-3345 GCA_964418315.1 uncultured Geobacter sp. | reverse complement strand
GAAAGGCTACTCCATCCTTGAGCATCAGAGCTGCCGCAGCCATGTCAAAGGCCGGACCTGCCGGCATACTGCCGTACAGAGGGGTAAAACAGCCGATGCGATAACCAGCGGCCAAAGATGCATACTCTCCACCCAGTTCCTTACGGCCATCGGCACCAAGTATCAGAAGATCCAACGGTGACTTTTCGGGTAACTGCTGAAAATGTCTCCCGGTCTCAACGTGTTCAAGAACACAGTACCCTTGTTCCAAATCGTCCTTTCGAGAAAGGAGCATGAAAGCGGCACCTTCACCAATAATTGCTGATTCTGAAGCCGTCTGTAGAGGTGTCATTTGCCCAAATGGAGCGGATCCATGCTGGCGGTACCAGGTATATCCGATTAGTTCTGATATTTCGTCCACAGCACCGAACAGCACCCGGTCAACACGTTCTTCCGCAAGCCACTGCCGGGCGGTCTGAAGAGCTGAAGGAACGGACAGGTGCAACTGGCTAACGGTAGAGCTAGGTCCCGTTGCACCGAGTAGGATGGATATATTGGCTGCGGCGGAGTTATGGACTGAATTTGCAAAACTTGTGGGGGACGCGCAGATATCACCATCAGCGATGAACGAATCAATAAAGGCAAAGGTAGCCCCACTGGCACCATACCCAGTCGCGACAATTACCCCTAATCGTTCTTGATTCTTTTCGACAAGCATCCCAGCATCTTCAAGCGCAAGATAAGCACCTAGAAGAGCCAACTTTGAAAAATGATCTATCCGGCGAAGTAACCTCGGAGGAATAAAATCAGTAAGCCTTCGGGTATCAGCACGAAAACAGGGGAATTCAATGGACACACCATTGTTGGAGACATTCATGCTGCCAATGGCCGAACAGCCTGTTTTCAACGCCTTATTTAACGCCCCAGCTCCGGCACCGAAACCGCCAACAACGCCGATTCCCTGTACCGAAATCCGCATTACTCTCCCCCTTTACTTAAAATAATCACCGAATTATTCCCACCAAAGGCCAATGATTCTGAGAGCGCTGTATCGCCTGCTATGCAAATACTTTCTTTGACAGGAACTCCACCGAGCTCTGGGTCTGGTATTGAAAAGCCAATGTTCTCTGGTATTTTACCGAGCTCTAAAAAAGCTGCCGTAAACACAGCCTCAATGGCACCGGCAGCACCTAAAGTGTGGCCGGTATACCCTTTGGTGGAAAAAAATGGCACCCCAGGTAAAACATCAGCGAGAGCCCGGCTCTCAACCCGGTCATTTTCTGGTGTACCAGTGCCATGGGCGTTTATAAACGCAAGTGTCACCGGATCGGTCTTATTACATGCCAGAGCCTCGGCAATTGCCGACTTCAAACCGATCCCATCGGGCCTGGGCGCAGTAAGATGATATGCATCACAGGCAGAGCCATAACCAACCACAAAGGAGCGGGCCCTTTTATGGCGGCGATTGCGTACCTGTTCCGATTCCAATACCATCATTGCCCCACCTTCACCAAGGTTAAGTCCCTTCCGCTCCCGATCAAACGGTTTGCATGGCGAATCATCAGTGATTTGAAGAGATATAAAACCTAAATAGGTGACACGACCAAGTTCGTCAGCTCCTCCTGCAACGGCAATATCGCAAAGACCGGAACGAATCCATGAGGCAGCCAGGCCTACGGCATCAGTACCTGAAGAGCAGGCGTTTACAACTGTCTGACACGGCCCGTTGAAACCAAATTCACTCGCAATAACAGAGGCTGGGTTACTGCGAAAAATCTTTTCCATCGCTTCCATATCCGAGGCTATTCCTGCTCTGTAATCGCGACAGGTGTTTTCTTCACTCATAGCACAACCGACAGTGGTGCCAACACAGACACCGACACGCAGTGACATCAGCAGTTCCTGGCTTAAACCGGAATCTGACAATGCCTCACGTGCTGCCTGCAAGCCGAGAGCACTGGTACGAAGCAAGTGTGATGGTTCTGTAAACTCGTTTACCTCGAATACCGGATAACGAACAGGATGATTACTCGTAAAGCGAACTGGAGGCGCTGGAAAGCGTACTCCATTGAACATAGTCTCCAGACAACTATCCAAATTCAACCCGGCAGCACAGATGCAACCCATGCCGGTAACGGCGACACGTTCAAGACTCATGGCGCGGAGAGACGCCCATCAATGTATGCGGCCAAGGCATTAACAGACTGAAATGCAGCTCGTCCTTCCTCCATATTCTTGATTTCGACTTTAAAATGCTTCTGGACTATAACGACAAGCTCTACGGCATCAAGTGAATCAAGGCCAAGTCCATCACCAAAAAGTGGAGCATTGTCATCGATATCCTCCGGGCTCAATTCCTCGAGGTTTAGATCTGCCACAAGGATCTTTTTTATCTGTTCTTTGGTGGTCATACTAACGACTCCTTTAACTCAATATATGTTTCTTTGCATTGAAGATGGCTGACTTATGACTTAGAATTATCCCCTGCCGATATATCTGCCCACATATCGTAGAAGTTAAAAAACTGGTAAGGGTGCTTCATTACAAAATTTTCCAGTTCACAGATAAACTCCTGCGCATAAAGGCGGTAAGCCTCAGAGTTTCTTCCCAACTGTTTAGGTACCCGAATTACACGCTCAACATTAATTTCATAATCTCCTTTTTCATCCTGGAAAGAGAATACTACTGCAAGTGGAGCTTCAGTTGCCGAAGCAAGCAGGTAAGGGCTGTATGGGGTCTTAATTGGATTTTCAAGGAAATTCACTTCCAGTGTGTTCCTCTCACTTCCCATAACGCGATCACCCATAATACAAAGCACTTCACCACGTTTCAATACTTCCAGCATTTCTAGCGATCCGCCAAAGCCACTGATAGGATCAATGATCCGATACGGAGCCCGCTTGTCGGTGTGTTCGAAAGCGTGTCTTTCCAAATCACCATCTTCCCGGTGCATAAGAATACTTACTTCCGTATTCAGAGCCTTGAGACTAGACATGGCAAGTTGCCAGCAACCAACATGC
>CAYQMO010000366.1:0-336 GCA_964418315.1 uncultured Geobacter sp. | reverse complement strand
CGGTTACAAGAATGAGGCCGTGCCCTGCTGCAAGCAGTTGTGACAGACATTCACGACCTGTCAGGCGAATATTGAGTGCATCCGTGCCCACAATTCCAAGTACAGCCCGATCTACAAGAATTTTTCCAACTCCAAACGTTAGACGATAACTATCAATAAAACGTTCGAGTAAGGAGTGATCACGGAACCTCTTTTTAAGATAGTAACTGGAGCGTTTCCGTACGGATGGACGGAATATCACGTAATACAGTGCTACAAAGGCAAGAAGAACGTAAGCACAACCTCTTCCCCCCAAACGAATTAAAAGGTAAAAGATACTGTGTTGCCATCCGGAGC
>CAYQMO010000365.1:0-3362 GCA_964418315.1 uncultured Geobacter sp. | reverse complement strand
GTTGTCGGTGCCGATCAGCAGATAGCCGATGATTGTACCTTGCGCATCTCGCAGCGCAGTAACCGACACGACCGCCGGGAAACGGCTGCCATCCTTACGGAAGTAGGTCAGCTCATAAATATCCTCGATGCCGCGCGACGCCTTAAAAACCAGCGCTTCGAAACCGGGGGTAATCGTGGTTCCCAGCTCGATGCTCAATGCTTCGGCGCGGGCGATGACTTCCTGCGGATCGGAAATGTCTGCCGGTGTAATTTTGTTCATTACTTCGGCGGCTGTGTACCCCAGCATCCGCTCGGCACCGACGTTGAAGATCTGGATAACCCCTTTGGCATCGGTCGCGATACTCGAGAAGTTGGCGCTGTTGAAAATTGCACTCTGCAGCGCACCAGTCTTGAGCAAATTGGCTTCGCTGCGGACTTCGGCGACTATTTCACCAGTAACTGCGGAGTTGTGGAGGAGAGCAGGATCAAGCGTTTCTTCGGACATGGAACCTCCTTTATACAAAAAACGATACATGGAACATTAAGCGGCTGAACCGGAAGTTGCTACGCCCCATCAATAGCCCGTTCAACCAGATTTAAAAAATCGTTCGTTGACAAACTCCCTTTGCCCTCAATGCGCCACACCTTTCCGGCAAGACGCGCCCGATCATGGGGCGAGAGATCCATTGAGGTCAGCACCAGAATAGGTACATTTGCTACGATGTCATTCTGTTGCAACTTGTTCGCAACATCGAAGCCGTTCATACCGCCAGGCATCATCAAATCAAGAACAATCAGGTCAGGTGCGTCTCGCTGTGCCATCTCCAGGCCATTCTTTCCGTTACTCGCCCGTAGAGCCCGATATCCCTTGCTGTTCAGAGCTTTTTCCATGGAGGCTGATGTCAGCGGGTCGTCCTCAATCAACAAAACGGTATTGCCGCTGCTCCGGACGAAATCCGAAAGTGGTGCCGGTGCACTCTTTAGCGCAGTTTGTCTAAGCGGGATGCTGAAGCTGAACCTGCTGCCTGTTCCGATGCTGCTCTCTACCCAGATTCTGCCGCCATGCAGCTCCACCAGTTGCCTGTTCAGCGCCAGGCCGAGACCGGTGCCTTCGTATGTCTTGGTATAGCCTGATTCAAGTTGTGTAAATGGCTGGAAGAGCTTCTGGATATCTTCTTCCTTGATGCCGATGCCGCTGTCAGCAACGGTGAATTCGATGAAATCACCATCCCTTACGGCGGTGACATCTATAATCCCCGATTCCTCAGTGAATTTGACGGCATTGGAAACCAGGTTAAATAAAATCTGTTTCAACTTCCGCTGGTCTGCCATGATAGTCACATCCGCATCAGGAGAAATCTCAACGGAAAGCGTTATCCCCCCTTTAAGAGCTTTTTCTCTGAGCATCATCACTGTTGAATCTAACACTTCACGCAAGGAGAACTCTGTCAATTCCAGCTCCATTTTGCCGGACTCAACCTTGGAAAGATCCAGGATGTCGTTGATGAGGGCTAGAAGGTGTTCGCCGCTGGTAAGAATGTTAGCGACATATTCCTGCTGCTTTTCATTGATCTGACCGAACATCTGATCCTGCAGCACCTCGGAAAAACCGATCACCGAGTTGAGCGGGGTACGCAACTCATGGCTCATGTTGGCCAGAAAGTCGGACTTGCTGCGAGACACTCCTTCAAGTCGCACATTAGCTTCGACGATTTCTTTTTTCTGTAACTCAAGTTGTGCATTCGATTTCAGGAGCGCATTGTTCAGTTTTTGTGATTCTTCGTTGATGGTAACGAGTTCTTCGTTGGCTGTTTCAAGCTGAACCGAACGATCCTTGATCTCCTGCTCAAGCTTCCTCTGCTTAATGCCAAAGCCGAGTTGAGGGGCGATACGGTTGATGATGAGCAGATCTGTTTCATTGAAGCCATGCAGCGAAGCGAGTTCGACCACCGCAACGATTTCATTTTTAATAGAAAGTGGCACGGCAATGATTTCGGCAGGTACAACGCTGCCGATGCCGCAGGAAACAGAGAGTATCGAATCAGCCGGAATATTGCGTAGCCTGACGATGTCGTTCCGCTTCATGGACTCCTTTGCTACATCTCCGATTACTTTGGGGAGCGGAATGCCATGTGAGGAAATCGCCACAAGACCCTTCTGCTGCACAAGGTAGGTGATGCCCGCCATAATGGAGACATGCTTGTTAAACTGCTGCAACGCTGCGGCTATCATGTCATTTACGTGGAACCAGTCCTGATTTATCAGGGTGAGAATTTCTCCGTAGGCCTGATTGACTTTATCCTCCCGCTTGAGATCGTCGGAAATCTGCTTCAATAATTGGCTCTCCTGCATCACTGACTCGACAGCCTGCCGTTCCCGCTGAGTACGCCTTACCTGCCACCACATCAAGGGCAAGCCAGTGAGGGTAACGGCCACCAGGAATGCTCCGAGCGCAAGAGTCTGGGTAGCTTTTTGCTCGGCCATTGTGCTCCGCTGTTTCAACAATGATTGTTCCTCTGCCCTCATGGCATCACACTGTTTCTCAAGCGCCACCATGGTGACATCGGCAACGCCGTTCATGATGCGCTCGCGCGCCGCTGTAAAGCCCTTGTCACGATACAGCATGATGTTGCTGTTCATCTGCTTAATGCGTTCTTCCAGCAATTGCGACAGTTCGGCATTGCGCATCATCTGGCGCGGATTGTCGGCGGTAAGTTGACTGATCCTGGCGGCCACCGCCCGAATTTGTACTTCTTCACGCTTGTTTTCGGTGAGGTACAGTTCTTTGCCGGTTATGAGGTAGGTTCGCTGACTGTTCACCAGAGCATTCATGCCAAAGCGCACCTCTTCAATGGCATCCAGCACCAGGTGGGTTTGAGCAACCATGCGTGAAGTGTCTCTGTACTCGATAATCGAGCGGTACATCTGCCCGCCGGCCAGTAATAGCAGCAGCAGAGCTGCGCCAAAGCTGGCGACTATTTTTGTTTCAATGGAGATGTTTTTCATGGTTGTGATCCGTTCTGGCATTTTGGTTACTTCTGGTTGAGCAACTAATATGCCAGCAGGGATCTGAGAATACTGCAAATGTAACTGCCTGTTTGTGCGGGATTAAATTGACTTTAATGGAGTAGGGGAGAGGGGGAGCCGTTAGTTGAATCTGTCATGTTTGGCATTTCTGTTATATTTGAAGGTTGAGGAAAAGCCCGTGACCTACTGTAAATTGCCTGGTTTGGAACCAGGAGGTTAAAATAAATGGTTTAAACAAAAAATCTTTTCATTCCTGCCTTTATCCGCCAAGTGACTTTGCCGGTGTGCCATCTGAACCAACACCTATGAACCGGGCAGCAACCGCTGCAACACACCCTTCGACATCTCGATAAT
>CAYQMO010000364.1:0-3363 GCA_964418315.1 uncultured Geobacter sp. | reverse complement strand
CTTGGTATTGGTCATGATCCTGGTCAACATGCGGCTTATGTCGGATCGTGGATTAAGGCATTGCGGGATGATCCCATGGAGATTTTCCGGGCGGCATCCGATGCGGAAAAGATTCAGACATTTGTTCTCGGGCTAGAACAAACTCTAGTTCAGGAGCAGGGCCAAGTGCAAACCGCCAATCAGCGACAACCTCATGAAATGAAATTGTCTGAGTTTGCTGCTCAGGCCGTTGTCGAGCAGTTGGAGAATCATGGTCGAAAATGGAATGTTACGTTAGGAGCATATTCGGCCTTTTCCGACGCGGCGACTTCTGCTGATGCGGTTGCGGATGTTCACCGTGCCGCCGTAAACAATGCACTTTATCTGAATTCCTCTAAGAACTCGGAAGGAACTATTGCGGCCACTATGCCTCCGTTGCCGGTACTGTTTGAGTATCCCGGTCTTGTCAGGGATTACGGATTGCAAAGTCAGTTGGTGGAGTTTAGGGATGTAACGCGCGGGGCATATGCGGGACAGGTCGATCAAACGTTAATCGCGGATGTTGGTGGTGTTCAAGTAGGGAAGCTCGATTACTCCATCTTTAACGGGATACCCGCAATCCAGATGGTCGAAGTGGAAAGTGAGCATCGCCGCAATGGGTAC
Organism: uncultured Geobacter sp.; assembly: GCA_964418315.1. Taxonomy (GTDB): domain Bacteria; phylum Desulfobacterota; class Desulfuromonadia; order Geobacterales; family Pseudopelobacteraceae; genus JACRCG01. Next base: position 2,721 of record CAYQMO010000364.1, on the reverse strand, counting down.
GCTACAGAGCTCGTAAAACAGTTACAACGACAATTTTCTGATACAGAAATCAACTGGGGTGCGTTAACTGCGGATGGAGCGCAATTTAGAGACAGCTTGCGAATAATCGAAAAGCCTAGTGAACATGCTCCAGATTTTGAGCGTCTTAATATCGCAATTGCAGAGCGTGACCGTTTGCTTTCCGATGCGGAATACTTCAATGCACTTGAGAACCCGTCTCACGATCAAATTGAACAACATTCTAAGCAACTAGAACCGCTTAATAATTTGCATGACTTGATTTATGACTTGGAAAGCGAATTATCCAATAAGACCGCGACAGTCAGGTTAATTGATACCGAGAGTCTAACTATATCGAACAAGTCTATCAGTTCGGGCAACCCGTCGACGCCTACCGTAGCCGATCTTACAGCGGTCGAATACCAGGCACTGGTGAATGCCGATGACTTATATCAGCGCGAATTGGTTCGTGTCTATGGAGACGACAAGGCGGGTGATGCGCGTTATCTACAAACCCACGAAGATATTGAGGTACAACAGGCGGCTGATGCTTTCCACGTTGCTTCCGAGCAGTGGAATAAAGCTGTTGCCGATGCACGTAAAGCGCTGGCCTCTGACAACGCTGTTTTACATGTCCGTGATGATTCTGAAAACGCGGCGTTATCAACTGGATTAGTGGCTGATATTTCAACCGTTTTGCAGCGGTCTGAAGAATGGACATTCGATCATTATCAGGACTTCGAAGGCGAGAGCCTGGATGCTGCTTTGCGTAAGGAAGGCTTGAATAGTCTTGGGGATGTTACTGGTGATGTACCCGGCCAATTCTTTGACACCGCTATTCGTCGTCTATCGCCTGTTTTTGGCATAGAGCCAGACGACACTAATCCGACAAATGCTTACCTTGAACGCAAAGGGTTGGCTCAAGTGTTTCAGATAATGGCGGAGAGGTTAGTCCAGGATCAGACGCAACAGGCTTCTTCGGAGGTAAACACAGTTGAGAAAGAGAGTGTTGAGTTAGATAGGCGTAATGTGCTCGATATGTTCCCAGAGTTGAATGGTTCCGATGGTAAGCCGAATGGTTTTGGTATTTCGAAAATTACTCTAATGCCAGATGGCAAGGTTCTTATCGATAGTGACAGCAAAAAACCATTAGTGGCCGATACATCGGCCCAGTCGGAAACCGGGGTCACGCATCAGGCTATTGCTGACTATTACGAACGTGGATTTATCAAAACGGTGACGCTACCGGAATCAACCAGACCTGAAACCGCTCATTTTGAAGGGGGCGTTATGCGCGATCCTGTTGATAATTCAACTGAACGACTTTTAGAGGACTCGATGCGTAATATTGATTACGCGCAAGAGGGGATTCCTGAATGGCGTGGTAGCTATGCTCAAGAGCAAGGTAATGGGAATGTTCGACTTGCTCTTGAGTTACTCGAAAGGGGCGAAATCGATAAAGCAATTGACGCACTATGGTTAAACGTCGAACTAGAACATCGGTACGGTGCTGAAAACAGCGATGAGTTTCGTGACGCCATAAAGGTGGTAGAAAACGATTGGCGGAAATGGCAAGCAGATAATGGTCTTGGTCCCTCTATCACGCCTGCTATGAAAAGGGATTTTGATGCTTTGCCGCGCGATCTGAGTCATTTATCGAGTGCGACATTTGAAGGGTATCAAAAGGCGGCGGAGGCAGCTAGATTAGAAGAGCAAGCTGTAAAAGATGACCCGAACAGCACTGATGAAGACATATCGGCAGCGCGGGAGAAGAGGAAATCCGCCGATCTACTGGCTACGGTAAATAATTCAGACTTTCAAAATAAAGTTTCTGAACTTGAGCAGAAGCAAGCGGCGGCCAATTTGACCGGACCAGGTAGCGATAGTGTGCGGGCAGAACAACAAGGCGCAGGGGATGATAAGACCTTTATTGCTGTGCCATTCCGCGAGAAAGAGGAAGCCAAAGCATTGGGTGCAAAATGGGATAGGCAGCAAGTATCTTGGTACATTCCCGCCGGAGTTGATCATTCTGCGTTTTCTAAATGGTTGTCGCCGTCGACCGGAGAAGTTAAGGCGGCCTCAGTCGCTAATCCTGATGTTGCTAAACCGACCGCCACCGATAAGTTATACCTTGCTGTTCCTTATTCGGAGAGGGTAGCCGCGAAGGAAGCCGGCGCTAAATGGGATGCCGGCGCTAAATCTTGGTATGCTGGTCCAAATTCCAATATGGAACAGTTACAACGTTGGTTGCCTGATAGCGCTAAGCCGCAGCAGGAACCGGCAATGACGCCACGCGAAGAGTTTGCATCACTCCTGAAGGATATGGGGTTCGTGCTTTCAGGGAATCATCCCATTATGGATGGACAACGACATCGGCTCGAAACGGTTGGTGATAAAGCTGGTGAAAAAGCCGGTTTCTATGTGGCGCACTTGGATGGTCATCCGGCTGGCTTTGCTCAAAATAACCGTACCGGTGAAGCTGAAAAGTGGAAGTCAAAGGGCTATTCTCTCAGCGACGGAGAAAAGGCGGAGTTACATGCGCAAAGTGCTTCTAAATTGCAAGCGAGAGAAAACGAGCTAAAAGCCAAACAGGATGTTGTCGCGGCTTCCATAAGACAGCTTCTTGCTGTCGCCCCGCCTGCTTCTGCGGATCACAAATACTTGCTATCGAAGGAAGCCCGGCCAGGTGATCTTCGAATGGTGCCGACCGATTCAACAATG
>CAYQMO010000363.1:0-3374 GCA_964418315.1 uncultured Geobacter sp. | reverse complement strand
AACCTGCCGCGCACTGAGCAGAAGTACCTTGTAGCCGATATGGGGAAAGTCACTTGCTATTTCGTAGTCAATGAAGGAGGTATTAAAGGTGAGCAGTTTGTCGAAAAGCAGTCGCAGTTCAGGGGTATTCCACTGCCGCTTGCCAAGGTCATAAATTGAATGTCCAATCGTTTCCTCGGACAGTATCTTCAGGGTGTCGTAGAAACCGGAGTTGGCAAAGAGAATCTTCAGGTTGGCATCCAGCACTATCAATGGAGGGCGCACATTTTCTACAATTGTTTCGGTAAAGTCATGAGCCTGGTGCAGCACTTTCTTCACCAGAAGTCTGTGGGCACATTCCAGTAAAGTTTCTCGAAATTGGCATATATCGACAGGCTTGGTCACATATTTGTGGACGCCAAGATCAATAGATTTCTCCAGGAATTTAACCTCCTCAAAAGCGGTCAGGATTATGAACGGAACCAGCCTCTCCTTATCAAGAGCGCCGATTTTCCGCAGCATTGTCAAGCCGTCCATGATCGGCATCTTGATGTCGGTAATGACGATATCCGGCTTGTAGTCTCGATAAGCCTTCAGTCCCTCCTCACCATTATTAGCTGTGATAAGAACTCCGACTATACGCGACAGAAATTCACTCCCCATTTCCTGTGTGGTCTGTTCATCTTCAACATACAAGACCTTGAGGCTTTTCATATACGCCTGCACATCTGCAATTGTGAGTGATGCCTGCATGATATTTTTCCCTCTATCTGGACATCATTTTTTTATAAATCGCTACGATAAAAAAGGCTATCAACACCTGGCCGGAAAGGCCCTGAGCCATCATAATGGCCTTGCCGACACCAATGGGAGTAATATCTCCAAACCCGACCGTGGTAAAGACCACGGTACTGAAGTAAAGCAGATTGCCAATGGTGTCGCCAATCGGCATGGCGTTGCTGGTGAAGCGCAACGTCTGTGCGCCGTAGTTGACGCCGAAAATGCCGTAAAACATTGCACACATTGTAATGTCCACAATCATGGTCACAATAACATTCACAGGTTTTTCCCCATAACCGGTGGTCAGATCCAACAGTTTTGATAAAATCCTCATAAATGAAAAAAGCGGCCTCTGCTTACGGTGGACAATCATCTCCCTGAGAAAGAAATGACTTTCATCCCGGCCGTGTCCCTGATCGCCAAGAGTGAGTTTGATATTCCGGTATATCTCCTCGGCGTCTCTGTATTTTTGTTTTGCAAGTTCAAAATCATTATTTTTTTCAGCAGCAATGGCTTCCTTCTCGTTAATGATAATGTAGTCGCGATCCCAGGTGGCGTTGTCCAATTTGGTTTTGTAGAGGTTGGCACCCAGAAAATTGCAGTCTATCAGGTTGGCGTTACGCAGGTTGGCTCCGGTCAGATCAGCCTTAAAGAGGTTGGATCCCTGCATGTTTGCTCCGTAAAGGTGGGCATAAGACAGATCGGTTTTGGAAAAGTCTACGTTTTCAAGATCGGCGTTGTTCAGGGCAATTTTGTGAAGATTGACCTTTTGAATGAAAAATCCCGACAGGGACTGACCATCCCGGCACATTTTTTCCAGGCTCTCCTTGACATCGGCATCGTTTTCCAAAGGACGCTCACCTGGAATATGCCATTTGCACAGCTTGGATCCTTCATTGGTCGGTTGTTCACACCGGCTGCCTTTTGGGGAATTTTGTTCACATTTGGTTGTCAGCATGGGAACCCGCTATTACTTTTTCAGCAGACTTGAACTGGTTCAGGAAGCTCTTCTCGAACAGTGAGCCGTACGGCGAGAACAGGCAGTCGTACGGTGAGAACAGGGCAGGATGCGCTGCGTACTACACGCTCTGCGGTACTGCCAAATATGAGGTGCTGAACGCCGGTATAGCCGTGGGTCCCAATCACCAGCAGGGTCGCCCCCATCTCTTTGGATTCCCTGACAATCTCCTGATACGGAATGCCTCTGGCAATCACTGTCTTGTAGTTGGTAAAGCCGCCCATTTGTTCAGAACAAAATTTCTCCATCATTTTGGCAGCGTCTTCCATGATCGCATTCTCCATCTGCTGATATGATATGTACGGAAATAAAATCCGCGCCATATTAACCGGTTCGTGGATGACATTAACTATCGTCAGTTCCCCTTTAAACTGCTTTGCCAGCTCAATGGCATAATTAAAGGCGTATACCGAGTTTTCAGAATAATCGATGGCTACAAGTATTTTGTTAAATTGGTTCATGGCAATATCTCCTTTCTTACAGTATCGTTGACGCAATCTCTCAGGCTAAATTCAACAGATTTCAAGTTAGTTTTACCTGCCTCAATACTGTCTGAATTGATATACCCTCACCACCGCCCGGCTCTGACATCCAAAATATCTTTATGGAGACACTTTAGTTGTTGCCCAAGCAACTTACGTAAGACCTTCTTCTCAGGTATTTGGGCAAGTTTGTTTTTGAAATCATTGGCCGCTATCCGAAGCAACAATTCCGTACTAGCGCCGACTATCTCGGCCACCATATCTTCCTTAACAGCCAGCATAATCAGTTTCAGATTCTTGAGCGTTACGATATCCTTCTCTATATCTGTCAGGTGCTGCTGGTTGGTAGTCGTCTCCTGATGGCTGTTAAGCGACTCCCGAATCTCATCACACCCAGCGCAAACAGAGTCAAGCAGATCATGGTTATGGCAGAGCATTTTAAGCCCCTCCAGGCCATTTTCGGCATGGAGGATCAGCGGATTGCTCACTTCATCTCTGTGTGATAAAAAAAGCCTATCAAATATCTCATGGATATTCGGATTGTCGTCCACAATCAGTATCTTGACTGCACTGTTCATCGGAGCCTCCTGATGTTTATAACTGTTCACCCTGCCAGCACCGCTTCATCTCATGCACTAGATTATCAATGTCAATCGGTTTTGAGAGATAGCCGTCAAATCCCGCCTTTAGAAAGCGTTCTTTTTCTCCGCGCAGCGAGTAGGCTGTCAAGGCAATAACCAACTGACGCATGGCGGTGCCTTGTTCTCTCCTGCGAATTTCAAGCATGGCATCTTCACCGTTCATGACCGGCATCTGGATATCCATCAACACCATATCGAATTGGCCCTGCTCCAGTGCAGCAAGACAATCCCTGCCGTTCTCCACAATAAATGCATCGAGCCCCAGTTTATTGAACAGAGCTTTTGCGAAAAGGATGTTTACCGCATTATCCTCTGCAATCAATATTCGCAGTTGCGGCCCGTCCCACATAACTACGGCCCGTTCCTGTATTTCATTCATGACGACAGAGCTGACAGCGCTTGCCAGCGGAAGAACCAGACTGAAGCTGGCTCCGCTACCGGGTGTGCTCTCAACGGAAATTGTCCCTCCCATCA
>CAYQMO010000362.1:0-3391 GCA_964418315.1 uncultured Geobacter sp. | reverse complement strand
CCTGCCAGGCTGCCTCGCAGCCGGCAAGACCTCCGCCGATGATGGTGATGAGGTTTTCATGTTTCAGGTTGCTAGGCAAAAGGTACTCCGCGCAGATGTTAGTACATCTGATAAATTTGAAAAAGCCCAGTGTGGGCCGAACTTAACAATTCTGTGGTGTTAGTAATATCAGGCAGCAATAGCTAATAAGGGCTGAAATTCCGGCGCAGACATGGGTTCGTAGTTTACATCCCAACGTCCTTTGATCTCAATCAATATCCGTTGCTTGGATGGAGCGGGTGTCGGATTGACTTTTACCACCGTCGCACGGATGTCGTTCGGTGATTCACAGATGGCTTGAAACAGATCCTTAACAAGATATCTCGGTGTCCAGCCAATCATATGATAGTCGTCTGGTGACTCCAGTTGGACGGCCAGAACAGTCACCGGATTATTCAATTCAATTGCAACGCGCAATTGCTCGCCACTTTGCAATCGCAAAAGTCTCTCTTGCGCAGCGGCATTGACGTGTCGCCATCCGTGCAGGAAGAATCTGCAACCGAACTCGCCATTCTTGCGCCGAATAGTCTTCGGGAAAACCTCCAGATTGTCTGTTTGCCTTTCTCCGCCAGTTAGAGCCAAAATATCCAGTGGGGTGGCGTGCTGAGGGTCTAATCCCAATTGTTGGATGTAATCATTGAAGTCTTCACGCCCTTCACCTAGTATCCGATTGCGAAATAACGGAAAAAGTTCCGACGATTTATAAATCTTGTGAAAATCAGGAAATGCATCAAGAGGCTCTAGTCCCGCTCGTAGCCAGGCAATCGCAGCACCTTGTGTATATCTAAATTCAAAACGCGACTTTGAGATATCTGCATCCAGGCGTCCGATTGGATACCATGCACGGGTTTTTGCTTTATCCTGCCATGCAACAAATAGCGTTTTCATAGTTGAACCTCATTCAATTGTTTCTTGGTGATTGTCAGCATACAGCAACAGAACTTTTTTGCGGTTTCGTCCATCCACTCTAAGGGTATTCGCTCCACTATGCCAATAATTTCTTCGTCGCTCACATCCCTGAGATTTAGCAGGCACTGAGAAAAATATCTGGGAAACAACTTGGCAGCTTTCTGAGCCAACAACAAGGGATTCTCTCTGTCTTTATCAGACGCATCCCAGAAAATTCCGCCACGCCCCCGTAAGACATAACGCTCAATGCCGTTAGTCTCAAGCAGAATTCTTTTTCGTCGATCATCTCGTAACTCACGACCCAGTGAGGAAGCATGGTCAAAAGAGGGAGCAATTGAATGCATTGTTTTTCCTCGAGCAATCCAGCGCAGAAGCCCCCAGTTGTCATGGTGACGGTCGGTGTTGCAGATCAGAGCGTCAAGGACAATATAGCTTGCCAGTATGCGAAGTTGTTCGGGCCGCTTAGGTTTTGGGAAGACCAGTTCAACTGCGGTAATAATGTTCTTTATGCAGTGGTCGCTTTGTCCCCATTGTTTCGACTTCTCGTAGTCAGTTATACGACCGGCCAGTACTTCACTGCCGTGAATCAGCTCAAACCCTTTCTTTGTCTCAACGAATGAGCGAGACGCACAACCCCGTTTGCCCATAAACGTTGCCAGTTCGACCTCTGCAGACGGTATTTGCAGAAGTTTTGCCAGTTCGGAGGCAATTTTCTCTGACCAATCCTCGCCGGTGTTATCCCTGGTGTATTTGAACAGCCACGGTTGCTTATCATCTGGCAGTCGAAACCAGAATTTTGGTTTACTACCAAGTTGTTCGATGACTTCAGGACTGTCAGAATTGAGCTCAAGGATTTTGAATCGGTCGATCATATCGAATTCTCCGGCACAAATGGCAGATCGATTTTCTTCGTTCCCAAAATCATTGCTTCAATTTCGTTGCCAATTGCATCAGAAAAATTATGAATTTCAGCTTTTTCTTTAGCGATTTCTTTACGCTTTGCTATTACCTGTTTTATTATTTCATCTTGAACTTCAATCGGAGGAATAGGCACGTGTAAATCTTCAAGGAACTCTACAGGGACGCGTTGCTGACCAGCGGAACCAACAAAATATCGTTGTGCGGCACTTTTTACTACTTCTAATCTGAGTAATATCCAGAGATATTCTGGTCTTATATTGATTGAGTTTGTGGTTCGAATGACATGAAATTCAGTTGACCCAAAACCAACTCCGTTTATAAGGTTTTTCGCAACTGCACTTTTCCCATTCTGCATGCAAGGTGTAATCTTAGCCCAGATAATGTCGTTATCTCTGAAGCGAGTATATCCTTTGCAGGCCTCACGGTATGTTTTTATCTGAGCAGATTCAATTTCGCCCGAAATTCCCGATACCGATTCCATTGGGACAAAAGTAACGGCAGTATCTCCAGGTAACGTTTCAGCTCCAGACGGATTAATTTGAGCAATTTCTGATAGGCGCTTGGTAATATATTTTGTAGATAGTAACAAATTGTCAAGCCGCCACTGATGCCTGTTGAACTCAACGCCCCATCTTTCCAAATCTTTAAAGTGTAGTCCAACAGCTTTACTACGTTTTTGTGTTGTGTTTGACTTGATACCAGCATCAAGCAATACGGCAGTTACTAAATTGTTTTCATGTTCTTCAATGCGATGTTCACCGTCTTTTATTGTCGACCTTATTCTTTGCCAGCGATCCACAATAGCCCGTTGTACAGGCAAGGGCGGAAGAGGAATCTGGACGTTCAAAAAATATTCCTCTTTGTAGCGATTTCTGCTGACAGCCGCCGAACCAATAGACGCCTTATTGACGGCTCTAATGGTGCTTTTACACATAAAGAACAGATATAGATAACGAACCAAAAGTCGTTCCAGATCTATTTGAAATTGTGGAAATTCGTTGGATACGAGGCAGCCATTCAGCTCTTCAGGTACAACAGCAAAAGATTCTTTCCAGGCAAACAGCCGGTTGTAGATAAATGAACCGGGTATCAACGGCATCAGATAAGTTGCACTACTGTTACTGCCAATTACGGTTTCTCTATGAAAAACTCCTTCCCCGTACCACCTGACACCGGCCAGCTTGTATTCGTTATCTGGCTCAACTTTGACCTTATCAGTGACCTGTTTTACAACATCCCCAATCCGCACAAGGCTCCAACCTTCAGGAAGCTTCGTAGAATGCTGTAGGGCAGGAACTATCCAGCGTTCTAAGTCTTTCCACCAGAAAACGTGTGCCCGTTTTGGCAAAGCGTTCATGCATCCACCTCGGCCAGCATGAACGCTTCCGGATTTTCCCGGAAATCCCGGTACAACTCCAGACAGCTTTTGCCAAGTTCAGCCGGAAAATTTTTGCACGGATACAGCTCGTTGACATCTTCTTCGCCGGTGGCGGAAATTCCCACCTTTTCGGCCTCGTACAGA
>CAYQMO010000361.1:0-3405 GCA_964418315.1 uncultured Geobacter sp. | reverse complement strand
GCTGTTATGAAAGAAGCCCTGCAGAGTGTGATTCTCCTGATGTCTCCGCTGGTTCCTCATATTACTGAAGAACTCTGGGAGATAATGGGCAACTCGCAGCCGTTATCGCAGATGGTCTGGCCTGATTATGATCCGGATGCAGTGGTTGATGAGGAGTTGCTGGTGGTTGTGCAGGTGAATGGCAAGCTCCGTTCCAAGTTGACCGTTGCCGCCGATACTCGGGAAGATGAACTGAAAGCTCTGGCTCTGGCTGATGAAAAGGTCACTACGTTCCTTGTCGGCCTGACTGTACGTAAAGTGATTTGCGTACCGGGTAAACTGGTCAATATCGTGGCGGGTTAGGGGATGCCGACAAGGATATTGTACAGGACGTTACTATCTGCGCTGCTGCTGATCACGCTCTCCGGCTGCGGCTATCATCTGACAAACGCATCTGCCAACCGGAAACAGAGCTTCCAGAATATCTGGATACCTTTCTTCAGTAACGAGAGTATCAGTCCAACCGCGCAAACGGTGCTAAGGCGGGCGTTTTATGATGAAATACATGCCCTCCGTGGAATTAATCCTGCAGAGAGCCGGGAGACGGCGGATCTCGCCATGAAAGCGAAAATAATTTCCTATTCCAGCGGAGCCGTCTCGTACAGCGCTAAAGATGAAGTTCGCCAATACAGGCTGGCTCTGACTGTTGAGCTAGAAGCCTATAAGAAGGGGGAGTTGCTTCCGATCTGGAAAGGGCAAATCCAGAGTTCCAGGCAGTATCCGGCAAATCTTAACTTAGCCTTGCAGCGCAACTCCGAAGAACAGGCGCTTGATGCCGCTGCACGTATTCTCGCCCACAAATTCATTTCTGCCATTGAAGAGTCGTATTAACCATGACACCTCAGGAATTTGAAACATCACTGAAAAAGGGGCTTATCCCGCCAGTATGCTTTTTGTATGGCGAAGAGCAGTTTCTGGTAGAACGGGCCGTCAATATGCTGCTCGCCAGGGCGATTGACCCTTCGCTCAAGGACTTCAATTTTAATGTCTACTACGGAAATGAGTCGAAAGGGGTGGATATTGTAGACGCTGCCCAGACGCTGCCGATGTTTTCTGAACGGCGTGCGGTGATGGTAAAGCGGGCCGAACTGTTGAAGGCTGAGGCTCTCGAAATCATACTGCCATACATACTTAAACCTTCGCCAAGTACCTGTCTGCTTCTTACCGGCACGAAGATTGACCAGCGCAAGAAGTTTTTCCTGGAATTTAAAAAACATGGCGTTCTTGTCGAGTATAAGCGCTATTACGACAATAAGCTGTCCGGTTTTATTCAAGTCGAAGCGGTGACGCACGGAAAACCTTTTGAAAATGCTGCGGCAGACCTATTGGCTGCACTGATAGGCAACAATCTGCAGGAATTGAGCTCGCAGATCGAAAAACTGGTGGTCTATGCAGGTACGAAACAACGCATAACCGTAGATGATATCCGGATCATGGCAAGCAGCAGCAAGGCGTTTACCGCTTTTGAGCTGGCCAAATTTCTCAGTTTACGCGATCTGCCAGGTTCGCTCAGATGTCTTGATGCCCTGTTTCTTCACGGCGAGGATGCACCGATGATAATCGGCGCTCTCACCAGTCATTTTCGCAAATTATGGCGGGTAAGAGAGTTACTTGATAAAAAAATGTCACAGGCGGATATCGGTAGTGAACTCTCGATTAATTCCTACTTTTTAGGGGAAACAGTTGCGCAGGCACGTAATTTTACCCGTATAGAATTGAAACGTATTTTTGAAGAATTTTATCGCTGTGACGTTGCGTCGAAGACTGGTGGCGGCCAGTCGTACACTCTTCTGCACGGAATGACAATGGGGATCTGTACCGGTGGCTGGTAATGCTTTTGAGTAGTCAATCTAAAATAGTCTTATAATTCAGGAGGTTTTATGTCAGACAACAAACATTCAATTGAGACGCTTACCCTTCATGCCGGTCAGACTCCTGACCCTACCACGCTTTCACGTGCGGTGCCGCTTTATCAAACAACTTCATACGTTTTTAAGAGTTCCGAGCATGCTGCAAACCTCTTTGGCCTGAAAGAATTCGGTAATATCTATACCAGGCTGATGAATCCGACGACCGATGTCCTCGAACAGCGGCTTGCCGCTCTGGACGGAGGCGTTGCCGCACTTGTGGTAGCCTCCGGTCAGGCGGCCATTACATATGCGGTGCTCAATATAGCCAAGGCGGGCGACAACATCGTCTCCACCAATTATCTCTACGGTGGAACCTATAATCTGTTCCACTACACGCTTCCCAAGCTCGGCATCATGGTGAAGTTTGTCGATACCTCCAACCCGGATAACGTCCGGCAGGCGATCGACGGCAATACCAGGCTGGTGTACAGTGAGTCGGTCGGTAATCCGAAAAACAATGTCGATGATTTTGAAGCGATTGCCGAAGTTGCTCATCAGGCTGGTCTGCCATATATTGTTGATAATACTGTCACCACCCCGTTTCTTTTCAAGCCGCTTGAGCATGGCGCTGATATAGTAGTCTATTCGTTGACGAAATTCATTGGCGGTCATGGCACCAGTATTGGCGGCGCTGTCGTCGATGGCGGAAAATTTCCCTGGAATAACGGAAACTTTCCGGAATTCACCGAGCCGGATCCTTCCTATCATGGCCTTAAATACTGGGATGCGCTCGGCGCGATCTCGTATATCATCAAGATGCGCGTTTCCCTGCTCCGCGATATGGGAGCCTGTATCTCTCCGTTTAATTCGCACCAGATTATTCTTGGGCTTGAGACTCTGCACGTCCGGATGGCGCGCCACGTCGAAAATGCCCGCGTTGTCGCCAGTTGGCTGGAAGCGCATCCCGATGTTACCTGGGTTAATTATCCAGGTCTGACCAGTCACAAGGATCACGCGCGGGCGCTCAAGTATCTGCCGAAGGGGGAGGGGGCAATCATCGGTTTCGGCATCAAAGGTGGCATGGAGGCAGGCAAAAAGTTCATCGACAACGTCAAGCTGCTGTCGCATCTGGCAAATATCGGCGACGCCAAGTCACTGGTTATCCACCCCGCATCTACCACTCATCAGCAGCTTTCAGCAGAAGAGCAGGTCGCAACCGGGGTAACCGCCGACTTTATCCGGCTTTCAGTCGGCATCGAATGCGTGGATGATATTATTGCCGATATCAAGCAGGCACTGGCAGTTTCTCAGAGCTGAGTTGAACAGCAGAGGACGCAGAGATTGCCCTAGTTCCCACGCGCTGTGCTCATCGTTATACATAAGTTTTTCTGAAATCAACCGAATGAGAGAGTAACTACTCAATACATCTCATGGAGAAGATTACATTATGTATGACTGGGCGAAAGAAGAGTCAAAAACAGCGGATTTTGGAGATGAAAGATTAAATAATCGTTTT
>CAYQMO010000360.1:0-3413 GCA_964418315.1 uncultured Geobacter sp. | reverse complement strand
CCACACGATTGTAGCCGTTGCGACTGACAGCCGCGAGTATGGCCTGAACATCAAGTGTTTCGTGAGCGGAGCGAATCAGGGAGGCGTTGCCGGCTGCTGGAACATGAGCGGTTAAATCTTCTGGTAGATGACCAATATTGATATAGCCTCCAGAACAGAGAATGAAGGCACGTTCAATGGCGTTCTCCAACTCACGAATATTGCCGGGCCAGTCATATGCCATGAGGAGCGATAATGCTTCGGCGGCGACACCCAGTACATTTTTCTGCTGTAGCTTGTTGAATCGCTCGAGGAACTGTTCTACCAGAAGTGGAATATCCTCTTTCCGTTTCCTTAATGGTGGCATTGCAACGCGAACTACATTTATGCGGTAGTAAAGGTCTTCTCGAAACAGTCCTTTGCTTATCTGCTCCGCCAAGTCCTTATTGGTTGCTACTATTACCCGAACGTCTGCAGTTTCCATGCGGGTCGCCCCGAGCGGTTCATAAGTCCGTTCCTGCAGAATGCGCAGTAAGCGTACCTGTAGCGCCGGACTCACCTCGCCTATTTCATCAAGAAAAATAGTGCCACCTTTTGCCAAGGCAAAACGCCCGGGTTTGTCCTTGTTCGCTCCGGTAAATGCTCCAGCTTTATACCCGAACAGTTCTGATTCCAGCAGTGTATCCGGTAACGCCCCACAATTGACGGCAATAAAGGGATTCCGGGCGCGTGGGCTTAGCGAATGGATTGATCGCGCCATTAATTCCTTGCCGGTTCCAGTTTCGCCAAGAATGAGAACTGTGCTCTGACTGGCGGCAATGGCTGGTAGAACATCAAATATCTGCAGTAGCAAATGGCATCGACTGGTAAGGTCAGCGACCCGGTATTTCCCTTTGAGCTCATTGCGTAGTGTTTCAACTTCCGAAAGATCGCGGAACGTTTCCGCCGCACCAATCAAAACTCCTTCGGTATTGCGTAAGGCGGCGGTGGAGGTGCTAATTGGAATACGGTTTCCTCCGGAATTTATGATGTAGCCTGTTTTACCTATTACCGGTTTGCCTGTATTGACTGTCTGTTGCAAAGCGCAACTCTCGCCACACATACTGGAGCGGAATACCTCCGAGCACTTGCTGCCGATGGCTTCTGTTCGCGATATACCTGTAATGCTCTCTGCGGCCCGGTTGAACGAAGTGATGCGCCAGTCTAAATCCACTGTAAATACTCCGTCGGAAATGCTCTCCAGAATGGCTTCACTCGGGCTGAATGCAATACGACGGTCTGTTTTTTTGTCGGTACTCATACTGTCCTTTCTACTCGGTTGTGTAAACCCTCAACGCACAATTTTTCAAAGCTAAAAATATTTGTCGATTCCCAAATGCTGAATAAGGCGGTCAAAATCTTTTTCCCCGATTCTATCGTTTCGATCTCTTCGGGACTGAACATGAGGTCCGCTTCAAGGTCACTGTTTCCGAAACGATTGGCGGTGATAATACGTGGAGAGATGATGGTAAACAAGTCATTTTTTTTGACAGTGACAAAACCCTCTGCTGGGTACGCAAAAGGCTCATCTTTTTTCTGATATCGCGGGATTTTTTTCGAACGTTTCAGAATTCCGGCGCAGGTCAGCCAGACGGTATCGACATTTTAAATCAAAATTTTGAAATAATTGGCAGTTTTGACCTACGTGATCACTGGGCCAAATTGTGTTGACACTGCCCGTTACCAAGTATATTTTCCCTCTGCCCAAAAAAGCAAGTTCCTATACTCCAATAGCTGGAGGTGCGGACATACCCTTACGAGATGCCGTCGGAGAAAATGGTGAAGAGTAAACCGGCATGAATTCTACCATAATTATCGCGCATTCAAGCATACCGCGATCCACAATTTATAGGGATAACCCAGAGCAAACGTTTACTCTCTACCAAAGGAGGCCGCTTGAGAGCCATAGAGATTTTAACCGTCAAGTTGTCTAAGGACATTTATGCTATTTGAAAGTGAAAAATCAAAAAATATTAATTATGAAGACAGGTATTTTATATGCAAAAAAACTGCGGATGATGCTTGTTCTTTGTGCCAGGAGAATGTTGTTACAAAATCTTTTTTGTACCATATTTCCCTGACCCTGCTTAAAGGTGTAATCGGGTTTATGACAGGTAGTAAAGTGCTGGTAGCTGAGGCAGTGCAGTCATTATTGGACAGCACAACGTTTTGGGTTCACTATTGCGACGACAGACCTGCTAAAGAAGAGTTTTCTGTTTCGCTTCTTGCGATAGGTGTGATTATGTTTCTTTCCGGAATATGGATATGTGCGGACAGTTTATCCATTATTATTTCTCATATTCCGTCCAGGCCCGGACTTTTTGCTCTTGTTGTAATAGGGATATCTATTCTTGTAAACGGGCATTTGTACCTTGTTTCTGCATGTATCGATAGTTATAAACCTGACAGCAGAAATAATGCTTTATGCCTTGTGCAGAACAGGTCAAATTTCTTTTCATCATGTTTTGCGTTTGCGGGCATTTTGCTTGCCATGCTTGGTTACGTATATTTTGACCCACTTGCTGCTGTGTTAGTCGGTTGTTTTCAGATATATGGTTCGTTACAGATATTAAGGGAATCTCTTAACGATGATGTCATGAATGTAAAAATTTTAAAGCAACGGCTTTCAGTTGTGTTGGGTGTTCTGAGCTTTTGTGTTCTGATATTTTTTACAGTCAATGTGTTTAAAGAATTCAACAGAAGAAATATTGTACTTGTACCTTTGGAAAGCGCGACAATGGAAAGCCCTGCATCCAATATTTTAGGCTGGGCACCGTATTTTTGTATTGTTAACCTGAATGATAATACAATAAACGCTTTTACGAACCAGGGAAATGCCGCTGTTGAAGAGGGCAGCGCATTTCTTTCAAGATTAGTTAAAACAAACAATGTAGGAGTCGTTTTAGCGTACAACATAGGGCCTGACGTTTTTACTTCTTTGAGGCTGTTGGGTGTAAGATTTTATTTTCTTGATAAACCTGAAACACTTGTATCTGCAGTAAATGCTTATCAACAGGGTGTTTTAACTCTTGCCACTTCAGCCAACGTAGCCAAAAAATTCGGCAACAACCGTATCGGCTGGTTAAGGCCGTGGGATTAATTGTTGAAGTTCAGTAAACCGCGAGATTGGAACAAGCCGGGGCTGGAGTAATGCGAAACCACTGATAGACGGGGCAAAGATGGAAGTGGTCATATCCGAATTATCACTTGATGCGATTGATGATTTTTGATCGAACGACACGATAAAGGCAAGTAGGGCAAGAGACAAACATAAAAATGTGATTACTCTTTTCGTGTTACTACATCCAAAATAGATTATTTTGCTTCAATTACTGCACCAAATACTCTATCAGTAATTTTTACGTACCAGGCTGCGCTCTGAACCTGAATTATAT
>CAYQMO010000359.1:0-3444 GCA_964418315.1 uncultured Geobacter sp. | reverse complement strand
ACCGCCCTTTCACGGCGGCGACACCGGTTCAAATCCGGTAGGGGACGCCAATTATATGTCCGGCACAGTCCGGTATGATACAAAAAGCCCTGAGAAATCAGGGCTTTTCTTGTATATGTTGTCCAACGACGTCCTCTCTGATATTCTAACATCCAAAGGTTTTGGGGACACTTTTAGTGACATGCCCCAAAACCCCAAAATTGGATGCCCCCAAAAAGGAGAGCGACCATGCCGAAGCGAATTCTACCCCTCACTGACATCCAAGTCAAAAATGCCAAACCGAAAACCAAAGAATACAAACTTGCCGATGGTGGCGGCCTTTATCTGCTCATTACCCCAAGTGGCGGAAAGCTCTGGCGCTTCAAATACCGCTTTGGTGGAGTAGAAAAACGGCTTACCTTCAAAACGTACCCCGAAGTATCACTTGCAGACGCACGACATCGCAGGGATGATGCACGTAAGCTGATAGCCAACGGTGTTGATCCAGCGTCGATTCTCAAAGCACAAAAAGAAGAAAAGCTGGTTGCTGAAACTACATTTGAAAAAGTTGCCCGAGAATGGTTTTCAAAGAATGAGCCGGTATGGAGTGAAAGTCACTGCAAGACTGTAAAGAGTCGGCTTGAGCGAGATGTTTATCCGGTCATAGGTACTCGGCTGATTGCAGATATAACAAGGTGTGAAGTAATAGCCCTGATCCGGCGTGTTGAAGCAAGAGGAGTTATCGAGACCGCTGACCGTATCAAGATTTTTTTGGTCAGATTTTTCGATATGCACTTAACCTTGAACTTATTGCGCTTAATCCGGTTACAGACATGCGGGATGTCCTCTCAAAACGTGAAGCGGGGCATCATGCGGCAATTACAGATCCAAAGATTCTGGCCGGGCTTATGCGGGCTATAGATGATTTTGATGGTTCATTAATTGTTAAGTGTGCATTACGTATTGCACCTCTTGTGTTTGTCCGACCGGGTGAACTTCGGCAGATGGAATGGTCAGAAATAGATTTAGAAACTGCTCAGTGGAATATTCCTGCAGAGAAAATGAAAATGAAAACGGCTCACCTTGCACCATTATGCAAACAGGCAATTGATGTTCTATAAGAGTTGCACCCTCTGACTGGCAACGGTAAATTTGTTTTTCCGAATTATCGTACCGGAGACCGGCCAATGAGTGAGGTTGCTTTACTTGCAGCCCTACGCCGTATGGGGTACAGCAAAGAAGAAATGACTCCACATGGATTCAGGGCAACTGCTCGAACAATCCTTGATGAAGTGCTTCAAGTCCGGCCTGATTATATTGAGCACCAGCTAGCCCACGCTGTTAAAGACCCAAACGGCAGAGCGTATAACCGTACAGCTCACCTTGCCGAACGGAAAAAGATGATGCAACTGTGGGCTGATTACCTTGACGGCCTGAAGGCCAGAGCAAAAATTATTCCGTTTATGTCTTAATATTCCTATTCTGATAGGGTTCTTCCGTACCTATCTTTCTCTCACCGCTTTGACCAACGCCGGATAGTATCCAACACCTCTTCAATATTGAACGGTTTGGTCAAAAAATCATCCATGCCGGCGGCTATGCATTTTTCACGTTCTCCGACAATGGCGTTAGCAGTAAGTGCAATTATTGGCACATGGCGATTCGTAGCCGATTCAAGTTCACGAATTTTGACCGTGGCTTCGTAACCGTCCATTTGCGGCATTACACAGTCCATAAGAATAATATCATAGTTTGACTTCATAGCCATTTCCGTAGCTTCAACTCCATCCTCTGCAACGTCAACCCGGCACCCCTCCTTTTCCAGATTTATTTCCATTATCATACGATTCAGCTCAACATCATCGGCTACTAGAATATGAAGTCCATCCAGAATACCACTCTCAGCAGGGTGAACCATCTCTACAGAGGTTACGGATGAGGTCATTTCGGATTGGTTTGAGCGAGCAAGGCGAATTTTGAACCAAAAGCACGATCCTTTGCTGGTATTACTGTCAACGCCAATCTCCCCACCCAAAAGGGTAACCAGCCCTTTACAGATGGCAAGACCAAGACCACTTCCTTGAGCACGGTGTTTCAGAGATTCACTGATCTGGGAAAATTTGTTGAACAAAAGCGGCATCTTATCAGCCGGTATCCCCACACCAGTGTCACATACACTAAAATGAAATAACACGCCCTCTTCATTTTCATCTTGTACCTTCAGCTTGAGTTCGATGGTTCCTTTCTCAGTAAATTTAACGGCATTACCCACCAGATTGATCAGAATCTGGCGAAGCCTGTTTGCATCACCTATGAAATTTCCGGCAAATTTGCTGTCGATATGCAACAGTAAACTCAGTCCTTTCGATTTTACAGTGAAGCCGAAAAGCTCTGCAACCTCACGGCAAACTGCAGAAGGATCAAAAGGGAGTTTTGTGATAACAACTTTTTCCGCCTCGATGCTTGAAAAGTCCAGTATGTTGCTGATCAAGGAAAGGAGAGTATTAGCAGACAGATGGATAGTTTTTACATATCCCCGTTGCTGATCGGAAAGCGGCGTACCTTCCAAAACTCCTATCATACCAAGGACTCCGTTCAGCGGAGTGCGAATTTCATGACTCATTGCAGCAAGAAAATCACTCTTGGCGTTATTGGCAGTTTCGGCGGCAGTCCGTTCCAGTTTGAGATTCTCGACAAGCGAATCTTTTTCGATGTTGAGTCGAAATGTGTCCAATAGGATGCGGTTGAAAAATCTGGCGCTTGAAATCAATACTCCGGCTAAAAGAATTGTTAAAGCAGCCAAGACGTAAAACTCAACCTTGCCAGCCACAAGATTGCGAACAGCAAAAACAAGCAGCATCGGCGCGGCGAAAACACAAAATGACGGGAAATGCGGTGCCAGATTAGGAAGCGCACCCGAAACAACCCCAGCTATTATCATCGCGATAAAAAAGCAGACAACAGGATCATCTTGCTTGAAATATATGATTGATCCGCTTGCCCAGACAATTCCGGACAACATGACGGCAAATAAATGAAAATTGAGCCAATTGTAAGTGGTTGTATCGTTGTGTTTATGACGGAGGAAAAATCTGAAGAGGATAATTCGGCCAACGGACATGCTGATCTGAATAACAAGCCATATCCAGACATCGTTTCGGCTGGTCCAGAAAAAAATGACGCCAGCAAATAACGCACCAATAATAATCGAAGCTAACTGGCTTAAATACGTACCGCCGTACACAAGTTCTGCCTGTTTACGGGTCATGAAGTCGATTTTGGTAGTGGAATCTTCTGTAAAACCTCTATTTTGATCCATCAGTCCCCCAGACGAGAAGTTATTCGCACAACATAACTTGGTATATATACTTACGAGAGATTTTCCACGCCGATTCTGACGTATGATGAGAGCTAGTCGAGAGGAATACTACTGGAAACGTCCACGGTAGGGAACAAAAAAACAAA
>CAYQMO010000358.1:0-3444 GCA_964418315.1 uncultured Geobacter sp. | reverse complement strand
ATAACATTTTTTGATTTTGGGAATAGACCATATTAATGCATCGCAGTCAACATTATATTTAACAAAAGAAGAGCACACCATGATAAATAATACAGATTGCCAGATGTGCCACCGTTGGCAAAAGGAACCGGATCTGCAGATTATTGAGCTGACTCACTCGTATGTGACTCTAAATCGTGACCAGTATTTTCCAGGCTATACGCTGCTGTTTACCAAAGATCATGTCACCGAACTGTTCTATCTTGATCGCAACGTGCGCTCATCTCTGATGGAAGAGGTTTCTTCCGTTGCAGAAGCTCTGTACGACATATTCAAGCCGACCAAGATCAATTATGAGCTTCTCGGCAATATGGTTCCGCATATCCACTGGCACATCGTGCCGCGCCTCATGTCTGAACCGCTCTGGCCCAGGCCGATCTGGGCGGAGCAACATGAAGAGCGGTTTCTTTCAACCAACGAACAGCAACAACGCATTGAAACCATCCGGAGAGCCTTGTCATGATCCGTCCCCACCTTCAAAAACTTGGCAACGGCCTGCGGGTCGTCTGTGTCGAAATGCCGCATCTCCACTCCGCCGAACTGGCAATATACCTCAAGGTCGGCGGGCGCAACGATCCTCCGGGGAGAGAAGGCCTGTCGCATTTTCTGGAGCATATACTGTTTCGCGGCAACGCCCGGTTCCCCTCTTCGCTGGCAATCGAATCGGCCTTTGAAGCAATTGGCGGTGCGCCAAACGCCGCGACTGATGCCGAATCGACCTGTTATTATTCCCGTGTTCACCCGAACAGTGTTAAAAGCGGTATGGAAATATTTGCTTCAATGCTCATGAAGCCGCTGCTGGCAGGTATCGAGATTGAAAAGCGGATTGTCGCCGAGGAGGCGCGGGAGGATCTTAACGAACAGGGGGAGGAGGTCAATCCTGATACCATCGTCAGTCGCATGCTCTGGCCCAGGCACCCGCTCGGGAGACCGACGATAGGCACACTTGGCAGCATTGCCGCTATCAGCAAAACCGATCTTGAAGAACACCTGAAAAAGTATTACGTCCCTTCAAATTCTGTTCTTGTTGTCTCCGGACCGGTTAAATTCCGTGCGGTACTTGACGCCGCCATGGACTGTTTCGGAGAGTGGCCTGATACGGCTGTTCCGCCGGTATCACTCGTAACCCTCCGCCAGTTCTCACCTCAGATCCGTTGCGTTCAGGACTCTGACAGCCAGATGAATCTGCAGTTGGCATTTCTTGGCTTTGCGCGTGACGACCACCGCTTTATGGCGCTCCGTTTTTTGCGGAGAATTCTTGCCGGTGGCGGCAGTTCACGCCTCCACTTGCGTTTGCGTGAGGAGTTGGGAATTATTTATTCCGTGGATGGCGCAATCGGGGCGTACGATGAAACCGGCTGCCTCGCATTTGATCTTTCAACGGCTCCGGACACCTTGATTCATGCTGTGGAGGCGACCTTGGAGGAGCTGCTGCGCATCTCGACAACAACTGTTCCGGATGACGAACTGGAGCGCATTCGTAACTCCTATATTTTCGATCTTGAATTCAGTATGGATTCTGCATACGAAATGGGGGGGCGCTATGGTTGGGGCGAGCTGATGGGAGTCGTGAGAAGCATTGAAGATGATCAGTCAGAAGCACGCCGGATCACCGCAGCCGAACTCCGTGAAATGGCTAGGGCGCTGTTTCCGCCTGACAATCTGCGGCTGGTGGCGGTAGGACCGTGGAAACGGGGCATGAAGAAGAGATTACAAGAACTGGTGTCACAGTATCAGCAACGTTTTTAAACACGGCGTAATCAGTATGCAGAGTGCCCATGAGAGTCATGGAACTCGACCCGGTTTCTGCCGTTGGCCTTTGCCCGATACAGGGCATCATCAGCCTGTTTGATAAAACCATCAACTGTAACGGACTGTTCCATGGAAAAGTGGGCAACTCCAAGACTTGCGGTAAGACAGAGTGGCGCAAGCGGTCCATCGAACTTGAAGGCCTGTATTGCCTGGCGGATTCGGTCAGCAACAAAAAGAGATTGCTGCAGTGATGAATCCGGCAGAATGGAGATAAACTCCTCACCACCATAACGAGCGGCACAGTCGTAGCTGCGCAACTCCTCCTTCAACTGCAACGCCACCCGCTTCAGGATAACATCTCCCTGAAGATGGCCGAACCTGTCATTAACATGCTTGAAATGATCAACATCCAGCATGATGATCGATAGATCACTCCCCTTGCGAATACTGCGCTGCACCTCTTTTTCAAGCACCTCCATCATATAGCGGCGATTAAAGAGTTCCGTCAGGTGATCTGTGTTGGAGAGTTTCTGCAGCTTTTCGTTGGAGCGTTTCAGTTCATCCTGAAGCGTTTTTATTTTGAGATGAATTTTGACCCTTGCAACCAGCTCCTCATGGTCAAATGGCTTGGTGATGTAATCGCTTGCACCCTGTTCAAGACCCTTGAGCTTGCGCTCCCGATCGTTCATTCCGGTCAGGATGATAACCGGGACATCCTGAAGTTCCGGTCGGTTTTTAAGCATATTCAAAAACTTAAAGCCATCGATGCGCGGCATCTCCAGATCACACAGAATGATATCTACCGGAGATGATAACAGTTTTTTGAATCCGTCAAGACCATCCTCTGCTTCGTAACAGTGATCAAAGAGCTTGAATGGCTCAAGAGTTCGGATGATCTGTTCGCGGACGGTAACCGAATCATCTATGATTAGTACGCTTGTTGGCATGGCTTGGAGTTATAACCGAACTCAGACGAAAACTCCATCAATAAAAACGACAATCTTTGCGGAAATCAAACAAAAATCAGAACAACGGTTCATGAGCCAGGCGCTTCATTTCCGCAATTGTTGCAGCATAATCAGTCGCTCCAAAAACGGCATTTCCGGCTACGAAAACGTCTGCCCCGGCGTTCGATATCCGGGCAATATTTGCCGGTTTGACCCCGCCATCGACTTCGAGTTCTGCTTCAGAACCGCGTTGGTCAAGGAGAGCCCGCAGTGAACGGATTTTCGGAAGACAGGCTTCTATGAAACACTGGCCGCCAAACCCCGGGTTGACGGTCATCAGCAGAACCAGATCAAGATCATCAACGATGTAATCAAGAACTTGCAGCGGCGTCGCCGGATTGAGCGACACGCCGGCTTTTTTGCCGAAAGATTTGATCAACTGTATGCTGCGATGGAGATGTTTTGTCGCTTCGGCATGAATGACAATAATATCGGAACCGGCCGCAGCAAACTCCGGGATGTAGAGGTCGGGATTCTCGATCATCAGGTGGACATCCAGCGTTAGCGGAGTCACCTTGCGGGCTGCCGCAACAACCAGCGGACCGATCGTTATGTTGGGAACAAAGTGGCCATCCATGACATCGATATGGATGTAGTCAGCTCCAGCCGCCTCAACGGCACGTATTTCATCACCAAGACAGGAAAA
>CAYQMO010000357.1:0-3474 GCA_964418315.1 uncultured Geobacter sp. | reverse complement strand
ACAACTACATTCGTATTAAATGCCGCCAGCCTGATTGATCTCAGATTCACCGATCGGCTTGAAGCACTCTGCTACGACCTGCGCCTCAAGCTCACCATGCCCAATACGATCGACAGCAGAATCGTCATTGTCGATATCGATGAGAAGAGCCTGGCCGCTGAGGGGCGCTGGCCCTGGAGCAGAGACCATCTGGCGCGAATGATGGATAATCTCTTCGACCGGTACGGTGTTGCCGTTGTCGGCTTTGACGTCATCTTTGCCGAAAAGGATGAAAGTTCGGGTCTGAATGTGCTCGAACGTCTCGGCAGGGAAACATTGAAAAATAATGATCAATTCCGCAGTTCTCTCGGCAAAATACGCGAACAGCTTGATTATGACGCTATTTTTGCACGGAGCATCAAAGATCGTCAGGTAGTATTGGGATATTACTTCACCGACTTCGAAGGTGACAAAATACGTACCAGCGGCATTCTTCCTCAACCGGTTTTCAGTGCTGCCGACATGGCTGGCTCCGGTGCATCAGTCGTGAAAATGACCGGTTTCGGTGCCAACCTCCCAGAACTGCAGCAGATGACGCCGATGGCCGGTCACTTCAACCCCTTTGTTGACCCGGACGGCGTCTGCCGCAGAGTCCCCACTTTGATAGAATACAAGGGGGGGTACTATGAGCCGATTTCCCTGGCAGTCGTCCGTACGCTTCTCGGCAATCCTCCCCTGACTGCCGGATTTCCTGAAGGAAAGCAGAGCGGTGACTATCGCAAAATAGAGTGGCTTGGTATCACCGACATGAAAATTCCGGTCGATGAACGGGTAACTGCTCTCGTCCCATATCGTGGCGATCGCGGCAGCTTCAACTATATTTCTGCGACCGATGTCATTAACGGACGAATAGCAAAAGAGGTGCTTGAAGGGGCCATCGTGCTGGTGGGAACAACCGCGCCAGGGCTTATGGATATGCGATCGACTCCGGTCAGCGCCGTCTATCCGGGGGTCGAAATTCATGCCAACATGATCGCCGGGATTCTGGATCAGAATATCAAGCTGAAACCGGCATATGTAGTTGGCGCCGAAATTGTTGTCCTTTTTATCAGCGGACTTATTCTCTCGCTGTTTCTCCCGGTTCTGCCGCCGGTCAAGTCGATGTTTCTCTCCCTGGCTCTGACGGCCTGCGTCTGCGCGCTCAATGCCTACGCCTGGCAGGCAAACATGGTGTTGCCGATTGCATCATCGCTACTTCTGCTTATAAGCCTCTTCGTGCTCAATATGTCCTACGGCTTCCTGCTGGAGGCGCGCACAAAACGTCAGATCACCGGACTGTTTGGCCAGTATGTCCACCCGGAGCTGGTCAGCGAAATGAGCAAAGAGCCGGACCGCTTCACCATGCAGGGGAAAAGCCTCGATATGACGGTACTTTTTTCTGATGTGTGCGGCTTTACCTCGATATCCGAGCAGCTCTCGGCGGCCGATTTGTCGGCCCTTATGAACGAATATCTCACCGCCATGACCGAGGTGATCCAGAATCGCAGGGGGACCATAGACAAGTATATCGGTGACGCCATCATGGCCTTCTGGGGCGCTCCGCTGGATGACCCGGCGCATGTTGAAAACGGGGTTATGGCTGCCATGGAGATGCAGGCGCGAGCAGTGCGGTTGCGGGAAGAGTTTGTAGCGAGAGGCTGGCCGGAGCTGCGCCTCGGCATCGGCGTGAATACCGGCGTCATGAGCGTCGGCAACATGGGATCCAAGTTCCGTATGGCCTACACGGTCATGGGTGATTCGGTCAATCTGGGTGCGCGCCTCGAGGGACTTACCCGCCAGTATGGTGTTGATATAATTGTCGGCGAAGATACCTGCGCCCGCCTTCCCGGCATACTGTTCCGGGAACTGGACAGGGTTCGCGTCAAAGGTCGAACCGAACCGGTTACCATATACGAACCGATGGGATTGCTGGAGGAGATCAGCCAGGAAACCAAAGAGGAGCTGGAGCTGTTTGCCCACATGCTCACCCACTATCACGCCAAGGAGTGGACTGAATCTATTGAGCACCTGCATGAACTGCAGAGTCTGAAACCTGAATCTAAATTGTTCCACCTCTATATGGATCGGATTGAGCATTACCAGCAGGAACCACCACCCTCCGATTGGGATGGCGTTTTTACCCACAAGACAAAAGGGTGACCTGTAGCGATTTTACAGGGATAAAAGGGATAAAGGCGGATAAAGGCAAAAAACGAAAGATCTAAAAAAGACTTTGGCTTAAACAATAAGGCCTTCTGCCTTTAAGGTTCCATCCGCCTTTATCTTTCTTTATCCCTGTTAAAAAGCCTTTGATTTTAAATGCAAAGCCTTTTATTTTACACGGATAGAAAAGGGATAAAGGCAAATCTCAGGTTTTGTTTGCAATTACCACACAATAGTTTCATAGTTTAAAAGCTGCGAAGTTCCCTCCAAAGCATACCACAATCAAGGACATTCTTCGCAGCCATCTGTTTGCGTTGCCTTTGCCATCTTTCACTCACAAATCATACGGGGTTATCATGATAAAATCGTTTCTCTTTCTTGTTGCCATCTTATTCCTGCTTTCGGCGGCAGACCTGTACGCAGAAGACACCGCTGTTCCTCGATTCGAGATCCGCCAGTATGTTCTGGAGGGGAATACACTTCTCCCGGCGGGCACGGTGGCGGAAATTTTTGCCCGGCAGATCGGCAAGGAGCGCGATTTTGGTGATATCCAGCAAACGATTGAGCAACTTGAGACGGCCTATCGGGGTATCGGTTACACGATGGTGACAGTTCTCCTCCCTGAGCAGGAACTGACAGGAGGAGTGGTTCGGCTTCAGGCGATAGAATCCCGTGTGACCGAAATAATCATTCAAGGGAACCTTCACTTCAGCAGAGAAAATATCCTGGCAAGCGTACCCACATTGCAGCCGGGAGTTGCTCCGCGAGTAGCTGACATCTCGGAAAACCTTCGCGCTGCCAATGAAAATCCGGCGAAAAAAATGACGCTGAAATTTCGGCCGCAGGATGATCCTAACGAGGTTCATGCCGCACTTGAAGTCAAGGATTCTAAGCCCTGGAAGCTTAACTTGAGCGGCGACAACACCGGTAGCGACACGACCGGTACTTACCGAATGGGTTTAGGACTCCAACTGTTCAACCTTTTTGATCTCGACCACGTTGCCTCTCTGCAATACACCACCTCCCCAGACCATTTAAAAGAAGTAAAGATAATGAGCGGTTCATACCGGCTGCCATTTTATAAGCGGGGGGATACTCTTGACATTTTTGGCGCCTACTCCAATGTTGATAGCGGCACGACACAGGTATCCGGCACTGATCTCAAATCAGTCGGTAAAGGGATTGTCTCCGGTTTCCGATATAATATGAATCTCCCCAGATCTGGTGAATACGAACAAAAACTGATCGGCGGCATGGATTACCGGTTGTACGATAACAGTGCCGTAATGATGG
>CAYQMO010000356.1:0-3480 GCA_964418315.1 uncultured Geobacter sp. | reverse complement strand
TTGATAAAATAGCACTGCTGTGTTATAAGGCGGTTCCTTACTGATTGGCATCAGTAAAAAGTTTTATCCAACTGTTTAAACATGTGCAGCAGTTATGCACTCTGCTTGCGGTGGTGGCGGAACTGGTAGACGCACCAGCTTGAGGGGCTGGCGGGGGCAACTCCGTGATGGTTCGATTCCATTCCACCGCACCATTTTTGAATCCGGTACAGTCCGGATAAGAGTGAAAGCCTTGAGAAATCAGGGCTTTTTCTTTTTGTACTTGTCCAATAAAAACCATCTTGCTATACTGAAATCCAAGTTAGTTGTTGGTGCTCTTAATGGTGTTTTGTTGAAACACCATCAAACAGCGTAAAAACACCAACAATATGGAGATAGCCAATGCCAATGTTGGTAGATACGCCACTTCTGAAATCAAAACACTCTCTCTCAATAAACTTTTGTTACTGTCTGGTGTCAGCGCTTGTGTCACTGGTTACAAGACCAGAATATAAGCTCTGCATTTGCTCCATTGATTGTTGTAACTCAGAATCGACGCTGGAATTCTGAATTACCATCTGTGAGGTGAAAGCATGGCGAAACCAATTAACAAACTATCAGCTCTTGAAGTAGAAAAAGCCAAAGGGAAGGACGCTGATTATAAACTTTCTGATGGTGGTGGGCTTTATCTTCTAGTCACTCCTTCTGGTGGCAGGCTTTGGCGATTGAATTATCGTTTTGATAGCAAACAAAAAACGCTCTTCCTCAAATCCTATCCAGACATATCTCTTGGTGATGCAAGAGAACGCAGGGACGAGGCTCGAAAGCTTCTCGCAAATGGTATTGATCCAGATACCGTTATCAGTAATAAAGCAAAGAGGAATTTGGTGGCTGCGGTAAAGGCTGCGGAGAAACAACAGGCAGCCTACGTGTTAAATACATTTGAGAAAGTAGCTAGAGATTGGCATGCCAGTAAAATAAGTGAGTGGTCCGATAGTCATGCCGACCGCCTTATGCGTCAACTCGAACGGGATGTTTTTCCAGCAATAGGCAGCAGGCATGTTTCAGATGTTGAATTTACTGATATTGTCTCGATACTTCGTCAAGTTTCCCTCCGCACTCTTGAAACAGCTCATCGTCTGAAAATTGCTTTTCATGGCACATTTCGTTATGCCCTGAGAGAAGGCTTGATAAAACACAACCCGGCAACTGATTTTAGAGAGGTGTTACCTACTGTCAAGCCAAAACACATGTCTGCTCCAACAGAACCAAAGAAAGTTGCTGAGTTGTTAAGGTCAATTGATACTTTTTCTGGAAGCTTCATTGTCAAGTGCGCAGTTCAACTCGCGCCCTTGCTGTTTTGTCGGCCGGGGGAACTGCGTCATGCTGAATGGAAAGAGGTTGATATTGATTCAGCCAATTGGAATATACCAGCCGAAAAGATGAAGCTTAGAAAACCCCACCTAGTTCCATTGAGCTTACAAGTAATAGATATCTTGAAGCGCTTACAACCTCTTACAGGTCGTGGCAAATATCTTTTTCCTTGTCATCGCTCACCTCTTCGCTGCATGTCAGAAAACAGCGTCAATGCAGCTCTTCGCAGGTTGGGCTTTGAAAAAGAAGAAATTACTGGACACGGTTTCAGGCTTGTCTCCCGTAGGTGTGCCAGAAGTTCCAGTTCCGACAGTCGGTCGTGACTGTGACAGACGTTCCAGAATCCGCGGGTATTCTTGATCTTCAAATCGGCGAGCTGTATCACGGATTACGGCAATCAGTGTTTGCCTCTCCAATCCTTGATTAAAAGAATCAAACGGCTGAAGTAATTGATATTGGACTTCTGAATTCAGCTCAACAAACTCCGGCATAGCAGTCAGTCGCCCCTTGAGTGCCTGCACTGTATTAACTGCAGCATCCTTTTCCTCTTTTAACAGTATATCAATCTTGGTCTTCAACGAATCAACAAGGACTTTTGCCTGTTGCATCTTGTTGTTTTTGAAACATTCGGCATCATCAAGGGTGCTCTGGATCAGTTGACTTTCATCCCCTTGGGCATACGGGAAGTTAGGCTCCTGTGCCTGAATAAAAGCCTTGGCTTCATCATAGAGACCCTTTTGAGGACCGCTCATGAATCTCCGTACCGGATCAAGAGTTTTCTCTTTGAGGTCCAGGAATAATTCTGCCTGACGGCTGAACTCGGTGAGGTAGTAGGTATACGGTTTGCCGTTTATCTCCTGAATGGTTCTTAGCGGTACATCAAGAACAGTAAGGAATGGATATTGTGCCTTCTGTGCAACCAGCGGGGTAAACGCATGCAAAAGATCCAGAAACTTTTGCGCCGTTTCTTTACCAAGAGCCTTTGCTTCATTGTTTGTGGGCGGGTTATCGAAGAAATCTTCAAAGAACTCCTTCAACTGCCGAACCTGGGATGCCGTAAAATCTATCTGTGGTTCAAGGATAACATTGCCATGGCCGTGGGTATTGCGCAGTGCCCGTTCCAGATCGGCATCTTCCAGTGAGTTACTATCTGAGCGGACTTCGATCTTGCCTCGGGCACACAGTTTCGCCAGTGTGCAGAGAACAGCAGCGAAATACCAGCCATAGGGTTTCCGTTCAAAACGTTCTATCAGGCTCTTAAGTGTTGTTCTGACTCCGCTGCGGCTATTACCGAGGATAAAGGCAAGCATCTCTTGTTCTGGCTCAAACATTACGGTCGTGTCGTTACCGAACAGACTGTCTTCCGACTGCCTAAGACATCTCTGAATATCATTTTCGGTGTAATTGATGCCACGCAGCATCCGTAGATTGGGATATGTTCTCTGAACCAATTCATGGAAGGCACGAACAATCTTTGATTGGGCATCCTCGCCGGATATTTCAATATCACTCCCCATGATGATCAACTTTGCTTTGCCAATCAACTTCTGGGCAAGCTGTTGCAATTCGCCATACCGCTCACGGTTCTGGAAGCCTTTATCTGTAAGGATTCGTTTGACGTTTTCCTTTTGGGTGATGGACATGTTCTGCTGTATGTATTTGCCGGTACGCTTATACATGAGCAGGTCACGCACCATGCGATCATCGGGTGGCATGACGACTACCAACTCATCACGCCCCATAGATTGCATGCGCAGGATATCTTCGTTGTCAGAATGTTCATGGAAGGGGGATACAATGTGGATGGCCAGCTCATATTCACGACCATTAAGCCGATCATCCAGTTTTCTGGTGAATGAGTAGTCTTGGCCATTCTCGTCGTAGCGGATCTTTCTGTTTTTTATGATGCCATCGAAGATAATTTTTGCCAGTTCTTCGGCAACATCCGATGACTCAACTTCGGTGTTCTTGATCTCCTGTTCAACGTCCTTTTCGTCTTCCGTAAGAAATTCGTACTGTTCACCATTACGCTGGATGTAACTCTGCTGTTCCAATAGATTCAGAGCATCTTCAATTTCAGAACAACTGATCTCATTGCATACATTTAGAAGTAATGTTCTTGCTAAA
>CAYQMO010000355.1:0-3515 GCA_964418315.1 uncultured Geobacter sp. | reverse complement strand
ACTGCTGCCAGCAGATATTTTTCATCAAGAACGCTGGAGCTGAATCTCCCCTGAAAAAGATAACCACGCACACCCTGGGTAAAATTCTTCATCCTGGTATAGCGGCGATGCGCCTCACCGAATCCTCTGGCAAGTGATGTCTCCGAATACGGCACGGCGACAAAATGAACATGGTTGGTCATCAGGCACCAGGCAAGAATGTCCAGACCAGCACGCTCGGTTTCTTCCGTAAGAAACAATAGATAAGCGCGACGGTCCGCGCCAGAATCAAAAATATCCATCGAACGGACGCCGCGTTGGGTAATGTGATGGGGATAACCGGGTACAACTATGCGGGAGATGCGTGCCATGCTGGGAGGATAGAGGCGATGCAGTATGATGTCAAGGCGAAATCGGTATTATGTCCCCGGAATATTATGATAGTCGCCCCCACCGGCAGAATTTTCACTTAGATTAAGAAGCAGACCAAGTGATATGGGGTGAATAGATTGGATTTGTGATGCCGTTTTTCTAATGTCTTCAATCAAATTACGCCTTTTCAATGGGTCATTTTCTGACTCCAAGGCTTGTATAGAGCTTTCAATATATCCGCTTGCTATCTCAAATAACTCAAATTGAAGATCACCCTTTTTTATAGTTTTAACTCTATTAAAAATTGCCATGATCTCACGCTTGAAATACAAAAGCACAAAGATTAGGGTTGTAGGCCATATTATTGATTTGACAAATTCCACTGTTAATTTAGCAATTTCGTTTGAAGGCATGTATTCTCCTTTGATTTTCAACGGCTCGGCAGTTGACCCGCAAGCCCGGTCTTTTTGGGCTGGCGGTGTCCAACTGAGTTGTTGGCATATTCATTCCGCCATGTTCCTCCGGCGGCAAACACTCAGTTTTACTCCGGGCTGTCCACGCAACAGTTGATATCAGCGGCGTCTCCGACTCGGCAACTTCCATCTTGTTCCTCTTTTGGTTTTGCAAATTTTCCTTACTACACCACTCAGTTTACTTCTCTTTTTTTCTCGCGCTTTGTGATGAACTTGCCGTTACTCTGTGGAAAATGAATAATGACTTGTTGTTGCTAGGGTTTTCAATGCGCGGAAGCGTCGAGACTAGCTCCCAACCTTGATTGTATAACTTGAAGATTGAAGCCTCTTGAGTGAAAGACTCTTTGTCACTGGTACTACATTCCATGCCAGACAAATCGCCCCATGCTCGGCAAACCATGACCTCTTTAGCTTGAACCTCTGCCGTCATATTAAGTGTTGCCAAAAATACAAAGACCGATAACCTGCGTAATATCATTCTTGCTCCAACCATAATATCTCCTTTATTAATGGCTCCGAGAGACCCTGTTACCCACCAAGACGGAGCCGTTGTCTCGGTGAATATTCCGGGGACATAATACCGATTATTGTTTCTTTGTCTCCCACCTAACCTTAAAAAAAGCATCGCCAAAACAGACTTTATGGTATTTGATATTTTAGTCAAACACCAAAAACTGGTTAGTCATGGTTGACATCATCAGCTGCCCAGCTTCTCGGCCAACTCAATAAATTGGGCAGCCCGTTCCAATTGTTCTTCAGCCTCTTCCGGTGTCACTCCCTTACTACTGTCGTAATCGCCAGTGTGCCGCACTTCCATACCTCTGATGAGAAATCGGTGAAACTCCGTCGGCACTTCGCCGGTCTTGGCAAACTCTCTGCCAAAAGCAGAAATCACGGCGGCAGGGCTGGAAAACGTCATTTGCTTACCCAATAAAAATGCCTCTGCGATATAAAACATGCTGTAGTAGGCTCTTGATGCGGCAAAGCCGTGATATCCGGACGTGTTCAGGATATGTGCAGCCTCAAGGCTTTCTTTTACCTGCCTGATAAGCTGTGCCTGTTCCTCGGTCATACTGCCAGCCCTTCACGGTGGACATTCAGTATCAATGGACTCTGTTCTTTATCGTAGCGGCTTTCCGGCATGAATACACACGAAAGAACCACATCGTTGGCAAGTGAAATATCCGCAACATCGTCAATAGTGCGTGCAATTTCCTGCGAAGGGGAAACATCACCCTTCAGAATTACCATGACATCAATGTCTGAATTTTCTGTTGCCTCGCCGCGCGCCTGTGAGCCGAAGAGTATAATTTTTGCCAGGCGGTCGCCATACAGTGACTGCAATCTGCCTCGGAGTTCCGACAAAATGGCTTTGAGATTGTGTAACATTATTTTATCTCCACCAGCGAGTTTCAGCACATTATCCCGGTGACATCACAGCCCTGGGACAACAGATAGCGAATCAGATCAACTCTTTTCATGCTGCAAGCTGAAATGGTTCTCTGATAATATCAAATCCCTTGATACGTTCCTCAGCAAGATAACGGTTTGCCTCCATCACCATTTCAACCGCCTCCGCAAGATTTATACGAGCTAAACCTTCTTATACATTCTGTCATCGTAAGTCAATGGTTCTGTGTCAAGTTTTGCTCTCATCCTTCCAGCCAATACCGATACATCTCTTCCAGCAAACCCGGCCCATGCCCCTGTACCATGTACATCTTCAGCCCCCAGATTACCATGCGGATTTTCTCCTGTTCCCGTCGCAGGATTATCGGCAGTGCCGCCGCGACGTTCCGTTCCATCTCTTCCGGATCAAGCCCATCCACCCGCCAGGTGAGCATCGTGCGGACAATCGGCACCAGTTCCAGTTCATTCGGCGTCCATGGCGGCAGATTCAGGTCAAGCGGAGAAAGCTCCAGGTTCAAGGGCGAGCCTGGTCTGCAACAGAGTTGATGATACGCTGTCGCCCGTGCCGCAAGTTGGGTGGTAGAAAACCTTTCCAGTGAACAGAGCCGATCTGGGAGCACGGCGGCGGGAGGAGATCCATATCGTGCCGCACGCTCATCAAACCGCTCTGTGCCGGTATACGGAAACAGCTCCAGCGCTGCCCGGTAGTTCTCTGCCAGTTTTACGTGCCACCGTTCACCAATAGCGTCAAGCTGACGACGAACCCCGAATCGTTCCTCGTATTCGGCATGTCGTTTCCGCCATTGTTCGTGATATGCTTCCGTCTCGCTGACGGTTTCATTTTCTTTATCCGAACACCAATCCAGACTTCTAAAATGCTCCCACGCGGGCAACAGCAGTTCCCAACACTCCCTGAAAAACAGCGACTGCTCGCGGCTGATGACTTCGCTCAGAAAATCTGCCCCATACCTGCGGAAGGCGTAAGCGAACGAGAGTACCTTGCGTGCCACCTGCAACGGCGTCAAGGTGTCAATCCCGCCAGGAATATAGATGTGTCGCTCCGGTGAGCTATGCGTTCGGCATCCGGTAAGCGCCCAATGATTGCGCAGCGGATGCGGATGCTTGCGGAGCTTGTCCGGGTACTGGAAGCAGAGCGCCCCCCAACTTCCTGCCCAGTGAGGGTTGGGCATATCGTCGGCCATCTGTCCCATCAGCCAGACCAGCGCCGCACGTTTGTCCTCAATCTGATTGCGATACAGTTCTTCCAGAACCGGCAGCCAC
>CAYQMO010000354.1:0-3547 GCA_964418315.1 uncultured Geobacter sp. | reverse complement strand
GTCAGAAAGCCTTTTGGTGATACGTCGGCACCAAATGCAAGGGCGGTATCGGTCTCGCCTGCAGCAACACTGTTGTACGCCATTCTAATGGCGGCAGAACCAGTAGCACAGGCATTGTATACGTTGACTACCGGTACACCGGTTTCGCCAAAAACACTTTCCAGATATTGACCGGAAAGGTGACCTGCGTTACCACCATAGATAAAAATCCCTGCCATGATTGCCTGAATTCTTTTCCATTCGATGTTTGCGTCTTTCAAGGCAGTGTCAACAGCCACAGTTGCGAAATCGGAGAATACTTTCTCGGAAAAACCCATCCAGGGGTGTATTCCGGTTCCAATAATATATACATCTCTCATTGTCATTATCCCTTCTTATGGTTATCGTAAAATCGATTATTTAACAGCCCGGAACGCCCAGGTTAACACTGTCTGTTTTTCCTCATTGGTAAACATATCAAGAGTGGTCGTTTCCATTTCCATCCCGATTTTTAGAGATTTCAGATCAGTATCTGTTATAATACCGGTAACCTGAATTTTTTCGTTTTCAAACTCGACCAAGGCGATACCGTATGGAGTGATCTTGTTATCTGTTTTAAATGGTGCGGGACAGGGATAATATTGAACGGTATAACTTGCGAGCTTTCCTTTCTTGGGAAGCAGAACACTTTCTACACCCTCTCTTGAGCATCCAGGACGATGTTGATAATGTTCCTTTGGGAAAAAGTAGGTTCCGCAAGAATTACATTTTGAACTCATCAACCTAACTTCGCCCGTTGACCAGTCCACTAAATTCGGAATTCGGGCTACTTTATTTGCCATGTTTTCCATTGACTTGTTCCTCACTTGTTTGACTTGTTACTTGTTTATGTTGATATCCTGATTAAATTAATAAAAAGCAGTATTACCGACCGACAAAAGTCGGTGTTCTTTTTTCAAGAAACGCATTTACCCCTTCAGCTTTGTCCTCCAGAGAGAGCGACAGGGCATACATTTCATATTCATAGTCAAGTCCGTCTTGAAGGCTTGTCTGCATACCCTTGTTGATCGCCTGCTTTGCAAGTTTCAATGCTGCCGAACTCTTGGTGGCGATTTTTTTGGCAATCTCTTTTGCCGTGGGCATCAGCTCATCCATACCAACAACACGATTGACAAGCCCAATCCTCTCCGCCTCATCAGCTTTGATAATATCACCTGTAAAAATGAGTTCTTTGGCTCTGCAAACTCCAATGAGCCGCTGCAGACGCTGGGTGCCGCCACCTCCTGGAATGATGCCAAGATTTATTTCTGGTTGACCAAATTTCGCCTTTTCAGAGGCAATAATCAGATCACAAGCCATAGCAACCTCGCAGCCACCGCCAAGACAGAAGCCGTTAACTGCTGCGATGACAGGTTTACCGAGCTTTTCAACAATGGAGCCTAAACGGACGATATTATGTGCTGCGTAAGAGGTCGTGGCATGGAACTCTTTGATATCAGAACCAGCAACAAACGCTTTTCCTGAACCTGTCAAAATCAGCACTTTTATTGCATCATCTTCTTCGACACTCTTGACTGCTGCCGTAAATTCCGCCCTTGTTTTGATATTAAGGGCATTCATCGCCTCTGGACGGTTGAATGTAATAACTGCAATATTTTCTTCTTTTTCTAAAATGATGTTCTCGTAAGCCATACGCCTCTCTCTCCTTAGGCTGATAATTTTTGTTTTTTGATACCGTATTCACAGAGTTTACTTAGAGCCTTTACCCCGGATATCAGGGAAGGAAAGACCGGCAGCTCTTTTCCCATTTCGTCCATGATAACGTTCTTATATCGATTGTATCCAACAATCATGCAGATTATCACCGGTTTTCCAACCTCCCGGACGATCTTCTGGATGATTTTTTTCTGAACCGCTTCCTGGGTATATTCAAAACCGGCGAGGATCAATAACGCCGCATCAATATTAGGATCTCTAAGTGCATCAGGGAAAGTGGTTTCCAAAGTTTTTGTGAAACCGATTTTGGTTACAGAAAAATATAGGTCCACAGGATTTGATACAGGGGTATCGAACATGTCTTTCAATTTTTCTGTTGTTTCCTTAGTCAGTTTGGGAAGCTCCAACCCGAAATTTGCACACAGATCAGAAACATTAACACCAACGCTTCCAGCTAAAGTGATTACTGCAACTCTATTTCCTTTGGGAAGAGGCTGAGTTGAAAAGACTTTGGCAAAGTCTTTTAATTCCGTAAAATCATCTGCCATGATCATACCAGTCTGTTTAGCTGCTGCTTCTACAATTTTGGCATTGCTTGCAATGCTGCCTGTATGGCTCATTGCCGCCCTTGCACCGGCTTCGGTACGTCCGCCGCTCAAGAAAATGACAGGCTTTTTGGCAGCAACCTTTTTGGCGATCCTGGTCAGGTTTCTTCCATCGGAAATCGTCTCTAAGTACATTGAAATAACATCAACGCCATCTTCATTACCAAAGTATTCTAACAGATCATTTTCATTGACATCGCACTTATTTCCAATTGAGCATACTTTACTGATATTTAAACTTTCATTTTCCACAATATCCGATGCCATTCCAGCCGCTAAAAGACCGGATTGTCCAATAAGCACTACGTTCCCCTTAGGAACCTTTTTGGTCATGGGATAAATTGATGTTACAATATCTCGGGAAACAATACCGGAGCAATTCGGACCCATCACCCGAATATCGTTTTTCTTGACAATGTCAACAATCTGCTGCTGAAAAACCTTCCCTTCTCCACCCATTTCAGCAAATCTGGCAGATTCGATAATGACCGCCTTCACACCTTTTTTAGCACACTCTTCGACCGTTGCAACAGTCATTTTAGGGGTTGGAAGAACTGTGACAACCAAATCAACTTCATCTGGTATTGCTGTCACAGAACGATATACCTTATATCCTAATATCTCTTCTGATTTCGGATTTACCGGATAAACCTTTCCGCTAAAATCACTATCAAAGATATTTTTTAAAATTACATAACCTAACTTTCCGGGAGTTCCGCTGGCTCCGACTACAGCAACCGATTTCGGTTTAAAAAATAAGTCCATCATGGCTGTCTACCATCCTTTATGTCACTTCGTTTGGCTAAATTGGTATTGATTTTTTTGAACATATACAGGGTTCACCATCAATCGGCGGAGAGGATGATCCGTGCATCAACAACCGCCGCACCTTCTTTATAGGCAAAAACAGGATTCATATCGATCTCTTCGATCTCTGGTGTCTTATCGACAAAATCTGAAAGTTTGAGCAGCATATCCTGCAAATACGCAATATCCACAGGCTCCTGTCCACGATAGCCTTCTAAAAGTTTCTTGCCCTTGATCTCTTCGATCATCTCCACCAGGTCTTTTTTCTCAACTGGAACGATACGGAACGAAACATCCTTGAGCACCTCAACCAGGACTCCTCCAAGTCCAAACATTACCACAGGACCAAAACTGGCATCCTTGATCATTCCCATGATGATTTCAATGCCGGGTTTTGCCATTGCCTGAACAGAAACCCCTTCAATATTGGCATTAGGGTA
>CAYQMO010000353.1:0-3563 GCA_964418315.1 uncultured Geobacter sp. | reverse complement strand
TGGGGTATGCCAGTAGTGACTGCCACGATCAGAGTAGAAGCTGCTAAATAGTCCCTGCTTCTCAATGGTTTCCTTCACCCGTTGAAAGCTGCTGACGGCTACAAGACCGGACAGATCATTAACTCGCAACACATGCTGATTTCTTGCTTGACAAGTTTTGAAATAGTATTAGGATAAAAACCATCCAGTTAGGAGTTAAATATTAGTCGAAAGGAGACCCTGCCAATGTGGACTGCAAGATTCAAGATTCGCCCGGTTTCTCACTGCAAAGAGGGTTGCCCTAGTTAGCCCGCCACCGACAGGTTGCGGGCCTACAAAAAAAGTCCCGCTGTCACCAGGCAGCGGGATTTTTTTTGTCGATGCAGACGGTTATCTGCTATGATGCCGATCGCATACAACTTTCAGTTTCGACGACGTCAAGAGAGAAACGCATGAAAAAATACCTCATTATTTTAGCCATCATCCTTACCATTTGCAGCATTGTCGGCTATTTCTACTATAAAAAAGCGCCTCAAATCAGCTATAAGACCGCAAAAATAGAGCGCGGCACTATTGTATCGAGCGTTGCCGCCACCGGCAATCTTTCGGCGGTTACCACTGTCCAGGTCGGTACCCAGGTATCAGGAACCATCCAGAAGCTCTACGTAGACTTCAACTCACGGGTCAAAAAAGGGCAGCCGATTGCAGAGATCGATCCGTCTCTCTTCAACGCAGCAGTGGAACAGTCACAGGGAAATTATCTCAGCGCGGAGGCCAATCTACAGAAAGCCAAGGTTGCTGTTCTGGACGCCGAGCGGACATTTAATCGTAATAAACAGTTGCTGAGCAGCGGGATCATCTCCCAGGGGGATTTTGACGCTGGCGAAACCGCACTCCAATCGGCAAAAGCGGCGGTGAAAGCCGCCGAAGGGACTCTCGCCCAGAGTCGAGGCTCACTTATGCAGACCAAAACCAACCTGCACTACTCTGTCATCCGTTCTCCGGTGGATGGTGTGGTCATCTCCCGCGCGATTGATGTCGGCCAGACTGTTGCCGCGTCATTTTCGACGCCAACACTGTTCACTATTGCGCAAGACCTGACCAAGATGCAGATTGAGGTCAGTGTTGATGAAGCCGACATCAGCCGTATCGAGCTGCAGCAGAAAGCCGGCTTCACGGTTGACTCCTATCCGGAGAGAACCTTCCGTGGCAAGGTTATCCAGATTCGCAATGCACCGATCATTACCCAGAATGTGGTCACATATGTCGTTGTTGTCAGTGTTGACAATAGCGACTTGAAGCTGAAGCCGGGCATGACGGCAAACGTGTCTGTTGAGGTTGCCAAAAAGGATGACGTTCTCAAGCTGCCTCCTGCAGCTTTGCGCTTTAAGCCGAAATCAAAAGGCGATGAGACTAAAGAGAAGAACGGCGAACGGAGTAGCGCCTCCGGCCAGCGGCCGATGGGTGGTGGTTCTGGTGGCAGCGGCAAGGGGAGCCCAGTAAAAGGGAAGGATCGGACTCTGCAGGTATATCTGCTTACGAATGGCAAGCCGGTCGCGACACAGGTAAAAACAGGCATAGCCAATAACAGCAGCATAGAATTGGTCGAGAGCAGTCTCAAGGAAGGGGATGAGGTTATTGTCGAGCAGGTCGGCGGAGATACGAAGAAAAAGGGTGGGACAAGCACATCGCCTATGGGTCCGCGTTTCTAAATGAGCCGCGTCATCTCTCTAACCGACATCCGCAGACTCTTCATTATGGGCGACCAGCAGTTTGAGGCTCTTAAAGGGGTTTCCTTCGACATCGCACCGGGTGAGTTTGTCGCCATCATGGGAGCGTCCGGTAGCGGGAAATCTACCTGTATGAATATTCTCGGCTGCCTGGATATCCCGACTTCCGGTCGCTATCTTCTGGATGGTGTTGATGTGGGGGGTATGTCGACCGACCAGTTGGCTGATATCCGTAATAAAAAACTCGGCTTTGTTTTTCAGGGTTTTAACCTGTTGGCCCGCACTCCGGCGATTGAGAATGTCGAGCTGCCCCTGGTGTACGCCGGTCTCCACTCGAAAGAGCGTCGTAAGCAGGCACTGACGGCCATGGAAGAGGTTGGTCTTTCCGGTAAGGAAAATAATCACCCAAGCCAGCTTTCCGGCGGCCAGCAGCAGCGCGTGGCCATCGCCCGCGCCCTGGTCAACAATCCCGCCGTCATTCTGGCGGATGAGCCGACCGGCAACCTCGACAGCAGCACTACCGAAGAGATTATGGGACTTTTTACCGCCCTTAACCGCCAGGGGATAACCATTATCATGGTCACCCATGAGCACGATGTCGCGGCGTTTGCCGGGAGGCAGATCACCTTCAAGGATGGCCGGATTATTTCTGACTGTCAGACAGGTCTGAAGGCTTTTTTATGAACTTTCTTCAAACGCTAAAAATAGCCATTCGGGCACTCTTCACCAACAAAATGCGCTCTTTTTTGACCATGCTCGGTATCATCATCGGCATCGCCGCCGTTATCGCCATGATGGCGGTTGGAACCGGAGCCAGCTACGTCATCTCCCAGCAGATCGCCAGTATCGGCAGCAATATAATCCTGGTGCTGCCCGGCTCAATGACCAGTGGCGGTTTGCGGAGCGGCAGCGGCGGAGCTCAAACACTTTCCAATGACGATGCCAGAGCCATCATGGCCGAGTGCCCGTCTGTGGCGTACGCTGCAGGCACAATACGAACATCTGGGCAGATAGTCAGCGGTAATATGAACTGGTCGTCAATGATCATGGGGGGAACGCCGGAACTGTTTGATATCCGCGAGTGGCCGGTTGTCAGTGGTCGTCCTATCAATCATGATGACGAAAATGGCGCTATCAAGGTATGTCTGCTCGGCCAGACAGTCGCCGAAAACCTGTTTGGTGCTGTAGATCCGGTGGGAAATATAATCAGGATCAAAAAAATCCCTTTTACAGTTGTCGGCATTCTTGATCGCAAAGGGCAGTCCCCGCAGGGGCAGGATCAGGATGATGCCGTGTTTGTGCCGCTGCGCACCGCACAGCGTAATCTGGTGCGCTCTCAACGAACCGGCGTTGTCTCCTCGATCATCGTCAAGGCAAAGAGTGAGGCGTTGATTGACAAGGCTGAAAGTGAAATCAAGTCGCTCCTCAACCAGCGTCACCGGATCAGTGGCGGTAAGGAACCTGATTTTTCGACCCGCAACCTCTCTGAGATTCTGGCGGTAGCGGAAAAATCATCCAAGGCCATGTCACTGCTGCTCGGTGCTGTTGCTTCCATTTCGCTGATAGTGGGGGGGATCGGCATCATGAATATCATGCTGGTCTCCGTTACGGAACGCACCAGGGAAATCGGCATCCGGATGGCGATCGGCGCCAAAAAGAACGATATCCTGCTGCAGTTTATGACCGAAGCGGTGCTGCTTACCATGCTGGGGGGATTGATCGGGATTGCTCTGGGGGTTGGGGGAGCAACGACTGTGTCGCGTATGCTTGACTGGCCGACCATGATTTCGTTTCAATCGGTCGCCATCGCCTTTATTAGGTCTTGTAGAGATCCGAGTCCGGCGCGGCCTTGGG
>CAYQMO010000352.1:0-3582 GCA_964418315.1 uncultured Geobacter sp. | reverse complement strand
TCCCTCAAAGAACTTTAGCCAGC
Source organism: uncultured Geobacter sp. (assembly GCA_964418315.1). Lineage (GTDB taxonomy): Bacteria > Desulfobacterota > Desulfuromonadia > Geobacterales > Pseudopelobacteraceae > JACRCG01. The sequence goes on along the minus strand of CAYQMO010000352.1, from coordinate 3,559 downwards.
TCCACCAGTGTCATTTTGATCGGGCCGCTGACCACAAAAGACTCTATGCCGAGTCTTTCCAGTTCGCTCTTCGGATGCTCCCCCATCTGTGCGGTCACTACGGCACGACAGCCGACAAGAGTATCAAAAATGTTCTTGAGCAGATGTCCACGCAAGGGGTGTTCGGGGTCAAAGCTGCAATATCTCTCAACCGCTCGTTCATCAACCAGCTTTGCCTGGCCGTTTTCTACATCATAAATTAGAAATCGTTCAGCGTGACCGAAATGCTGATTGATTTCTTTGCCATCTTTGGATGTGACTGCAATAAGCATGCTCCACCTCTCTGAAAAAACAGCAGCTCAAATAAAACGGTTAATCCTAAAAGCGGCAGTTCAAGATTATGATTCTGCTTCAACCGGCTCAAACGTGAAACATTTTTTCGGGCAGGTTCGCCCACACGCCTGGCAGCCGATACAATTTCCGGCATTGGCAATGGTCATATACGCCTTGGCAGTATCTTCCGAATCCACCTCTTCGTATGTCAGCACATCCATTGCACACGCCTTGAAGCAACGCCCGCAGCCGATGCAGAGATCTTTATCGATCGCCTTGATAAATTGCGGCGTCCACTCATGTCCATCTTTAGTTATTCCTGTGATAAATGCCATTGCTTTATTCTCCCTTTTGTTTGATTTTGTATCATGGTTTAAGAATTCAAAATTCAAAATTCAAAATTGCCTTTAACCCCGTTGATCGCCTTACGCAGCCAGGGTGGCGGATTACCACGCAGCACCTCCTGCAATCGTTCCACAGTCTCTTTCAAATTAACCTCTGTATTGGTCTTCATGGGATGAATCCTGTGTGCTACCAGTCTGGCCGCCGCCGGCCCTCCGATCTGCATGGTGTAGACGATAGCACAGCCTGAAAGCAACTGCGCCCTTGCAGCGATTCGATCCTCTTCATCCGTCCCATGCACACCTACACTGACAACCTCTAATAAGCGGGCTTCATCAGAACAGACTTCCCAGATATGGAAACTCTGACACTGGCCGAAATGCTGATCTATTATTTCACCGGTTGATGTGGTAAATGCGATTTTCATAGTATATTACCATCCTTTCTTAAAAAAAAAGCGCAACCATATTTTTATGGGGGCGCCTTTGCCGCTATAAATTTAAACATAATTATGTATGTTATCGGTATCTGTATGTAAGTAAAGCACATACCATGCCAACAGCTAACATGCCATAAGTGTGTGCTATTTATTATTTTAGCCGTTATACTTGAACAAAATACCCGCTTAATTTTTATGCAGCCCATCAGTACCTTACTGCTTTAAGTGGTTAACCAAATACTTGGGAACGGTGTATTTTATGGGGTACCATCAATGTGTATAAATAAAAATAAAAATGTACAGCAAATACAATATGTCAAACACAAATAGTCATATTCGGCATAGCGTTGCCTTTGGCCTGAAGATCAGCAAATCAGGGGCTCTCTATGTTCTTGTCACGCTCCTGATCGGTTTTGCTGCCGTCAACACCGGTAACAACCTTCTCTTCCTGGTAGTTTCAGGTTTACTGGCATTCATGTCGGTAACCGGTCTGGCAGGAATGTACAACATTAAAAAATTGATTCCAGTGCTCCAGCCTCCGGAAGAAATTTATGCCGGACTACCGGCTCCGTTCCGCCTGTCAGTGCAAAACTGCAAAACACTTCTCCCCTCCTTTCTTGTCTCTCTTGAATGTAACACCGGCCAAACCATTATTTTTCCTGTCGTCCCTAACAATACAACACGCAGTGATACAGTTTTATTGACTTTTAACAGGAGGGGGAGTGTGCCTGTCGGCAGAATCATCATCAGTTCACCTTATCCAGTCGGCTTTTTCAGACGGTACTGGAGTTTTGACAGTTCTGACACCGTGATTGTATTTCCGTCACCAATTGCAACTGCGGTGAGCGGCAGTGGTGATGACTCTCCGGCGGCTGGTACTGCTATTCGTCGCGAGCGTGGTTTAAGTGGCGAGCTGGAGCGGATTTATCCCTATTCCGGTTCGGAACCGCTCCGGATGATTCATTGGAAACATTCTGCTCGCAGCCCGGATTTTATGGTCAAAGGTTTTGGCCGCAGCGTTGCAACTCCATTGGTCATTGATCTGGATCTCATTTCGGGGCAGGGAGTTGAGGGGAAATTATCCCGTGCTGCCTGGCTGGTGCAGCGGTGGGTGAGAGAGAGACCGGTCGGGATGATTCTCGGTCCCAGGGTAATCCCAGCAGGAACCGGCAAACAGCACGGACTCTTACTGCTGAAAGAATTGGCTTTGTATGATAGCGATTAGAAGACTTGTAGTCATATTGACATATACCATAGGTGCTTGCGGAATGCTGCCTCTGCTCCCCTGGTTGTCAACTTTCCCTCTTATTGTTCTGGCCTGCGGAATCTTAGCAGGACTCTGGCAGGAGCGGAGTGGGGTCTGGCAGTTGAAACCATGGATGCAGAATGTCGCTGTTGTCCCGGTTATTGCCTATTACGTCGTTCAATTCAGCCGCAGTAACCCGGCGGAGCCTGTAGTTAATGCACTTGCAATCATGCTTGCAGTACGACTTGGCGGTGAAAAATCGGTTCGGCATTGTCAGCAGATCTATCTCCTCGCAATGTTCTGTCTTGCCTCTTCTTCGCTATTTAACCTGAGCCCGATCTTTCTGCTCTACCTCGGATTACTGCTTTTCATGGTTGCCCTTGCCCTCGTCTTGTTGACTTTTCATGATCAAAACCCCGCAATGACTGTATCGAAGGCAGACCTGAAAAGAATTCTTTATTCAGCCATAGTTATGCCGCTCCTGGCAGTGCCTCTGCTGCTGTTCTTTTTCCCGATCATGCCCCGTACCCAGTTGCCTCTCTGGGATTTTCTCACGCCACCGGCCGCCAGAACCTCCGGTTATTCTGATTCCGTTCTGCCGGGGAGTCACAGCAGCATTACTGAATCACATACACTTGCTTTTAGGGCAGAAATGATTCGTCAGCCCCAGCAGCAGTTGTATTGGCGTGGCACTGTATTCAACCGGATTGACGGCAACAGATGGATCCGTTCAAGTCAGATACCGGCAGAACTGACGCAGTTAGCCGACCAAACGGTCAGACAGATTGTCTATCTGGAACCGTCTGCAAACCGCACTCTCTTTGCGCTTGATCGTCCGGATACAGTCACTCAGCATAGAGTTTCTCAGTCGCCTGATGGTGTGTTTCAATTGTCAAGGCTCACCGGAAAGCGTGTCAGTTACACCGTAGAGTCACAGACAAACGGTACAATTCAGCAACGCAACCCAATCAATAAGAACTTTTACCTGCAACTTCCGGATCAGGTTCCGGAGCGGGTGCAGGCGCTTGCCAGAAGGATCACACACTACGGAAAAAACGATAACGCCAAAATTGAGCTGCTCGGAAATTATTTTAGAAACGGTAACTACCGTTATTCAACAAAAGAGTTGGCAACCGGTAACAGCGCTCTTGAGGAGTTTCTCTTTGATAAAAAACAGGGGCATTGTGAGTTTTTCGCATCATCATTTGCGCTTTTACTGC
>CAYQMO010000351.1:0-3590 GCA_964418315.1 uncultured Geobacter sp. | reverse complement strand
TTTGCGTAATTATTCCTTCAATGGCAGCAATATTCCCATGAATTCAATTTTGTTATCAAGGAGTGAGGAAAGTTTATGACTCTAAATACGCCCCTCGATTCATCTTTTTCCATAGGAAAACACAGCACTCCCTATCCGCTCATACAAGGAGCAATGGGGCTGCGCGTGTCAGGCGGTTCATTGGCAGGTCATGTGGCACTAAATGGCGGCATTGGTGTGATTGCCACCGCTGGCATCGGCGCGGGCATCGCCAAGAATGACGGTTCCCGCTATGTGGCAGGAGAAGTCGAGGCGATTCACGAAGAGCTCACCAAAGCTTACCGCATAGATCCCGATGGTGTTATCGGTGTCAATATTATGGTAGCCGACACCAACTTTTTACCTGGCTTGTGGTCAGGATATTGGTTGTGGTGCAGAGTCTAGTGTAGGGATGACTTATTTGGATGTAACCGATAATGGTGATTTATATGCATCAGTTACGATGCCAAATATTATGGTGGGTACTATTGGCGCAGTGGCAAATCTTCCCTCCCAAAGATCTTGTCTGGAAATACTTGATTGCTTTGGAGATGGAAAAGCGCCGAAACTAGCAGAAATATGTACGGCACTCTGTCTCGTAGGCGAAATTTCTATAATAGCAGCTCTTAGCGTGAATGAATTTACTTCTTCACATGTAAAGCTTGCCCGCAATAAAGCCAAGCGTAAATAAGTTGGGTATGCTTAACTGATCCATTATGAAACGTAACTATTCCAATGCAGCCATCTTGAAAAAGGTCGCGAAAAAAATATAACACGACCCTTCTGATTATCTACTTTAGCAGAGTAAACATGAACCGTTTACGAACCACCTTCACCAAATCTGAACTCCTCGCTTGCGGCACCGGCGAACTGGACGGTGTTGCATACCCGCACCTGCCATTACCAAACATGCTGATGCTCGATTGTATTACCCATATATCAAACGAAGGCGGCAAATATGGGCGTGGTGAGGTTACTGCCGAGTTTGCAGTAACACAAGAAGCGTGGTTTTTCGGTTGCCATTTCAAAGATGATCCGATCATGCCGGGGAGCCTGTCGCTGGATGGCTTGTGCCAACTGCTCGGATTTTATCTTGGTTGGAAAGGTTACAAGGGAAAAGGTCGCGCCTTTGGTATTGGTGAAGTGAAGTATCGTGGTGAAATTTTGCCGACTTCCGGAAAGATAACTTACCACCTGGATATCAAAAAAATCATAAACAGCTCAATTGTAATGGGCGTTGCTGATGGAGAGGTATCGGTTAAAGATGAGGCGGTTCATACGGTGAAATCACAGCGGGTGGGGATTGTGCCTACCGTGCTACATGCAGCTTGATAGGTATGTGCTTGGCAAAAAGATTAAAGTCATTATCGGTAGTGAATATCGGCAAGGAGTGACGCAACGATACCGAGCAGATTAGAAAGTCGGTATTCGAACCTTGTATACCCTTGGCTCGTACAATGTTGAACAGCTCTGCGGCATATTCAAAATCATCACTGGTGAGGAGCAGATCAGGAAACGCACGTAACTGATCCCGAACAGCAACAAATTGTGACTCCACCTTGATACCGGACAGTATCTCCTGACGGATTGGCCCGATCATCTGCACTTGCATGTTGTTGATCAGCTTAATCAGACCATGAGCGTGTTGAGACGAGTCCATTATTCTGCGGCGCAGGGCCAATGACCAGACCGAGGTATCAACTAAGACCATCATTTGCGCTTGCGCTGTTCTTTGTAGTCATAGGATGGCTCGTAATCAACAGCACCGAATAAGGAAACAATTTTCTGCTGGTTACGCCGCTGGATGTATTCATTCAGGGCAATGGTAACAGCAGCCTTTTTGGTTTTGTGATGGCCTATTCTTACGGCTTCCTGAATAAGCGAATCATCAATAGCGAGGTTAGTTGGCATTGTACACCTCCTTTCTACACATAAGGCTACACAATTGGACGCCAAAAGTCAAATGTTGAACCAACGATGCATAATGAAATCCAAATGACCCCAAAACTCCGCGCATACCTGATAGTCATTATCACTCTGGCGATCACCCTCATCCCCATGATCTACGGCAACCTAATCACCAAAAAAGGTGGGCTGATGGATGATACCCTTTTGAACCACGAAGATCCTCATTACCTTATGGATCAACGGGTCAAGGGGTTAAATAAAGATGGAATAAAGACCGGCGATCCGGTGGCATTTGTTATACCCATGCCCTCCGGTCCTACAGCCGATTCCCTGGCTTTTGTCAAAAAGTTTAGTGATGATTTGAAAGAGCGTTTCCCTGAATTTGGCATCCTAAGTAACTGTCACAAAATAACCTTTACGTTTTAAGCTGTGGCTGGGTGAATTGAATAGTTCCACTCCCCATGGAAGTCATCACGGATGATGTTTACCTGTTTCAATTCGTCATCCGTTATTTTGATTCCCTTTGTGTATTTTTTAGTATCAAGTTCGCATTTGACGATAAGTCCTGTGCGCGTGGTTGTCGAGGCAATAAGATTCACTATCACTTCATGGCTGATCAGAGACTTTCCTCTCCAATTCTGACTGATATAGGAAAAAAGTCTATGTTCAATCTTATTCCATTTGCTGGTTCCTGGTGGGAAATGGCTTACCGAGATAACCAGACCGGTTTCATTGGCAAGTTTCTGCAACTCTATTTTCCAGAGTCGAACTCGTGCTCCATTGCTACCACCGCCATCTGCGGTAATAAGCAGACGCTCGGCATTCGGGTAACCCTCCCTCCCCATGGTCAGCCACCATTTGCGGATACTCTCGACGGCAAAGGTCGCCGTATCATGGTCTGTACCGACATTAACCCAACCCATATTGCGGGCCTGATCGTAAACCCCATAAGGCGCAACTTTCCCCAATTCAGGGATTTCAAAATCATAGACCCTGACTTTTTCAGGATTACCCTTCGGGCGCAATTCTTGGCCACCATTCTTGAAATCACCCACGCGCTCTTTCTTTTTGGTGTCCACCGAGATCACCGGTTGACCGGTAGACTGAAAATCTTTAACTTCACGGTAAATATACTCAAATTGGTCATTTCGATCCGGATGAGAACTGCCCTCGGCCGTCTTGCGGTTGGCCTGAAGACTGTAATCCATTGCTTGAAGCAGTTCGGCCACCATCCGGTGGCTGGTTTTATGACCCATTCTTTTCAACTCGTCGGCAAGCTTGCGCACACTCTTAGAGGTCCAACGCAAGGGCGATTCAGGATCGCCTCTCGTGACTGGCTCAACCAGACCTTCCAAATCACTGCGCAGAGTTTCGTCAAGCTCTGTCGTTCTCTTTCGCCCACCGCCGACCTTGCGAACCCGCGCCGTGGCTACCTTAGGAACGCTCTGCGTTGTACCTTGCTCAAGAAGCTCTTTGCATCCCATTGTTATGGTTGGCCGCGAAACCCCGGTCGCCTGGGATGTCAAAGTTATGCCGCCGCGCCCAAGAACCAAAGCTTCGGTTGCCACATAAAGCCGAAGTTGCTTCTCGTCCAACAGCGGAGCCATGCGCTGAAATCGCTTGCTGATCATTTCTTTTGTCATGATAATATTATAGCATGGTGA
>CAYQMO010000350.1:0-3601 GCA_964418315.1 uncultured Geobacter sp. | reverse complement strand
GATTTCCCAATTCCGGTTTTGACCTTGGCATACCTTCGGTCGCCTTCCTGCAAAACGCGAGGCTAAAGTGCTGACACACATACCCCCCTGCCCTCTACAGTTTACTTCCAAGGTTATTCCTTTCATCACTGGCCTCTGAGTGCTCAGTTACTTGATTGGAACGGCCAAGTGCCCAGAGCCCCTTTGCGCACAAATAGGTGTTACCTCTTGTGCCGCAGTGTCTAGCACCACGTCAGCAGGCATTACCCTGCCATCTTTGCTCGTACGGACTCATGCGTCAATCCTAAACCCTCCTCATGCCTTGGAGTTCTCCTTGTGCATCAGGTCTTTGCAGGTTGCTGTCAGACCCTGCTGGGTGAAGGATCTTCCCGGCGTTATCTCTGCGATTCTTTCTCTGCGTGCTTGGACCCATACCCCGGCTGCTCCTGTGGTGCACTTACCCGTTACTTCCCACAGGACTACGGCCTTCCCGGAGGAATGAACCGGTCGGCGCTTAGCTTAATTCCATATTATAGCAAATTCAATATGGGGTTGATTACGGGGCTACAGTCATTCGCTAATGTTCAGGCCCGCAGATTTGCTTGCCACCCAGATTGCTCCTACCGCAGTGCTTTCCAGCACTGAGCAGCCGTGGCGTTTACATCCGAGCATCTCACGGTTTGTTACCTCACCGCGCCCCGGATATGCTAACCGTCCGATTCGGGCAATTAACGGTAAGAGGACTTGCACCTCTCAAGAATCGCAGCCTTGCCGGCTGCTCCCATTCCCGGCAACCTTTTGCTTGCCTACGCCAAAGGGTATGCCATTGTTTTCGACGAAATCGACGGCTATAACCCTGAAGTAATCATGGCGATCCATCGAATGCTGGAGCGTGCGGTAGTCACACTGGATGACGGTACCATTATTAAACCTGCAACCCGTATTTACATGGCAGCAACAGCGAACACTCGTGGTGATGGCCTTGGCGGGGACATCTACACTGCAACCAACATATTCAATCAGGCGTCGCTCAATCGCTTCGAAAAGTGGGAAATGTCATATCCACCGGCTGAAGTCGAAGAGAAAATTCTGCAGAATTCCTTTGCAGGCAAGCTGGAACCGAAAGTCATGCAGGCCATGGTGAAAACAGCTGCCGACATCAGGGCTGCGTACCGTGACGGCAATTGCCCTGGACCAATCTCCATCCGCGACTTGCTTCGTTGGGGGAGAAAGCTGGTTCAGTCCTGGGCAAGAAATGATGTCCCGCCGTTATATCACAGCTTCGACAAGGCTTTCGGGAACGGAGTCGATCCGCACGTCAGGGCAATGCTTCATACCCTTGTGCAGAGCAACTTCGGTGTTGCTTCACCCCAAATTCAGGGGGTGACGCCATGAGTATCCCGAATCTTTCACCGAACACAGTGTATGCAATTCATCTTCGTGCATCGTCTGTTTCTGGCGGCAAAGACTGGGTTGGTTCAGTTACCGGATGTTGTGAAATTCACACCTTCTGGGGGAAAACCGGGCTGATCCATCAACACGCCGCAAAAAAGGGAAACAATATAGACCTGCAAAAAATCATCGATCAGAAGAAAAATAAGGGTTACTTCTTTGTGGACGACTACACAGAGCAAAAAGGCTGGTCCAGCCAGAAACAGCAGGCAGTTTCGGCCTCTCAGCCTAATGTGAACGTTGTTCCTCCAAAAAGCGTGACTCCAATCGTCAACTGGAACGAAGCGCCAGCATCACCTGACGCTATCAAATGGGATTTTTAACCAATTACCCAGGCAGGGAGGAAAACATCCCCTGCGGGGTGTCTCCTTGCCTGTACGGGTAAAACAACAGAAAAGGAGAAAACACCATGGAAATCCAAGCTATTCTTGATCAGATGATCCTCGTAGTTTTACATGTTTCACTTTGGCAAGGGCGAAAAGCTCTTCACCGGGAAGATCTGGCAAGCAACGGTATAAACGTTGACAAGCTCCCTCCTGGAACCCTTGCTACTCTTGGCAGCAAACGTATTATCTCCCCCGAGGCAGTTAAGATCTTCGCATCACTTAAACGCGAAGCCGACCGGCTTTGCCTTCAACATGGTGTGCGGTTCGTCGGGGCTGGGTATGCAGTGCCAAAGGAGAAGGTTGAAGAACTTAACCTGGAATTGCAGAGGATCAAAGGGGCATTTGACGTTGCCAAAGCAGAGTTCCTGTCAGTTTATGACATGGAAGTCGAAAAATGGATTAGCTCAAATCCCCCCGAATGGTCATCAATCATACGTGCAGCAATAGAACCTCCCAGCCATATCAAGAAAACCATTTCTTTCAACTACGCAGCAATTTCTGTAAATGCTCCGGCAGATGTCGAAAATAATGGTCTTGATGAAGAGATGGGGAGTCTGTACGGGCAACTTTGTCATGAAGTGCGGCAGGCAGCCCGCCAAGCATATGAAACTTCATTTGTTGGCAAGCAGGAGGTAACGCGAAAAGCACTCCGACCCATCAGAGCCATACGCGAAAAATTGGCTGGTTTGTCTTTTCTCGACCATGGCATTGTCGGTACCATCCAGGTAATTGACGATACTCTGGCAAAACTCCCAAAAAACGGCTCCATAAAAGGTACTGACCTCAATATGGTGGCTGGACTCGTAGGTAGACAGCTCGCCAATATTGGCCGTGATGTTCCCGTTGAGGAGGAGATTGAAGAAGAGATCATTGAAGAAGCACCGGAATACCTTATTCCGGCGGCACTAATCAATCTACAGAACTCAAGTGATGTTGCACCGATTACCTGGGACTTCTAACCAATTCCAAAAAGATCCGGGCAGGGAGAAGACATTCCCCTTCCGGGGTTGTTTTCTCCCTGTTACGGTATCTGAACTACGACAAGGAGAACACGATGATACGAGATCAAGAACTCGCAGGCCTGGCAATGGTGTTAAGTCGCGACTCGAAAATAAAAGTAACCGTAAGTGGAGATTGTTCCAATTGCGCCTCTGATGGTTCTGCAATCAATATCGCCCGCATGCCGGCAACACCGCTTGGGCGAATGCTTATGACCGGTCTTGTATTTCATGAAATCGGGCATAAAAACCATACGACAGGAAGTAAGCCTGCCGGGTTACTTGGCGACATGATGAACGTCATTGAGGATATCCGGATTGAAACAGAGAGCATAAAGGAACGACCAGGGACACGCTTCAATCTTGATGCTGTCACCACTCACTATGTCAACAAGGGAAGCCTTGAGCCAAAAGAATTGCCACACGCCATACTATGCAAAGTTATGGCATATGGCAGGGGAAAACTGCTTAATCAGAGCGCGATACTCCCCCTTGAGGAAATCTGCAACGAGATGATGGATGACGCCTTTGGTCAAGAATTCATCGATGACGTAGATGCCATCATCAAGGATATTCCCAAACTCAAAAACACTAAAGACACTGAAAAAATGTCTCAAAAAATTATTGACCTTCTCATCCAGCAGAAGAATCCACCACCTCCTCCATCATCTGCACAACATCAGCAACAGCAGGAGGAGGAGGGGGAGGGGGAGGAGGAGCAGCAGCAAGGCCAGCAAGAATGTGGTCAGGCAAGTAGTGGTGTATCTGCACAACAAGGTGGGAACA
>CAYQMO010000349.1:0-3616 GCA_964418315.1 uncultured Geobacter sp. | reverse complement strand
GGGCATAAACCGCCTGAAAGCGGACAGGATGTCCGCGCTCCCAGAAAAAATGCCAATCCGTTTTCCTGCCGAATCAGGAAATCTGTACCCAGACGATACGCGGCGTAGCGGGTTTGAACGAGGATAAAACCTAAATTTCCGAACGTTCTCTTAAAATCGAGGCCTTTTCGTGAGTCTAAAACCTTTTTAAGCCGGCATTCTGTCACGGAGTCACGTATGGAAAATAAAATCCTCACAATTCCCAAGGTTGACAAAATACTGTCTCTTCCTACTATGATTTCACTACTTGCAATACATCCCCGGCCAACGGTGCTGACAGCGGTACGGAATGTCCTGGAAAAACTTAGAGTTAATTCTGTAAACGGAAAGATGCGCGAACCGATGAATGAGAGTCAACTGTGCAGCTTGATTGAGAAAGAGCATGAAAATATTGTTGCTCCAAATCTTCACCCTGTTGTAAACGGTACCGGAGTGGTGCTTCATACCAATCTTGGCCGTTCGCTCCTTGCAAAATCAGCGTGTCGCCAGATGCTGGATGTTGCGGAACGCTACTCAAACCTTGAGATGGATATGGCAACTGGCGAACGTGGAGAGCGCTACAGTCATGTTGAGTCGCTCCTTTGCGAACTGACCAGCGCGGAAGCGGCGCTCGTTTTAAACAATAATGCGGCGGCAGTTCTGCTGGCTCTTTCAGCGTTGGCTGCCGGTAGAGAGGTGATTGTTTCGCGGGGTGAACTTGTCGAAATTGGCGGATCTTTCAGAATACCTGATGTCATGAGATTGAGTGGCGCCATACTGAAGGAGGTCGGAACTACCAATCGCACCCACCTGAAGGACTATCAAAGAGCTATTAGCGAAAATACTGCCCTGCTTCTTAAGGTACATACCAGCAATTTTTCGGTAGTCGGGTTTACTGCGGAAGTCTCCATAGAACAGCTCGTCACCTGCGGAAGGGATGCGGGAATTACGGTTATGGCCGACGTTGGCAGTGGTTCACTGCTCGATCTCGCCCGCTACGGCATAGTCAGCGAGACGCCGCTGCAGGAGTATATCAAGGCCGGTGTGGATATTGTGACCTGCAGCGGCGACAAGATGCTCGGCGGCCCGCAGGCTGGCATCATTCTCGGAAAACGGGAGATAATTGACCGGTTGAGAAAAGAGCAGCTTTTGAGGGCTCTCAGGATTGACAAGTTAACTCTTGCAGCGCTTGAAGCTACGCTACGGCTTTATCGTGACGAGCGACAAGCGGTGGCCGAGATACCCACGCTGCGTATGCTGACGGTGCAACCAGAAGCGCTCAAGGCAAAAGCAACATTATACCTCCGCCGGATTCGTCCCAAAATCCCTTCGTCAGTCACTCTCTCGGTTATTGCAGGCCATTCCCAGGTCGGCGGCGGTTCTCTGCCGCTACTGGATCTCCCCACATTTCTCGTGGCAGTGACGGTTGCAGGCAGATCACCAGAGCAGATAGATGTGTCATTCAGAAGAGGAAAAACTCCGGTGCTCGGGAGGATTAATAAAGGGCGCTATCTGCTTGACCTCCGCACACTTCAGGATGCCGATATTCCTGCAGTTATCGAAGCCATGAATGTCATTGGACAGCCAAATCATGACAGTTGACACAAGCCATCCTACTGCGACAAAAAACCTCATTCTAGGTACGGCCGGACATGTAGACCACGGCAAGACCTCACTTGTTAAAATCCTGACCGGAATAGATACAGATCGCCTTCCCGAAGAGAAGAAGCGCGGCATAACCATTGAACTCGGATTCGCCACCATGCTGTTGCCGGGTAACATCCAGCTCGGCATTGTCGATGTCCCTGGGCACGAACGCTTTGTCCGCGCCATGGTAGCCGGCGTTGGCGGCATGGATATGGTCATGCTGGTCATTGCGGCTGATGAGGGAGTTATGCCGCAGACCCGCGAACACCTTGACATCTGCCGATTGCTTGGAGTGAAACAGGGGCTTGTCGCCCTGACAAAGTGCGATCTGGTCGATGATGACTGGCTTGAACTTGTAACAGAGGAGGTTCGTGACTTTGTCGCCGGGAGCTTTCTAGAAGGGGCTCCCATTATTCCGGTTTCGGCACGCCTCGGTATCGGAATCGATCGGCTGAAGGAAGAACTGCGAATAATGTCCGGCACGGTTGATCAGAAAAGAGGTGACGGAGCTTTCCGTCTTCCGGTTGACCGGGCATTCACCGTTGCCGGATTCGGCACGATCGTCACCGGTACCCTGCTGACGGGTCAGATCAGGATTGGTGATGAAGTTGAACTGTTTCCTTCAGGAATATGTACAAAAATAAGGGGCATTCAGGCTCATGGCAACTCAGCCGAAGTCGGCCTGGCCGGACAGCGCCTCGCCCTCAACCTTCAGGGCGTCAACAACAATCAGGCAAATCGTGGCGATGTTGTTGCCCCTCGCGGAATTTACCGGGCAACCAGAGTAGTCGATGTTGAGATCACCTGCTTGAAATCAGCATCACGTCCAGTAAAACATCGCTCAACAGTGCGACTGCACTCGGCGACCTATGAAGTTTCTGTTCAGGTTATATTGCTCGGCAGAGAAGCTCTTGAGCCTGGTGACAGCAGTTTTGCCCAGTTACGTCTGGCAAGCCCGGTGTTGCTGTTAAACGGCGATCCGTTCGTGCTGCGCAGCTATTCACCCAAACAGACGATCGGCGGGGGAACTATTCTGGATCCGGCTCCGCCACGCAGACGACGCAGATCGGTCGAGGCGTTAGAGCTGCTTGAGTCGATGTCTCTGGGAGATGAGTCAGAGATGGTAGAGCGCCTTGTTGCGACATCGTTTCTCTCAGGAATTTCATTCCACGATCTGCTCTGGCGTACCGGATTGTCGGCAAAACGTCTGGATGCGGCGCTTTCCTTACCACTATCCGAAGGTAAAATAGTGCAGGTAGTTCGCGATACCCGTCTGTTTTTAAATCGTGAAAGCTTAACCATCCTTTGTGATACGCTACTGAGCAGAGTTGAAACATATCTTGCAGACAATCCGACGAAGGAGGGCATCAGCAGAGAGGAGTTGAAAACCCGCCTCCCGGCAAGGAGCGACGTGCGATTCTTCAGTCACTGTCTGCAGCATTTGGAAAGCGAAAAAAGGGTTGTGTCAGACTGTGAACAGGTAAGACTTCCGGAAAGAAAAGGGGGAGAGATCAACAGCAATAGCGATATTCAGAAAAAGCTTGAGGAACTGCTGATCAACAGCGAGGCTGAACCGCCTACGGTTAAGGAGTTGTGTGAGCTGTTCCGCCTTCCGGAAAAATCGCTGCTTGACCACCTGACCCTTCTCACTCGCCAGGGTCGGGCCGTCAAGGTCAAAAATGACCTGTTTTATGCACCAGCTCCGTTGCAGCAAATTTCTGAGACCATGCTCGAATATCTACGAACCAAAGGTGAGATAACTCCTGCGGAATTCAGAGAAATCACGGGACTCTCCCGTAAATTCATGATCCCGGTTCTTGAATATTTTGATTCGCTTAAAATGACGGTGCGGGTTGGGGACAAGCGCCTGCTGCGCAGGCGGTAATTACGGTTAGTTACTAATTCCATTTTGCTTTCAAGGTGACATTTTATAGACCCTAAAGGTTTTTAA
>CAYQMO010000348.1:0-3620 GCA_964418315.1 uncultured Geobacter sp. | reverse complement strand
CAATTGAAATCAGCTAGTTATGGCCGACCTGAAAATCTTTACCGGACAGTAGTGGTATTAAACCACAAAATTCCGATCATAGCCATGACCGCCAACGCTATGAAGGGGGATCGTGAAATGTGCCTCGATGCTGGAATGGACGATTATCTGACCAAACCTGTGAAAAAAGATGCACTGGCGGTGGTAATTGAGAAGTGGGGCTAAATCTCTTTGCTATCACTCATCAGTAACAGTCTACGAAAGCGCTATCGCAAGCCATTTTCAAATTTCCGTACTGAAAGCTCATAATTCTTTGCTCTTTTTCGCGACCTACTGAAGACGGTTTTGTTGCTCTCAGCAAGGAATCCACTTGCATATTCATTCCACTTATAAATGCGCACAGAACTACGACACCCATGGCATGAGAAATTGAGGTTTGTCCCCGGCGGCATGCTCTTTGCTTTATACTGGGTAAAAGAGACCACTTAAATACCTGTCTTACAGGGAGTCCGTCATGAAAAGGTTTATTTTGGCCATATTTTTTACCCTGTGGATCATCCCGGACATTTCATTCGCTGGAGTCCTCGGACCGGCTAGCGTCAGGTTCCTGGAAGGCAATGTTATGTTAAGAACACCTGATTCCGGTGAATGGATGAGCGTATCAGTGAATACACCGGTTGACGAGGGTGATGCTGTTTGGTGCGACGAAGCCTCCAAAGCTGAATTGCAACTTCCAGATGGCACCATTGTCAGGCTTTCTGGAGGTTCACAGCTTGATCTGATTGCCAACGATGATGCCTTCATTCATCTGCACCTTGCCTCAGGCAGGATCTACCTCAAAACGTCCACGGACACTGTTCAAATTCCACTTCAGATTGATGCCGATGATACCACCGTGCTACCTGAATCACGCACACGCCTCAACATCGACATGCTTCCGAACGCCCAGGAGGATGTATCCATATTCAATGGTGCAGCTTATGTTGAAGGCAATGGCAACCGCACCAGGGTACGTGCAGGTGAGCACATGTCTCTTGAGGAGGGTCATAGCGAACTACTGTCACTGAACCCTCCAGACCAATGGGAATCCTGGAATCTCAATCGTGACAAGGCGCAATCCAACTCTGGCAAGACCAATACGTATCTTCCTGACGAATTGCGGGTCTATTCGTCTACACTCGACACAAACGGTAGATGGGTGTCAGTGCCGGAATACGGCATGGTCTGGCGTCCCACAGTAATTCTCCATGACGATTGGGCCCCTTATCGCAGCGGACGCTGGATATGGAAAGGCGATGATTACGTCTGGATATCAAGCGAAAATTGGGGATGGATCCCATACCATTACGGAAGGTGGGCAGTGATCCCCGGATTAGGATGGTGCTGGGTTCCTCCTTCAAGAGGAGATGTATACTGGGGACCAGGATATGTCGGATGGTATAGCACGGGAAGCCATGTCGGTTGGACGCCGTTGGGTCCTGGCGAGGTTTTCTACGGGCGAGGATATCACGGCAAGCATAGCGTAAATATTTCCAACGCCAATATTGCCGCCACTTCGGTAACATTCAGAAACAGTGGTGTCAGTGGAGGTTTGACTGTTGTGCGGCAGAACGATTTCCTGCAAGGGAGGCATTCGCCTCCGAATACATCCGTTTCATTGTCCGCAAGCTTAGGAAGTCCACGGATCCAGGCATTAAGGGAAACTCGCACTCCAGCCATCATCAGGCAATCCATTCCGCATGCCCCACCCCCACAGGTACAGCATAACGATACACGCAACTTGCGAAACCGGTTTCCCCGTGTCAATCTGGTACGGGATAAAATGCGCCCAAACCAGCAGCAGCCTCAGTCCGTGCCTTCTCAACAGTCAACGACAATTAAAGAGAAAAGGCTGGTTCATCCGGTTGCTGCGCCACCGTCAGCCGAAAACCGGCAGGGTCGGCCGATGCAAGAACCCACATCGCTAAAACAGGAACCGCCGCTGCATCGTGGTGGCGGTGATCGTCGAGGCGACGCAAGCACGCCTCAACAAACAACAACACACCAAAAAAGTGAACAACACCGGCAAGATTCAAAGCCTGGGGAGATTAAGCAGAAGAGGGTGTGGAAGGTAACCACTCCGTCGGAAAAGTGAAATGAAATCGGTTTACAGTAAACACTCGTTCATAGACTAAATAAAGACTCCAGCGTGCGCCGGGACTCTGTGGTTTGGGCAAAAAAGTTCCAAGGCTGAGTGCCGAGGGGGCTTGAGGGATGCTGAAGTATATCGGATGCCGGATGCGGTGGGAAAATCCGGATTGATGAGGGGGCTGATCCTGTTTGTTATCTACTCCACCTTTATTGAACCCAACAGAAGCAACTACGCTGCTTTTCTCACTTCTGACTCTAGTCGCCTTAGACGTTTCTCTTCCGCTCTTACCGATTATTTCCGGTTCACTAAAATTTATCCCTCGTAAAGTAGTGCAATTACGGTAACCATGATGCATATTTTGCACTAAATTAGATTCAAATTATCATGACAACAATGGTGTTACCGAATTATATCAGCATGTTACAAAATTGGCATATACACTGCTAATACATAGACAGATTGATTATCTTACCACACGAAGGAGCAACACCATGAAAACACGCATTATCACAACAGTAGCAGTAGTAGGACTTTTGACAGCATTGGCTGCAGGCGATGTATTTGCAGCAGGGCGCGGCAATGGAGGAGCAAGTCAGGGTGCTTCCACTGCAACAGGCTCAACTGCAACTGTTCGTCCAGCAGGTTCACAACGTCGTGACGGTACATTTCTAACCACAGGCACCACAGCCAATGGCTCAACAACCCGCAATGGAAGTGGAACTGGGCTTCTAAACGGAACTTGCGTAACACCTGCACCAGCACCAACCGTTGCACCAGCACAGTAGTATCCGATATACCAGTCCAAACATAAGTGGTCAAAGACCAACTCACTAAACTAAAGGAGAAACATCATGAAAAAAATTATTATTGTAGCAACCGCCGCTTTTCTTGCAATGTCAATTAGTATGACAGCCTTTGCAGCAACTCAAACGCAGAGCAAATCTGGTATTCGTACTCAAATTAAATCTGGTACGTGTGTAAAGTGATTGGCCTGCAATAATCGCCGCTTCCCTGATAGAAGCGGCGATTCTTAGTGTGTTGTAAGCTGAAAATCAGGAGAAGGATAATCTAAATGGAAGGTCGCCCTTTTATCAATCGCATACTTGTTTCACTTCTCACTGCTTTTAGTTTTGTTGCCATGTCTCTCTCTGGAATTGCTGCTTTTATAGTTCCGCAAGGAAAAGTTGCCTATTGGACTAACTGGACCTTTCTGGGACTCTCAAAAACAGAGTGGGGCAATATTCATATTACAACCAGCGTACTGTTTTTGATCGCCGGGCTCTGGCACACCTGGTATAACTGGACAACATTGATGCAGTATCTGCGTACTATGCCAGGGCGAATGACTGTTAGTACAAGGGATTTAATCGTTGCATTTTTGGTTACTCTTTTTTTCACTGTTGGTGCTGTAACTAAAACTCCTCCGCTCAATTACATTCTAAGTTTTAATAATTGGATAAACACCGATTTTCGCAACGGCCATTTCATATAACATTGTGGTATATGGCGA
>CAYQMO010000347.1:0-3642 GCA_964418315.1 uncultured Geobacter sp. | reverse complement strand
CAACCGGCTGCACACTCTCAAGAATTATTCTGCGCGCCTCTTCAAATGAAAGCATGATGTTCCCCCTACTGAAAGTTTACCAGTTCCACAAAGTAAAAGAAAAACAAAAGATCTACAGATACTTGCCAACAAGCGGAGCCAGCTTCTGTCTGGTCGCTTCCGGAATAACGGAACGGTCGGTAATAATGGCGTACTGCATGGCAGTGCCGCAGGAACATGGACGTTCGCTGCCGATTTCCGCTACCGCGTGACGGATAATATTCTTGGCCATAGCCACATTCTGGTGGATGATTTTGATGATCGCATCTACAGTCACATCCTCATGCGCTTCGTGCCAGCAGTCGTAATCTGTGGAAAGCGCAATGATGCCATAGCAGATCTCTGCTTCGCGAGCCAGCTTGGCTTCAGTCAGATTGGTCATGCCGATCACGGAAGCCCCGAGTGCCAGATAGGAGAATGATTCGGCACGGGTCGAAAAGGCCGGTCCCTCCATACAGATGTACGTGCCCCCACTGTGAGCCGTTGCTCCGGCCTTTTGAGCTGCACCGTAGAGGATATGGGAAAGGTCGCCGCAGACCGGGTCGGCAAAACCGGCGTGGGCAACCACCCCATCGCCAAAGAAAGTATCTTTCCTGACTCCTTTGGTTCGGTCGTAAAACTGATCCGGAATGACGATATGCCCAGGTGCGATGGCATCTTTCAGACTTCCAACCGCAGATACGGAGATAATCCGTTCCACACCCAATGTCTTCATACCGTAGATGTTGGCGCGATAATTGACTTCAGAGGGGAGCAGTCGATGCCCCCGCCCATGACGGGGAAGAAACACCATCCTGACCCCGTTCAGTCTGCCGGTAACATATTCGTCAGACGGCTCTCCAAAGGGGGTTTCAACCCTGACTCGCTCCACCTGCTCCAGCCCTTCCATATCGTACAGCCCGCTGCCGCCGATTACACCGATAGTTGTTTCACTCATTTGGTCAATTCCTTTCATATTCAATTCAACATACCGGCTTTATAGCAGAGATAAGCGAAATCGTGAAGCCTATTAAATTGACAAAGCAGGTGACAAAATCGTAAAGTGACCCGCAACCGGTGTTACTATGATAAACATCGATAAAATCAAGCAACAATTCAAAAAGATACTTTCTCTGGATGCCCATCCCGGTCACATCTCCACCGTAAATGAGGGTCTATATGAAACATCTCGCCCAAACCCTAAAAGCCCTCTCCGACCCGACCCGCCTGCGCATTGTCCTTTTATTGCAGGGCGAAGGTGAACTCTGCGTCTGCAACTTGATTGAAGTCCTAAAACTGCCCCAATCCACGGTATCACGCCACCTTGCCTACCTCAAAAGGAACTGCTGGGTTGATATTCGTCGGAACGGAGTGTGGATTTATTACTCGTTGAGCAGAAAAAGTTGCGACATCTGCAATGACCTGCTCCAGATCCTCAAACAACATGCCAGCAATCTTCCTGAAGCTGTAACAGACCGTACCGCGCTGGCCGCCCTAATGAAAGAGAAGCCCACCATCTGTTTCTGAAACATCTTTATTGGAGTTATTTCAATGAGTAAACATACCTAAAGCGAGAAGGGGGAAAAACTATGGCAGTAAAGGCCGTTTCATTTGTGGCAAAATCGGGTACAGGGAAGACAACTCTACTTGAAAAGGTTATAGCCCGCCTTAAAGAACTGGGCTACAAGGTAGGAGTCGTTAAGCACGACGCACATCGCTTCGATATCGATTATCCGGGTAAGGACAGTCACCGCCTCACCGCTGCCGGGGCTGATACTACGCTGATATGTTCACCGGAAAAGCTCGCCCTGATTAAGAAACACACTGTGGCACCTTCCATTGAAGAGATGCTGGAAGAGTATTTTTGTGATGTCGATATTGTTTTGACTGAAGGATTCAAGAAAAGCTCGATGCCGAAAATCGAGCTGCACCGCCGGGAGCGGAGCCCCACCCTGCTCTGCCGGGGAGAGGAGTCCGACCCGACTCTTCTGGCTGTAGCAAGTGACGAACCTCTGGATCTTGACGTGCCGCTCCTTGATCTGAATGATACCGAAATGGTGACCCGTTTCATTGAACAGCATTTTCTCAAGTAAACAAATGAAGGGTAATTACTATGCTTCAATACCAATAACGTCGCGTTGATGAATCAAACGCGACCTGCCAGATGGAATAGTCCCTGTGCAACCGCCCCCTCTCTGAACACGTAAACATTTATAGTTTTGACGTTGACAATAGTATGCAATAAAGTATTATTTATTGTATGATTATTTTACGGGGGTTTTTATGCATAATAGCAATGATGTTGACAGGGTAACCATTTCAATTCCACATTCCCTTGCGCTTCAGTCAGAAACCGTACGGGGTGAACTTAAAATTTCCCGATCAGAACTGTTTCGATTAGCCTTGGAGCGCTTCATTCAGGAACAGCATAACCTTCGACTTGCCACAATTGCCGCTGAAATGGTGGAGGAGTATCGTGGTAATCCCGAGCTAACCGCCCTTACAGAGCTTGATGGCGAGGATTTCGTATGAAGCGGAATGAGATATGGCTGGTCAATCTTGATCCGACCCTTGGAGCAGAAATCCGCAAAACCCGCCCGTGTGTCATCGTCAGCAATGATGCGGTCGGGGTGCTGCCACTCAAGGTGATTGCTCCGCTGACCGATTTCAAGGAGCGCTATCGTGTTGTTCCCTGGATGGTTGTTGTTGAGCCGGATGCGGAAAACAACCTGACAAAGCCTTCAGTGCTGGATCTGTTTCAGGTACGATGCGTTGCGGAGGAACGCCTGATCCGTAAAATTGGGGGACTTTCCAATAAGCTGCAGACATCTATACACAATTCACTCAAGGTTGTTTTCGGCTGAAGGGGAGAAAACTATGGTAGTAAAGTATTGATTTCTCTGTTGCTCCGTTGCTCCGTGTTATTCGAACTGCGGTTTCTAGGTTCATATCTGTCGTCACCGTACTTCACAATCTGACGCACTCGGCTTACTGCTGCCGCTACCGCTGCTGCTTTGCGGCGTTGTCGAAAGTGCCGGAGGCGCTTTGAACTGAATTCCAGGATTGGTCGGTACAATCACCGGCGGTTTCACAACGCTCGGTGTGTAACCGAACTGACCGGCGGAAAAACTTTGTGAGCCACCTTTGTTGCTCAGGTTGATCATACCATCGATGACATGTACGTAAAGGCCGGGCGAGAGTCCGGCACCCCCGGAGGGGGTGCTCTGTGCCAGAAGCAGTGGAGGCTGATAACCTACCGGCGCGCCATCAGTCATGGTAGCAAGCGGTGATATCTGCCATGAGTCAAGAGCCGCCAGTAGTATCCGGCCGTATTCTGATACTTTTGGCTCGGTCTCCGGGACGTACTCAGCAAGATAAATGGTGCCTCGAATTCCTATAGTTGCCGTCGGGGTCTTCATCTGATAGCTGTCCTGGTTGCCACGTTTGCCGACCTGACCGGTGATGGTTCTGAGTCCACCCTTGATAAGATTGTACGTTGCTGAATCCTCTTTTGGCTTGCTCTGATCATAGTTGAACTTTTCAACCTTGAACTGGGTGCCGGGCTTCAGGGTAACCTCGCTGCCGTCTTCAAACTTGAGGCGGGCGTAGGTGCGCTTCTCCGTT
>CAYQMO010000346.1:0-3644 GCA_964418315.1 uncultured Geobacter sp. | reverse complement strand
CGGTAACTTCCTTTACGTCACTTTTGAACACCTTAAACGGCTGGAGGGTGAGGTGTTGAACGCTCTGGAAGGCTTTGGTGACAAACAGGCTGACCTGGAGTTGGCCGGCTTAACGGTTGACCCTCACCAGCTTCTGGGGATCGAAGTAAATCCCCGTGCTGCTGCTATCACCGATATGGTGCTATGGATTGGCTACCTGCAATGGCACTTCCGTACTCGCGGTGAAGTTATGCCGCCGGAGCCGGTCATCAAGAAGTTCAGCAACGTCGAGTGCCGGGATGCTGTGCTTGCTTACGATGGCACAGAACCGGTTATTGATGCCGACGGCAAACCGGTCACCAACTGGGACGGTCGCACATTCAAGATCCACCCGGTTACCGGAGAACAGGTGCCCGACGAGGGCGCTCAGGTACAGGAATTGCGCTACCTGAATCCTCGCATTGCAGTATGGACGGAAGCCGATTATGTGGTGGGTAATCCGCCGTTCATTGGAGCATCCACTATGCGCCGTGCCTTGGGTGACGGCTACGTGGACGCTCTGCGCAAAGCCTGGAAGGATGTGCCAGACTCGGCCGATTTCGTCATGTACTGGTGGCACCAGGCTGCTGAACTGACTCGCTTTGGCAAGCTGCAACGCTTTGGCTTTATTACTACTAACAGTTTGCGTCAGGCGTTCAACCGACGAATTCTGCAACAGCATCTGGCGGCCAAGCCAGCCTTGTCGCTCGCTTTTGCCATTCCCGATCACCCTTGGGTGGACTCGGTGGACGGTGCTGCTGTAAGGATTGCTATGACCGTGGGAAAGCCCTCAATGGATGGAGATGAAGGGACATTATCCACTGTTGTCGAAGAGCGGGAAGGAGCCGGTGAAGGACTTTCTGTGGAGCTAGCCACCCGGCGTGGTGTACTGCATGCCGACCTGACCGCTGGTGCCAATGTGGCAGGGGCAGGGTCTTTGCTTGCCAACTCTGGGCTGAGTTGTCCGGGCGTCAAACTCCACGGTGCTGGTTTTATAGTTTCTTCCGAAGAGGCATGCAAACTAGGACTGGGACGTGTGTCCAGACTGGAGCAACACTTTCGAGACTACCGCAACGGACGTGACCTAGCGGACAGGCCACGCGAAGTAAAGGTCATTGACCTTCTTGGTCTCTCCTCCGAAGAGGTTCGCAGCCGTTTTCCTGAGGTCTACCAGTGGGTGCGTGAACGTGTAAAACCAGAGCGGGATCAGAACAACCGAGTAACCTACCGGAACAACTGGTGGATCTTTGGCGAACCACGTAAGGACTTCCGGCCAGCACTAACTGGCCTCTCCCGCTATGTGGCTACTGTAGAGACTGCCAAGCACCGTTTTTTTGTATTCCTCGACAAGAGCATCCTACCGGACAACATGCTTATAGCCATTGCAAGCGATGATTCTTTTGTACTTGGAGTACTTTCATCAAGCATTCACAGACTTTGGTCTACTGCAAACGCTGCGTCAATAGGTGGCTACATCGGCAATGTCCGCTATACCAAGACCCGCTGTTTCGAACCTTTCCCTTTCCCCACTGCCAGCGACGACCAGAAGCAGAGGATTCGCGCCATCGCCGAAGAGCTGGACTCCCACCGCAAACGGCAACAGGAACTGCACTCCAGTCTGGGACTGACCGAGATATGTACAACGTGCTGGCCAAGTTGCGCACTGGTGAGCCGATGACCGCGAAAGAGAAGACAATCCACGAACAGGGGCTGGTATCGGTCCTGCGGCAACTACATGACGATCTGGATGTCGCCGTTGCTGATGCCTACGGCTGGCCTGCCAATCTATCTGACGAGGAAATCCTGGAGCGGCTGGTAACCTTGAATGCCGAACGAGCACGGGAAGAGGCCCAAGGTTTGGTGCGGTGGCTGCGTCCCGAATACCAGAAACCCCAGGGTGAGCAGCCTGCCGTTCAGGCCCGAATGGATCTGGGAGAAGAGGAAGCGGCAACGCTGGCTACTTCTCTCAAGGCCAAGACACCTTGGCCGAAAACCTTGCCGGAACAGGTGCAGGCAGTCCGTACCGCACTGGTGACTTCAGCCGGGCCAGTCACCGCAGAGGCAATTGCCAGGACTTTTTTGCGTGCGCGGACGGACAAGGTTGAGGAGCTGCTGGCCACCCTTGCTGCCTTGGGCCAGGCAAGGGAGTCCGAACCGGGAAGTTATTCGGCATAATTTAAATCTGAAGCAACGCTAAACTTTAAATTTCGTTAGGAGAGAGGATAATGACCAAAGCAGACATTTTTGAAAAGGTTCATGAAGGCATCGGCATGACACGAAAAGAATCAGCCGAGATGGTAGAAGCAGTTTTTGCCATTATGAAAAGCACGCTCGAATCCGGTGAAAATCTTAAAATATCCGGTTTCGGCAATTTTGTCGTTAAACAGAAAGCTGACCGCCGTGGTCGCAATCCGCAGACAGGCGAGGCGCTCACCATTGAAGCGAGACGGATATTGACGTTCAAGCCGAGTGGCATTTTGAAGGATCTGATTAACAAATAGTATGACCGCACCATATGAGCCGCGTCATCAGTGTCAATACTGCATTAACTTCTGCGCCAGGCGATGCAGTTCAGGGTTGGCCAAAGATGCGACCTTTTTCTTTACCGCTCGGGAATAATATTCTTTTTCGGTCTTTGACAGTGACTGCCCATCCAACTTTTTTTTGAAGAGTTCTTTTTGTTTGGGAGAAAATAGCTGTGACAAGGCAAATTCAAGCGATAACTCTGCATACTTGTCGCTCCGTTGTTTGCTTTTTCCTGATTCCTTCTCAAAGTAAAGATCAAACATCCCCTTGAGTCGTACAGTCTGAAACTGAGTGCCGCATAAATCAAAATGATCGTTTTGTGCCAGAGCTCCTTTTAATTGTTTGAGTAGTAATTTGTCCTGATCTGTGAATTGGTCATTAAGCTGTTTCGTCCAGAAGTATGAGACATGGTAGTGCTCGTAGAGAGCCAGCGACAGGAGCAGTAGTGATTTGAAATTCTCCTTTTCCTCTGTGGCAGTAAGATTTTCCATAACGTGGAGATAATCGAAACGATAATCCTTGGCGGAATTAACCAGTAGTACCGGGAACCCTTCCCATAACCGGGTATCCTTACTTTTTACGACCTCTGCGAGCGTCATGTTTACGTCAAAATCCTTGCTGGTCTCCATAAGAGGTAAACCAAGCCGGGATAGCCTTTCCAGTAAGGTAGCATCATTCATAAAGTTTTTCCTCACAAAGCAGTTCAATAAAGCGATCAATATTCCCGGCTATGCGATCTTCGGCGATATCGTAACTGGCAAGTTCACGAAAGTGGCTCACAAGTAACCCTATATCAATATGCTCATGGCGGGCTTTCACTAACATCAGACAATCTTCAAAATCTACACCTGTTCCACGCATCAATTTACTTGCTATCAAGTCATATTCGTTGAGTATTCCGATATACAAACGTGAATACTCTTTCAGGAGGCGATGCCGCCCCGGTTCCAGAGGGGATTCCAGCAGTTCGGTGGTATGGATTCTTTTTCCAGGAAAAAGGTCAAATCTGAAAACATCACCTTTCCGTAACCAGCCATAGCCGGTCACCGATTCGTAATCCAGGTCTTTTAGAACCTTGACCAGGTAATTATACTCAGATA
>CAYQMO010000345.1:0-3653 GCA_964418315.1 uncultured Geobacter sp. | reverse complement strand
TTTTACAGCACTACTGTTCCGTCATATCCGCAGAGCAGCGGCTGCGCCTGAATGCCGGGTGCATGAACTGCT
This sequence comes from uncultured Geobacter sp., assembly GCA_964418315.1. GTDB lineage: Bacteria > Desulfobacterota > Desulfuromonadia > Geobacterales > Pseudopelobacteraceae > JACRCG01. Next base: position 3,581 of record CAYQMO010000345.1, on the reverse strand, counting down.
GCGGCTTCTCTAGCCCGGTTGGTAACAAGTCTCATGAGGGCCCGGTCAAAACCGGTGGTGACGGCTATTTCTCGGGCGGTATTGGCGTGTGCAATAATCTCCAGAAATTCCGAGGAAGTCTGTGCGACCGCCGCCCACCTGAGCAGCACGGCCAGGTCAAGTTCCGATGCCGCTGCGTGGGTGTTCTCGTAGCCGCACGCAATTTTAAGCAACTTGGCAAACTGACAGGCGATAACAGGCTGGTTGAAACCACGCTTTTGGCACGCCTGGAGAGTGTATGCCAAGTGATCGCCCATCATAATATACGCCTCTTCGGGGAGCGGCGCTTTGTTCAAGGTTCGCAGTTCGTGGTTAGTTGTTTTGAACCTTGAATTTTGAACCTTGAACAGATGTTGAACCGCCATTTCGCTGCTGCGACCGGTGGAGAGCACAACCGTTGCGCAGCCTGATGCTTTGGCAACATCCAATGCAACGTCAATGGTGTCGGTCCATGCTTGTGCCGAAATGGGACGAACGATGCCTGTGGTGCCGAGAATTGAAAGTCCGCCGATAATTCCAAGGCGGGCGTTAAGGGTTTTTTTAGCCCGCTCTTCGCCGTCTGGAATGGAAAGTTCAATTTTGAATTTTGAATTTTGAATTTTGAATTCAGACAGAACAGTACCGACCGATTGCTCGATCATCCGACGCGGCACCGGATTGATGGCCCATTCGCCCGGTGGAACCGCCAGACCCGGTTTGGTGACCGTGCCGATACCTGTTCCACCTTCGACGCTGATTTCACTCCCCCCTTCAATAAGGGGGGGATTTGCCGTTACCCTTCCCCACACTTCCACTCCGTTCGTCACATCCGGGTCATCACCGGCATCCTTGACGACGTGACAGCTTGCTTCATTCGCTGAAAATGACTGACCATGCAGGACGAAAATGGCACTGTCTCCGGTCGGGAGATCGATGCTGACGGCTGGAACGATTGCCTGACTTGCTAGCATCAGAGCTGCTCCTTTAGCCGCGGCGGCGGCGCAGGCACCGGTTGTGAAGCCTGAGCGCAGTTTTTTTTTCATACCATCCTCACCAGTATCAGATGCCAGAGATGGAGTGTTATAAACGAGAGCGGGATGCCGATACCCACCAACATGCCGACCAGATGGGGGCGGAGGCCATGGTCGATGGCGATTATGCCTGCGGTAATCATAGGCGCCATGGCCGCTTCAAAAATGGTTATCTGAACCACGGTTCCAGTTGCGCCGATAACGGTGCTGTACAGTAGAAAAATCAGCGCCGGTCCCAGCAGCAATTTATATGTCAGTCCGGCAATAAGAGGCTTCAACTCCTCCCGAATCCCGCCAAATTGGAGCTGAAAGCCTACAGAGACCAGCGCCAGCGGCGCAAGAGTGCTGCCCAGTTTTTGTAACGTAACAACGCTCCACTCCGGAAAGGAGAATGGGCGGAGCAGCAGCGCCAGGATCAATGCCTGGAAGGGAGGGAATAACAGAATTTTGCGGGCCACCTGGCGAGGGGTAACATCTCCGGTTGAATAGATCGCTGCCGCAGCAATACCGAGCGTAGAGAGTGCCAAAAAAGAGCCGAGTTGATCGGCAATGATGCCGATTCCGAGGTACTCATTACCAAAATAGGCTTCGATCATCGGCAGACCGACAAACGAGGTATTGCCGAGGCCGGCGACAAGTATCAGCGCCCCGGTCGTTCCCCGGTCAAGCGCCAGGAGCTTACCGGCAGTCCCAAAAATCAGCCAGGCAGCAGAGAGCAGCAGCCAGGCCATTCCAGCCGTCAGGAGCAGTGATGAATCGATAGTGAGGTTATGAATATGCAGGATTGTCAGGGCCGGCAGCGAGATATGAATGATAAAGCCGTTCAATGCCGCCGAAGTAGTTGTTGGAAAACGCCCTGTTTTCCGGAGTACGATACCTGCCATCAGGCAAATCGCCAGGAGGACAATGTTGGCCATGATGCCCTGTTACTGCTGAGTGGCCATGATGGCCAGCGCATTTACGACTGCAGCGGCTACACTTGAGCCACCCTTGCGACCGATATTTGTTATGAACGGGATGCCATGGGTGCCGGAAGCAAGGGCATTTTTACTCTCTTCAGCGCCGACAAAACCTACCGGCAGCCCGATGATGAGAGCCGGCTTAGCGACGCCGACATCGACCAGTCTGAGCAGTTCAAAGAGGGCCGTTGGGGCGTTGCCGATGACAAAGATCCGGTTGTCCGGATTGGCGACTCCCTTACGCATGGCTATGATGGAACGGGTGACCCCTTCGTTTATTGCCTCTGCGGCAACATCCGGATCGGCAATGTGACAGGATATTGTGCAGCCCAACCGGGTCAGGCGAGGCTTGCTGATCCCGGAAAGAGCCATGTTTGTGTCGGTGACGATTCCGGCACCACTCTTCAGTGCAGCAAGCGCCTTTTCAATCACATATTCAGACAAAATCATGGATTGTGCGTACTCAAAGTCAGCGCTGGTGTGGATGGCTCTTCGTATAATCTGCCATTCTGCCTTTAGCCAGCCATGATCGCCGGCTTCTTCATCAATAATGCTAAATGATGCCGCTTCAATCTCTTCAGGCTTCATAAGCAGTGAGTCCATCAGCGCCACCCCAATCTTTCCAGCGATTCGCCGATTCGTTCGGCTTCGATCTCAGCCAGCTTGCGATGTACACCCAGATGACCACCCATTGCCATAATCAATCCAGGATATCGTTTCTGTGCTTCTGCAATCTCTTCCGGCAGATCATGCTGAACATGGGCTCCCATAAAAAGAAAATAGGGCATCAGCAGGATCCGTTCGGCACCTTTGCGCACACAGGTGTCAATTCCGCTCTGGATGTTCGGTTCGTGGAGTTCCCGGAACGCAACCTCGACAATCTCGAAGCCGGTCAGCTCCCGTACCATCTCTGCCACCAGATATGCGGCATTATTAGCCTCGGCAATGCGGCTGCCATGAGCCATCATCAAAATTGCAGTTTTCATCAATTGCGTCCTGCCTCAGAATGACATAATCCAAAACGCCGGAGAGACGCTCATCATGCATCTCCCCGGCAGTGCTGGCTATTTCTTGAATGTCTTGACGATATAATCGCTAACAGATTTTGCATCGGCATCGGAAATTGCCTTTGCATCAAATACCGGCATTCCGCCGCCGCCGGCACGCATTTTTTTCGTGATAGTATTAGCGTCTTTGATCCCTTTGATTGACTTTTTCCCCTTGATGATGTTGCCGCCAGCAGGATGGCATGACGCGCATTTTGCCTTGAAGATCGCTTCACCGGTGTCTGATGCAAATGCGGCAACTGACATCATACCAACGCTTACTGCAACTGTTACAGCAATAATACCTGTTTTCATTTGATTCTCCTTTTTAATTCAAAAATAGTTGACCTCATCTGAGGCGGATTACGATTTGCACCATACCACTACGGAAGCTTTCAGACAAGTAGTGGTTTTGACAGCAATGAGATCGCCGCACTCAGTGCCTTTCTCCTTTTCCATGTACAAAATAGTTCCTGATTCGTTCTAATCTTCCGCTTTGTCATCCTGAATGAAATGAAGGATCTGTT
>CAYQMO010000344.1:0-3664 GCA_964418315.1 uncultured Geobacter sp. | reverse complement strand
ATGTGAAGGAACTTGAAAAAAGCCAGAAGGCAGCCATTTACATGCTTGGTGAAGCCGGTCACTTTAATGATACCGATACCGGAGTTCACATCTGGCGCATGGCCGCCTACGCGCGCGCTCTGGCAGAGGCATTGGGTTGGCCTGAAAATATTTTGGAGCGATTTGAGCTGGCTGCCCCGATGCACGACACCGGCAAAATTGGTACACCCGATGCCATACTGAAAGCTCCCCGCAAACTGTCAGCAGAGGAGTGGGAAATCATGAGGCAGCATTCTGACGTAGGGTACCATATCCTGAGCAAGGGGGATACCCCGCTATTTACGATGGCGGCTGAGATTGCCCGGCACCATCATGAAAAATGGGATGGCAGCGGCTACCCTTTGGGGCTCTCAGGTGAAGCGATACCGGAATCTGCGCGCATTGTTGCGATTGCCGATGTTTTTGATGCATTAACCATGAAACGCCCATACAAGGAGCCATGGAGCATCGAAGATTCTATGGCAGAAATCCGGAAAGGTTCCGGGAATCATTTTGAGCCGCGTCTGGTTGAACTGTTTGAATCAACCCTGCCTGAAATTCTGAAAATAAAGGCGGAGTGGGAATACAGGGAATAAAGGAGAACTATCATGTCACTCGACTCATTTAAATCGGCACAAACGCTTACAGTTCACAACCGCTCCTACCGGATATTTGCCCTTGCCGCACTCGAACATGCGGTGCCCGGGGGTGTTGCCAGCCTCCCATTTTCCCTGAAGGTACTGTTGGAAAATCTGCTGCGCCATGAAGATGGACAGACAGTAACGGCCGATGACATAACGGCTTTCGGCGCATGGCTTGACACCCGCTCCTCTACCCGGGAGATCGCCTTCAGCCCGGGGCGGGTGCTGATGCAGGATTTTACCGGAGTTCCTGCTGTTGCCGATCTTGCGGCGCTGCGGGATGCGGTCGCACGGACCGGGGGTGATCCGACATCGATCAATCCATTGATTCCGGTTGACCTGGTCATCGATCACTCTGTACAGGTTGACAGTTTCGGCACTCCGGAGGCGTTTGATATCAACGTTGCCTGTGAGATGGAACGCAACCGCGAGCGCTATGCTTTTCTGCGCTGGGGGCAGAATGCGCTGCACAACTTTCGTGTCGTGCCGCCGGGAACCGGCATCTGTCACCAGGTGAACCTCGAGTATCTGGCAAAGGTTGTCTGGCAGAGAGAATCCGGTTCGCCAGTTCCAGTCGCCTATCCCGACACTCTGCTCGGGACCGACAGCCACACTACGATGATCAACGGCCTTGGTGTTCTCGGCTGGGGGGTCGGCGGCATCGAAGCAGAGGCGGCCATGCTCGGTCAGGCGGTCTCCATGCTGATACCGGAGGTCGTCGGCGTACGCCTGAGCGGGGATCTCAACCCGGGGGTCACCGCCACCGATCTGGTGCTGTCGATTACGGAACTGCTGCGGAAGGTCGGAGTGGTCGGTAAATTTGTTGAATTTTTCGGGCAGGGGCTTGACGGCCTTTCACTTGCCGACCGCGCCACCATAGCCAACATGGCTCCTGAATATGGCGCAACTTGCGGTTTTTTCCCGGTTGATGCCGAAACTATCAGCTATCTGCGCTTTACCGGACGGGATGAGGAAACAACCGCTCTGGTCGAAGCCTACTGCCGTGAACAAGGGCTATGGCGCGATGCCGCCACGCAGGAACCGCTTTTCAGTCAGGTTGTCACGCTAGACCTCGGCACAGTTGTTCCCTGCATTTCCGGGCCGCGGCGTCCGCAGGATCGGGTGCCGCTAACCGACCTGCCGCAGATTTCAGCCGCGACGCTTCCCGCCGGTGAGAACGATCTGCAGATACCGGTTGACGGATTCAGTTCAGGGTTGGCTCATGGCGCGGTCGTTATCGCCGCAATCACCTCCTGCACCAATACATCAAACCCGGGAGTCATGCTGACAGCGGGGCTGCTGGCCCGGAAAGCGGTAGCGGCAGGGCTGACCGTCAAGCCGTGGGTAAAGACATCTCTTGCACCTGGGTCAAAGGTCGTCATGACGTATCTGGAACAATCGGGGTTGTACGATTCACTGGTGCAGCTTGGTTTTGATCTGGTTGGCTACGGCTGTACAACCTGTATCGGCAATTCCGGGCCGCTCCCCGAAGCCATTGATGCGGCCATTCAGAGAGGCAATCTTGCCGTATCGGCGGTTCTGTCCGGCAATCGAAATTTTGAGGGACGGATTCATCCGCAGGTCAAACAGAGCTGGCTCGCCTCTCCGCCGCTGGTTGTGGCATTCGCTCTGGCCGGTACCACCAGAATTGATCTGACCAGCGAGCCGCTCGGGATCGGACGGAACGGTCAACCGGTTTACCTGTGCGACATCTGGCCGTCAGTAGAGGAAATTGCCGCTCTGCAGAGCAGCATTGCTCCGGAAATATTCCGTCAGGGGTATGCTGATGTCTATAGCGGCACAGACGAATGGCGGCAGTTGCCGATCGGCACAAGCGCCACCTATCCGTGGGACTCCGCTTCAACGTATGTCAAAGAACCGCCGTTTTTCGGGGATAACCGATCCGGTGCAGAAACAAAGTTGCTGGAAAAGATGCGTATTCTTGCGCTGCTCGGCGATTCCATCACCACCGACCATATCTCGCCGGCCGGTTCCATCCGCACCGAAAGCCCGGCGGGTCGCTATCTGCAACAGCAGGGGGTTGCTGTCAGCGATTTTAACTCCTACGGCTCGCGGCGCGGCAATCACGAAGTCATGATGCGCGGCACCTTTGCCAATACCCGGCTGCGCAATGAAATGGCGCCGCAGCACGAAGGTGGCTATACGCGGCACTTTCCGGGCGGCGAAGAGATGTCCATCTATGACGCAGCCATGCGCTATCAGGGGGAAGGGGTGCCGCTTGTGGTCATCGCGGGGAAAGAGTACGGCTCCGGTTCGAGCCGCGACTGGGCCGCCAAGGGGCCGCTGCTGCTTGGTGTTGCGGCGGTTATTGCCGAAAGCTTTGAACGTATTCACCGCTCCAACCTGATCGGCATGGGCATTCTGCCGCTACAGTTTTCTGCCGGCGAAACTCGTCAGACTCTTGCGTTGGATGGCAGCGAGACGGTCGAGTTAAATCCTCTGGAAGAGGGATTACGGACGGGACAGATGTTCAGTGCGGTTATTCATCGCCAGGATGGCCGAAGTGAGACTCTTTCGTTGCGCTGTCGCATCGACACAGTTGATGAAGTTGCCTATTACCGGGCAGGCGGGATTCTGCAATATGTGTTTAAAAAGTACTTTTAATCAATGTCAGCATACTATTCTGCTGGGTTGAATCACTTGTCACCTGCGGCTATCGGAATAAGAATCTCGTTGCGCCGCATGAACCAGAGAGTAAAAGGTGGGTTATAACGGGCCCAGACCGGTTCGCCGGTAACAGTATACAGGTTAGCTTTAATCCATTTTTCCAGTTTTTCTTTGTTGAGCAGATACTTCTCCTCACTCCAGATACCGGAATAGCGCACCGCTGCCACCCGGCGGGGGGGAACCTGCCGCAGTTTGATGTTTGGATCATCGGGAACCGGCAGAGTTTCCATTGAATATGACGCCGGCATCATAAAGCTTACAGCCCACTTCCCCTGTACACTCTGCTGACTGACCGGAGCGGTCATGGATATTTTCTC
>CAYQMO010000343.1:0-3670 GCA_964418315.1 uncultured Geobacter sp. | reverse complement strand
TTGTTGGTAAAGTGGCGAATTTGACCGGTCGGGATTTGAGTATAGGCAAGGCGGGAAGGCCGAAGAAATATAACAGCACAAATCAATAGGAGAACACTCCTTATGAACCTGACCAAAAGCGGAAATTTTTTAATCCTCCTCCTTCTTATGGTGCTTCTGAATCCCTACTCACTCCACGCAGAACCATCAAAATTCATATCAATTGCCGAACTAAAACCGGGCATGAAAGGAACTGCATATTCGGTGTTTCAGGGAACCGAGCCGGAAGCGTTTTCGGTGGAGTTACAGAGTATTGTTGATGGGCCGGTTGCGGGCAGCAGATACATGCTGCTGAAGGTGCGTGACGAAAAGCTGCGTATCGGTTCCGGCTTCAGCGGCAGTCCGGTCTATTTTGGTGGCAGGCTGGCAGGTGCAATCTCGCATATGGAAAACAACCTGACCAGCCAGATTGCCATGGCGGTGCCGATTGACAGGATGTTGGATGATGCTGCCAAATCAGCCCCGGTAACAGTGGAAAAAGCTGTACCGGTAACTGAACTGAAGCCTGGCAGCATGATTTCACTGCCACAGGTGCGGGGTGATTTTTGGATGGGGTCCTCCGGAACCGTGACATATATTGACAACGGTCTGCTACTTGCCTTTGGTCACGAAAACTTCTTCAGCGGTGGCAGTGTGCAGCTTCCCATCCACCGTGCTACGGTTCATGGGATTATCCCGAAGCTGGATATTTCCCGCAAAGAGGCTTCTCCGCTTGAAGAGATCGGCAGTGTGACCTGGGATGGCAAATCGGCTCTTGTGGGGAGGCTCGGCACAAAAGCGGTTATGTTCCCCTTTACCGTTGATTATCTCAGCGCATCGGGAAACAGGAAGCATTTTAATCTGGAGATGATTAACCACACACGGCTCGCACCAGGCATTACCGCACAGTCAGTCCGCTACATATTGTCGGGCCTAGTTAATAACAGCCCGAAAGGCGCTGACATTGATGCCACCCTGACCATTGCCATCAAAGGTCTTGATGCTCCGGTTGTAATTAATCAGCGCTTCAGTGCCGAATTGTTGAAGAGTGAATCGTCTTCGACCCCCAATCCGCTTCAGTCTCTGTTGACAGCGCTTATGTTCCCTGTCAGGCAGTATCAGTCTCTCTTATCCATTGCCATAACAATGACCGAACTTTCAGAAGTAAAGTCCGGGCGCATCGCCGAAGCCGCTTTCACCCGCATCAGGGCACGAGCAGGTGATACCGTCAATCTGCGGGTTCGATTGAATGGGCCGTTTGGTGAGCCGAAGGATGTCAGCGTGCCGGTGACTATTCCTGCCGGTTATGATCAGCCAAAGTTTACCGTCCTGGTGCAGGCGGGAAGATCAGTGCGTCCGTCGGAGGTAACTCCTGGAACGGTTGAGGAAATTGCTGGTTGGCTCGCTGCTATTGCCCGTAGTGATGAGTTGGTTGTGCTGTCACCGGGGTACGTCAATGGCAGTGTTTATCCGGAAGCGCGCCTCAATCGTACTATCGCCAGAATCGGATGGAATGTGGAGACAGGGAGCAGTGAGGCGAGTATTGCCGTTGTTGGCGGGGAATAACATGATTCTCCTCGAAAATTCCGAATCTGTCCGTCTCACGATATAATCATTCAACTATTTCCTCTTTGGGAGCCACTCATGCCGTTCCGCCGCGCGATTCTTCTCTACCTCGTTCTGCTGGCTATACTAACGTCGTCAACCGCCCACGCCACCGCCACCCGCGAGTGGTCAGAGAAAACCCTTGGTGATTCCGGTGCCGGATCGTATGAAGGAGTGATGTATTCCGACCGGGGCCGCTTGGCCCCAGGCATCAGGACAGAGAAGAAACTCTACAAAGATGATCTCTCTTTTTGGACAGGAGCCTTCGATAAAACTGGTGAGTTGCTGGCCGGAGGCGGTTCTCCGCCGTTTGTTGTGCGCCTGAACAAAGAGGGAACATTCACTTCGCTCTCCATCAAAGATATTGCCAAGGATGGCAAGGACGCTACCAGTTCTGTAACGGTGCTGAAGACCATCTCCGGTAATCGGGTGGTGGCTGGTTTTTCCGGTAATGGCAGTATTGTCATAAAAAAATCTGACAAGCCGGATGAATTTGTCGTTCTCTGCAAGCTGCTGATACGGGGCGTGTGGGATCTGGTAGAGGGGGAGTACGGTTTTCTCTATGCCGCCACAGGGCCGTTGGGGCAGATATACCGGATCAATCTTGCCACCGGTGCTTTTGAGGTGTGGGCGCAGCTTAAAGACACCAACGTCCGCACCCTCTGCTGGTCAAAGGGGCATCTGCTGGCAGGGGGTGGTGACAGCGGCAACCTCTACCGGATAACCGGGAAAGACAAGGTCGAGACGCTGCACCATTTTGGAGAGGAGAGTGTGCAGCGGATTGTCGAGTACAAAGACAGCCTTATCGTTGCCGTCAATAAACTGCGGGTGCCCACCGATGAAAAAGCTGAAGACAGCTACAAGAAATATTTTAAAAAACTCACAGATCTGCCGCAAGGGTTCGGCATTGACGAGAAGATGCCCGCGCCACCGGACCAGATGCGCTCTGCGACGTCCAACTATGCTTCCGGTGGACTCTATCTGATCGGTAAGGAATACCGCATCGATCGCCTGGCAACACTCAAAAACGAACATATTCTGGATGCCAGGGTTGATGGCGATGGCAGGGTTTATCTGGCTACCGGACCGGCCGGGCGGGTGTATATGGTGCGAGCCAATCCGGATGAACGGGAACTCTGGACGGTTCAAGAACTGGAGTATGTCAATGCGACAGCCATTCTGATGAAAGATGGTTCACCACGCGCCTTTCTGGCATCAGGGCATGAGGCCGTTGCGTTTGTGCGTAGTGAAAAACAGGGGAGAAGCGGATCATTCAAAACCAAACCATACAGCCCCGGCCGACCGGCACGCTGGGGGGCGCTCACCTGGCGCGGCTCCGGCGTTAAGGTTTTTACCCGTAATGGCCACTCTCCAAAGCCGGATAACACCTGGAGTACATGGATCGAGCGAACCAACGGCGTAGCTCCGGAATCATCAAAGGCATGGAGCTTTGCCCAGATGCGGATAGATATGACCGGTAAGGCTGAGTTTTACGGTTTCTCATGGCGCTTTGCCGAAAAGAACCAGCGTCCGGAAATCAAGACCCTTACTATCGGCGAACGCGAACTTGCCAAGAGTGGTGCGCAGCGCCAGATCAGCTGGGAGGCGAGCGAACCAAACGGTGACAAACTGGAGTACCGGCTTGCCGTTAAGGAAGAGTCAGCACCCTCGTGGCAGGAGGTGAGCGGCCCTGTACCGCTCACGGAAGCAAAGTTTGCCCTGCTGGTGGGGCAGCTTGCAGACGGACGGTACCATCTACGTCTGACTGCGAGCGATGCATCATCAAACTTCGAATCGCCGCTGACTACATCACGCACATCGGCACTGTTTATCATCAACAACGGCAGACCGGAGATACGAGATCTGGCTTTTGATCCGGCAACCGGCAGATTGACGGCACAAGTAACAGACAAACTATCAATTATTTCCGAACTTGCCATCGCTGTTGATGGCGGCGAATGGCGCAGCATCTCTACGGTGGATGGCATCTTGGGGATACAGAAATTACAAATGTACCGTTTTAGGCTGAATTGTTATATCCCACCAC
>CAYQMO010000342.1:0-3691 GCA_964418315.1 uncultured Geobacter sp. | reverse complement strand
TCAACTGACATGCTGCTCGAGGATGTCCATTTTCGGCGTGCCTGGCATGATCCGTACACTCTAGGGCGCAAATCGTTGGCGGTCAGTGTTTCCGATATTGCTGCCATGAGCGGCATCCCTCGCTGGGCACTCCTCTCAGTGGCGATTCCTTCAGATATTCCGCTTGATTTTATTGATGATTTTATGCGTGGATTTCTGGAGTTCGCCTCAGAAAATAATGTTACGCTGATCGGCGGGGACACCTGCTTGTCACGTTCCGGAGTAACTATTTCTGTGACCATTATGGGCGAACAATATCCTGATCTTATTGTCTGCCGCTCCGGTGCTCTGCCTGATGATGATATCTGGGTGACAGGCACGCTAGGCGATGCGGCCCTCTCATTGAGCCTGCTTGAAAATGGCACTGCCGCCCCATATCTACTGCTCTCCCGTCTCCTCGATCCGACTCCGCGCGTGTCAGTGGCTCTGGCGCTTGCGGAAGCCGGGTTGGCCACCGCAATGATCGATGTCAGCGACGGTATACTCGCAGATTTTGGCCATATTGCAGAATTATCGGGGGTGGGCGGAACTATCCAAAGCGCCGATCTTCCGCTTTCCGACATATTCCGCTCACTTACGGTACATCCCTCCGATATCTCCTGCCGTCTCGCGCTTTCCGGTGGCGAAGATTACGAACTCTGCTTTACCGCTGGTCGTTCCAATCGTGAAAAAATTGTCGCTTGTGCGAATAAGTGTGGCGTTGCAGCCACGCGTGTTGGTATAGTGACGCGTTTTTCCGGTGTGACGGTTCTTAACCGGGACGGCACACAGTTTACGGCTCTGGCTGAAGGATTTAACCACTTTACATAGTCTCTAAATTTAGCCATGAAAAAGGAATTCAAATGCACAACATTATGATCCCGACTGATAAGGCTCGGCGCTGCGCCGACGCCATCCGCATAATTTCTGCTGAGGCGGTGGACAGAGCCAACTCTGGTCACCCCGGTCTCCCGATGGGGGCCGCCGATTGTGCTGTTGCTCTGTGGGGAAATTTTCTTGAATTTAATCCGGACGATCCACGCTGGCCAAACCGCGATCGCTTCATTCTATCAGCCGGTCATGGCTCAATGCTGCTTTACTCATTGTTGCATCTGTTTGGCTATGACCTTTCGATGGATGAGATCAAAAATTTCCGCCAGTGGGGCAGCAAAACTCCGGGGCACCCCGAATTCGGCCATACGGTCGGCGTCGAAGTCACGACAGGTCCTTTGGGTCAGGGCTTTGCCAATGGTGTGGGAATGGGGCTCGCTGCTAGTATGGCAGCCGAACGGTTCAATACTCCGGATTTCAAGCCGATTAACCATTTTGTATACGCGCTCTGCGGGGACGGCTGCCTTCAGGAAGGGATCAGTTACGAGGCGGCGGCTTTGGCCGGTCACCTCAAACTGGGGAATCTGATTTACATCTACGACAGCAACAGTATCACGATTGAGGGGAAGACCGATCTCGCCTGGTCTGAAGATGTTGAAGGGCGTTTTACTTCCTGCGGCTGGCATGTTCAGAAGATCGATGGTCACGATAATGATCAGATTGTGACTGCTATTGCTGCTGCCAAGGGTGAAACTGGTAAGCCGTCGATTATCATCGCTACGACTCATATCGCTTTTGGAAGCCCGGCAAAACAGGGGTCATCGGGTGCTCATGGATCGCCGCTCGGCGCTGATGAAATTATCGCCACCCGTAAAAACCTTGGCTGGGACGTTCCGCCATTTGTGGTGCCTGAAGATGTTCAGGCCACCTGTCAGCAGAGAGTTGACAATTTGAAGCTGCGCTATGCCTCCTGGCAGCGTGGTTTCGACTCTTGGCGTACGGTCAATCCTGAAAAGGCAAAATTGTGGGATGCAATGTGGTACAGGCAATTGCCAGAGAATCTTACAGAAGAGCTTTTGGCGGCTGTTGCCGGTAAGGATGGCGCCACCCGTGCACTTTCTGGAACGGTGCTTCAGAGGGTTGCAGCGCTGATCCCTTCTCTGGTTGGCGGTTCCGCCGACCTGGCTCCATCCAACAACAGCGATATCAAAGGCTCTGCTTTCGTTCAGGCCGATAATTTTGCCGGACGCAATCTGCATTTCGGCATCCGTGAACATGCAATGGGGGCTGTCATCAACGGTATGGCTCTCTACGGTTGCTTTATCCCCTATGGCGCTACGTTCCTGGTTTTTGCAGACTACTGCCGCCCGGCGGTGCGCCTCTCGGCATTGATGGGTCAGCAGGCGATTTATATCTTTACCCATGACTCATTTTTTGTCGGCGAAGATGGTCCTACGCATCAGCCGATCGAACATGTTGCATCACTTCGCCTCATACCTGGTCTACAGGTCATACGTCCGGCTGACGGAGTTGAAACAGCACTCGCGTGGCAGGCCGCTCTGCAGTATGCCGGTCCGACCGCGCTGATTCTTACTCGTCAGAAGTTGCCGATGATTAACCGACCAGCATCGTTTACTCCAGATGATGTCCTAAAAGGGGGGTATGTCGTATCATCCCCGGCGGCTACGCCTCAAGTGGTAATCATGGCAAGCGGTTCTGAAGTCCATGTCGCGTTGGAAGCGGCGGCATCTCTTGATTCACAGGGAATTGCCGCCCGTATTGTGTCAGTTCCATGTTTGGAAACATTCCTTGTTCAGTCGGCTGATTATCGCAACAAAGTACTCCCAGCCGGTGTACCGCGCGTGGCCTTTGAGGCCGGTCGGGGAATGCCGTGGGGAAGCTTGATCGGTTGTGATGGGCTGTTTATCGGTATCGAGCATTTTGGTACGTCGGCCCCGGACAAGGTTCTGGCCGAAAAGTTTGGTTTCACCGCCCCGCAGGTGGCAGAGCGCATTGCAACATTATTGCATAAATAAACTATGGAACTTATTGAACAATTAAAAAAACCGCTCCTCTTCTCCGGTCTGAAAGATGCCGATCTTTCCGCACTTGCAGCTATTACTGTCCGGAGAATTTTTAAAAAAGGGGAAACCCTGTTCAGCGAAGGGGAGGAGGCTACCGGTTTTTATCTTCTGCTCTCAGGCAGCATCAAGCTCTGCAGGATGTCTGCAGACGGGCGCGAAAAGGTGCTTCATTTTGTCAAACCGCGCGAAACATTTGCTGAAGCGGCATTTTTTGGTGACGGGAAATATCCGGCGGAAGCTCGAGGCATGGAGTCTGGTGAGGTCCTCTATCTGCCACGGCAGGGCTTCATGGAGCTTATGAGTCACAACCCAAATTTTGCTCTTAACCTGGTGGTTTCCCTTTCACTTATGCTGCGCCAGTTTGTCCGCCAGATTGAGGAACTGTCCTTTGCCGATGTTACCTCGCGACTGGCCTCATTCCTCGTGAGGCGGGCTGCCGAAAGTTCAACCAGCTTCGGCGGAATTACCTACATAGATCTGGGGATAAGAAAGGGTGAATTGGCATCACGGCTTGGAACCGCAAGCGAAACCATCTCCCGCACCTTCAAAAAGCTGAAGGACGAAGGAATCATAGAAGTGCAGGGGAGTCGGGTGGTAGTGCATCAGATGAACAAATTGGAAAAACTGTCAGAACGTCACGAATAAAGCGGAGACACATGTAATGCTTATAGTAATGAACCACAATGCTACTCAGGCAGATGTTGATGCGATATCCCGAATTGTGCAGGAAATGGGTTTTCGTGCTGAGCCGATACCGG
>CAYQMO010000341.1:0-3691 GCA_964418315.1 uncultured Geobacter sp. | reverse complement strand
AAGTTCAACGAAGCGATTCAGAATATGGGGCTGTACTGGTTGCTGTTGAATGAGCCGCCGGTGAAATAGGGGATGATTTATATGAAAAGTAGCGCCCCACAGGTAATGGATTTATCGTTCCCACGCTCCAGCGTGGGAACGCAGCCCCGGACGCTCCAGCGTCCCGTCTGATAAGAAACTGAAGCAAGCATACCTCTGTCTGAACTGGGATTTACATGATTTTCGGTTTTTCTTGATAATAATCCTGCTAATCCTTTAATCCCATAAATCATGGTTCAGAGATTTTTTGCCTGACGCGACGCTGGAGTGTCGCAGGCTGCGTTCCCACGCTGGAGCGTAGGAACGATAAACGAACTGAGCAATGTTGGGGTTCACGGATCGGCTGTTCACCCCAACCTACTTTGCTAGGCCAAGTGCGATGGTCCAGAAGAGGCGAAGCCATGCAAGATGATACATCGTTCCAAAATATTCGGCATGACGCAGAGGGTAGCAATAAATTCATCTGGTTTTTTCCGCTGTTTATGGTAGCTGCTCTCTGCGCAACAACTGCTTACAGCTACGCGGTGTTCCATACGATAGCGGAGATATTCAGTATTGTCATCAGCTGCGTGGTGTTTGTCCTGGCATGGCATACCCAGCGCTTTCTGAGGGCAAATTATCTTCTTCAACTCGGCATAATACCGCTGTTTAGCGGCGCCATCGACACGCTGCACTTCATGGCCTACAAAGGGGTAGCGCTATTTCCCGGATACAGCACCGACCTTCCAACTGCACTTTGGATAGCCAGTCGCTACCTACAGAGTATTTTCCTCTTTATTGCATCGCTGCAGCTTCATCAGGAGGACGAGGATGGATGGAAACCTGCTGTATTCCCCTTTTTCATCAGTTGCGGAGTGGCTGCACTGATTCTCGTCTGCTCCATATACGGCGGATGGTTTCCAAAATGCTTCATAGAAGGATCGGGACTAACTCCGTTCAAAAAAATCAGTGAAGTCATAATCTCAGCACTCTTCATTGCTAGCGGAGTAATACTCTGGATGCGCAGGAGGGTGTTCAGCACTCCTATAGTGCGTCTCCTTCTGATGTCAATTGTTGTCGCCGCCTGCGCGGAAATTGCTTTCATCTTCTATGTCAACGTCTATGGCATTTCCAATCTTGTCGGCCACGTTTTTAAAGTCCTCTCGTATTTTTTGATTTATCTGGCTGTCATCCAAAAGGGGCTGCGGCAGCCGATGGGGCTGTTTTTCCACGAAAGCGAAAAGACAATTTTGAAGCTGTCAAGCCAGCAGCAGATCCTCCTAAACTGCATGCCGATAGGCGCAAGTTTTCTTAAAAACAGAAAGATCCAGTTGGCCAACCCTGCCTTCGACCAGATTTTCGGTTACGAGATTGGTACAACGAAAGGGATGGATACCTCTGCATTCTATGCCGACAGAGAACAATGCCAGACCATTGGAAAAGAGGGATATGCTGCGATTGCCAAAGATGAAAGTTACACTTTCGAATCGCAGATGAAAAGGAAGGACGGCTCTCTGATCCCATGCAGTATAGTGGGCCAGGCCGTGAATGCGGGAAAGCCTGAGAATGGCACCATCTGGATAGTGCAGGATATCAGTGAGCGTAAACGGTCCGAAGAGGAAATACACCAGTTGAACACCGAACTGGAACAACGAGTGATCGAACGTACCTCCCAGTTAAAAATTGCCTATCAGGAAATGGAGTCCTTCGCCTATTCGGTCTCCCACGATCTGCGGGCGCCGCTGCGAAGTATTGACGGTTTCAGTCTGGCGCTGCTGGAAGATTACGAAGAGATACTGGACGAAGGGGGTAAGAATTATCTTCGCCGGGTACGCAGTGCCACTCAGAAAATGGCGCAGCTTATTGACGATATCCTGAAACTGTCGCGCATCACCAGATGCGAATTGACGCTTGAAACGGTCAATCTGACTAAAATGGCCGAGATTATCGCAGATGAATTGCACAGCGCCGAACCGGAACGGAAGGTGGAGTTCGTCATCAAAAAAGGTCTCAAAGTCAACGGAGATTCGAGGCTCTTGAAGGTTGTGCTGGATAATCTGCTTGGCAATGCCTGGAAATTTACCGGCAGCCATGCCGAGGCACGGATCGAATGCGGCAGCGAAAAAATTGACGGGAAAACGGCATTTTTTATCCGCGATGACGGTGCCGGTTTTGATGCGAAATATGCGGACAAGCTGTTCGTCACCTTTCAGAGATTGCACACAGAACAGGAATTCTCCGGCACCGGCATTGGTCTGTCACTGGTACAGCATATCATCCACCGGCATGGCGGCACGGTCTGGGGTGAAGGTGCGGTGGAGCATGGTGCAACATTCTGGTTTACGATTGGCTGCTGACAAGGAGAACACCAAATGACAACACCACTTAACATACTAATCATTGAAGATTCAGAAGATGATGCTTTACTGCTTGAGCGCGAGCTGTCTAAAAACGGCTATGACCTGGCCTCCAGGCGAGTAGATACTCCGGAGGCTATGCAGGCGGCATTGTCGGCAAAGGAGTGGGATGTTGTTGTTTCTGACTATGTGTTACCGCATTTCAGCGGGTTGGATGCTTTGCAGATGCTGAAAGAGAGTGGAGCTGACACCCCTTTCATTGTCGTATCCGGAAAGATTGGTGAAGAGACCGCAGTGGCAGCCATGAAAGCTGGAGCTGACGATTATATCCTGAAAGGGAATCTGGCGCGCCTCTTGCCAGCCGTAAAACGGGAAATGGCAGATGCGGAGGTACGCCGCAAATGCCGACTGGCGGCTGAAGAGCTTAAATTGCAGGAAAAGCAGTTGCGAGAGAGTGAGGCGCGCTACCATGCCATTATCGAAGATCAGACGGAGCTTATCTGCCGTTATCTGCCGGATGGCAGACTCTCTTTTGTCAATGGGGCGTATGCACGCTATTACGGCAAAAGTCAGAGCGAGCTTATTGACAGGAATTTTATTCCGCATATTCCCGATACGGATATATCCATGATTATCAATTTACTGAAAGGAATCAGCAGGGATAATCCGATGGTGAAATATTCCCATCGCATCATAACACCTGAGGGTGAGATACGCTGGCAACACTGGACACAGCGGGGTATTTTTTCAGAGGATGGTACTCTGACGGAATACCAGGCGGTGGGATTCGATATAACAGAGAGCAAGCAGATGGAGGAAGATTTACGAAAGGCCAGAGACGCGGCTGAATCGGCCAATCGTGCCAAAAGTGAGTTTCTGGCCAACATGAGCCACGAAATCCGCAATCCCATGAACGGTATCCTCGGCATGACACAGCTTCTGGAGATGACTGAACTGACTGAAGAACAGCGCGGGTTTGTGACTGCCCTCAAACTGTCCGGCAAAACCCTGATCTCCCTCATCAACGATATCCTGGATCTTTCCAAGATAGAGGCGGGAAAGGTCACAATAGAATCTGCTGAATTCAGTCTGCAGGACTGTATTGACCATGTTGTCCTGATGCAAAAATCCGTCATCTTTGGCAAGGGGCTCAAACTTGATCTAGAGGTGTCAGAAGAGATCCCTCAACTCATTTTGGGTGACCAGTTACGGGTCAAGCAGATACTCAACAATCTGCTGGGGAACGCCGTAAAGTTCACCCCACAGGGGGGCATCACCATCTCGGCGCAACTCCTTGAACAGCAGGATTCTTCTCT
>CAYQMO010000340.1:0-3712 GCA_964418315.1 uncultured Geobacter sp. | reverse complement strand
GGCTCCGGTGGAGCTCTCGCCATAGCGGTCGGAGACCGGATCCTGATGCTGGAGCATTCCGTGTATGCCGTCATCTCTCCTGAAGGGTGCGCAGCAATCCTCTGGTCTGACGGCACGAAAGGCGCTCAGGCTGCGGAAGCGCTCAAACCGACAGCGAAGGACATTATCGGACTGGGCGTTATCGACGAGATCGTTAAAGAGCCGGTCGGCGGTGCCCATCGGGACCATGAAGCGACCGCAAGGAACTTAAAAGAGGCAATAGCCCGCAATCTGGCAGAGCTGAACAAACTGTCTGGGGATGAACTGGTGGAAGGCCGCTACAATAAGTTCAGGGCAATGACGCAGATTGCGGAGTAAGACAACATGCTCGAACGACTGCAAAAAATAATATCTGCCGCCGGAGTCACCTCACGCAGAGCATCTGAAACACTGATTATCAACGGGCAGGTTGCCGTCAACGGCATCGTCGTCACAGAGCTGGGAAGTAAAGCCGACCCGTCAATAGACAGCATCACAGTTGATGGCAAAACCCTGAAAATAAACGCCGAGCGTCTTTACATCCTGCTAAACAAACCAACCGGTTATATCACCGCCCTTAAGGACGGTCAGGGACGCCCCCTCGTTACCGACCTGCTGAAAGATGTACCTGATCGAGTCTATCCGGTGGGTCGTCTTGATTACAACACGGAGGGTCTGCTCCTTTTGACCAACGACGGAGAGTGGGCTAATCGCCTGATGCATCCACGTCATGAAATTGAGAAAGAGTACCACGTCAGGGTGCGCGGCAAAGTAATCGATCAGCAGTTGAAAAGAATGGCTGAAGGGGTCGAACTGGAGGACGGCATGACCGCACCGGCGGTAGTGAATCTGGTAAAGAGCGGCGAACAGAACGACTGGATATCGGTTGCAATACATGAGGGTCGCAATCGGCAGGTACGCAGAATGTGTGAAGCGGTCAGCCTTTCGGTGGTGCGCCTCAAACGGATTCGCTACGGCTCTCTGGAGCTTGGCACGATCAGAGCCGGAAACTTTCGCTATCTGACTGCAACTGAAGTGCGCCAGTTGGCAGGGCATTCAGACAAGTCCGACAAGTCCGACAAGTCAGACAAGTCAGACCGGTCTGAAAACTTCAATAAAACATCCGCTCTCAAACCATCAGGAGGAAAAACAAGTGGAAGAAGGAAATAGTAGGAAGTCCGGTTTTATTGAACGCGTCAGCCGTTTTATGACCGGACGCAAAAGGACTACTGAACAGGATATCAATGATTTTATCGAAGCGTCAGAAGAGGGGGGCCTAGTTAACGAAGAAGAGAGTGAAATGATCCGCTCGATTTTTTCTCTCGGCACGACAATTGTCCGGGAGGTAATGGTAACCAGGACTGAAATGGCCTGCGTTACCGTGGACGCCACCGTACGGGAACTGCTCGACACCATTATCGCCTGTGGTCACTCCCGGATTCCGGTTTATGAAGATTCAATCGACAATATTGTCGGTCTGCTCTATGCCAAAGATCTTCTTAAACAGTGGGGCATCGATGAAAACAGCCTCTCTGTCCGCGACATCATGCGCCCCCCCTATTTTATTCCGGAATCCAAAAACCTTGAGCAACTGCTGCAGGAGTTTAAAAGTAAACGTATCCATCTGGCGATTGTCATTGACGAATATGGCGGCACCTCCGGTCTGATCACGATCGAAGACCTGCTGGAAGAGATTGTTGGTGACATTCAGGACGAACACGATCGCGAAGAGTCGCTTCTGACTGTTAATCAGGACGGCAGCATAACCGCCGACGGTCGTCTGCCGGTTGAAGAGCTTGAGGAGCATTTTAATATCGAGATAGAGCGCGACAACTTTGACTCCGTTGGCGGACTCGCCTTCCACCTGACCGGAAAGATTCCGGCGGTCGGAGACTCTTTCGAGGGTGCCGGACTCTGTCTGAAAATTGTTGATGCCGATCTTCGCCGGGTAAAAAAAGTCACTATCAGCCGCATTAAAAGCACCCCTCCAGAAAATTCGGGGCGTGAGTGAACGTCCATCCTTTTTTCTCAGCGGCTGGCCAACTCTTCGACCGCCGGGGATGCCTGGCTATCGCCAGCGGCATCCTGATTGCCCTCTCCTTCCCTAATCCCGGACTCTCATTTCTGGCGTGGGTTGCCCTGATCCCGCTGCTGATAGCCATTGAAGAGAGTTCACCTGGTGTTGCTTTCCGCATCGGCATAACCTGCGGCATTACCGGCTATGCCTTAATCCTCTACTGGCTCAACATCGTGTTTGTCCGTTATGGGAAGCTACCCTGGTCTGTCAGCATACCGGTCTATCTGTTGCTGATACTCTGGTTGGCAATGTTCTACGGGCTGAGCACCTGGGTTGCCCGACTCGGAGAAGGTGTTGGTATCAAAGCAGCCTTTACACTCCCGATTGCCTGGGTTGCTTTCGACTTCGTCCGCTCATTCCTCTTCTCCGGTTTTGCCTGGGCTATGCTTGGCCATTCTCAGTTTCGTACCCTGCCACTGATCCAGATTGCCGATCTGGCCGGTGTCTACGGCATCACAATGTTGATTGTGCTGGCAAATATCGTTCTGTATCGTGCTCTGCGGGCACTCTCAGGTGCCACAGTCCCCTACCCTGTTAAAAGTGTTGTTGTTCTCCTGATCCTTCTTGTTGCAACACTCTTTTATGGTTTTAACCGTTTAAACGAAACGGAATCTGATCATGAAAAACCGCTCCGGATTGCCCTGATCCAGGGGAACATCCCTCAGGATGTCAAATGGAGCCCGGCGTTTCGCGAGCTTACTGTGAATACCTACGAGCGTCTTACCCGCGAAGCATCCAGGGGGGGCGTCGATCTGATTGTCTGGCCTGAAAGTGCCGTGCCGTTTTTCTTTCAGGATGAGCCGCTTCAGGCGGAACGTATCAGGGCATTGGCGCGAGAGCTGGGAGCCTGCTTGCTATTCGGCAGCCCGGCTCATGAGCTACGAAACGGCAAAAGCGCTTTTCTTAATAGCGCATTTTTGATATCTCCTCAGGGAGAAACGCTTGGACGAGGCGACAAACTCCATCTGGTGCCATTTGGCGAATACGTGCCGCTCAGTCGTTTCCTGACCTTCATAAATAAGCTTGTCGTCGGGATTGGCGATTTCTCTCCGGGCGAGAGAGCGGTGCCTCTGGATATGGGGAGCACAAAACTCGGTATTCAGGTCTGTTACGAAGTCATCTTTCCGGAACTGGCCCGCCAATACGTCCAGGCCGGCGCCCGCGTGTTGGTGGCGATTACCAACGATGCCTGGTTCGGACGTTCTTCGGCGCCCTATCAACATCTGGCCATCTCGACCTTCCGGGCGATCGAGACCCGCACGCCGCTGATCCGTGCGGCAAATACCGGAGTAACCGCCATTATTGACCAGAACGGTTACATCAGCACCATGACCGGCCTGTTTGTAGAAGCGTACCGAACCGGAGAAATCAAACCGGGGAGCGGAAAATCGCTCTACCTCACGATAGGAGACGCACCGGCCTGGGTCTGCGTCTTTCTGACAACAGGGATAGCACTGTTCGCCTGGATTAAAAGAAAAAAGGAGTCTCACCCATGTACCGAGAAGAAATAACCAAACTGACTGATTGTGAAGAGCGGATCGCCAAACTTCGGGGGGCGCTTTGACGTAGATGCCACATGTGAATCGATCATGGAGATTGAGTGAATCATGGCCGTAA
>CAYQMO010000339.1:0-3715 GCA_964418315.1 uncultured Geobacter sp. | reverse complement strand
GAGTTGATGGGTGGAGAGATCGGCATTGAGAGCGAAGAGGGGAAAGGTTCCACTTTCTGGTTCACTGCCCGCTTTGCGAGGCAGACCTCCGAGGTTTCAAAAACCTCGGAGGTCTTTGAGAAAGCCGATATTACCACGGCGCGAATTCTGGTAGTAGATGTCAACGCCACCAACCGTACGGTTATTACTACCATGCTGAACAGTTGGGGGTGCCGGTTTGAGGCAGCCGGTGACGGAGAAACCGCTCTGCAGCTTCTGCACAAAGCTGCGGAGCAAGACGATCCATTCCGCATCGCCCTGCTTGATCAGCAGATGCCGGGCATTGGCGGCAGAGAACTAGGCCGCCGCATCAAGGGAGATCCGCATCTAAAATCGACCCTGTTGATTATGCTGGCATCTCTGGGTCAGCGAGGCGATGCTGCCGCTCTGAAACAGATTGGCTTTGACGGCTATCTGGCAAAACCGATTCGTCAGTCGCAGCTTTACGACTGTATTGCGCTTGTTCTTGATCGCGCAAAGCAGATCACCGAGGTTTCAACCCCTGATGTTTCAAAGGGGATTGTCACACGCTATACCGTTGCAGAATCTGTCAGGCATGACGTCCGTATCCTGCTGGCCGAGGATAACATGATCAACCAGAAACTGGCTCAGAGTATGCTGACCAAACTCGGCTACAGGGTGGATATGGTTGCCAACGGCCAGGAAGCGGTTCAGGCGCTGGAGTCTATAAACTACGACCTCGTGCTGATGGACTGCCAGATGCCGGTGATGGGCGGTTTTGAGGCAACCGCCATGATACGCGACAAACAGTCAAAGGTACTCAACCACGATGTAACCATCATAGCTGTCACCGCAAATGCCATGGCGAAAGACCGCGAAGAGTGTACTGAAGCCGGCATGAATGACTATCTCTCCAAGCCTTTGAAGAAGACCGATCTGGCTGAAATACTGGAGAAGTGGCTGCCTCTCCGTGAAATACCTGAAGAGGGCACGGACGATGAATCCTCAACCTTATATGGCGTCGGCTCGATCAATGTTGAGGCTGTAACGTCGATCATGAGCAGACTGCTGTGGTACATAAATGCCAGGGATGGCAGGGCGGAAAGATACCTGGATAATTACAATAAAGAACTTGCCGGGTTGCCGGACAAGGATATTAAACATATAAAGACCCATCTTAAAAACTTCGATTTAGCATCTGCATATAATGCGCTCCTGTTATTTTCAGAAAAGATTGGTATCAACCTTACATCAGACATCCCGGAGACGGCAGAATTCACAAAATCGGCATCTTCACCGGCAAGCGTACTTGTTGTCGACGACACACCGGAAAACATCAGTGTGCTGAATGCAGCACTGGCGGATGAATATACCATAAGAGTAGCAACCAGAGGAGCGGAGGCTATCGATATCTGCAACTCAATGCCTGTAGACCTTGTTCTGCTTGATGTGATGATGCCTGTTATGGACGGTTTTGAAACCTGCCGGCAACTAAAAAGAAATCCTATGACCCGTGGCATACCGGTGATCTTCGTCACAGCTCTGGGTGAGACTAAGGACGAAGCGATGGGATTTGCCTGCGGCGCCGCTGATTACATCAATAAACCGATTCGAGCACCAATCGTCCGTTTGCGAGTTAAAACTCACCTTGCCCTGTACGATCAGAAGCGCACCCTTGAGCGTCTGGTACAGGAGCGAACCGCAGAGGTGAGCGAGGCACATCTTGAACTCCTGCACCGACTCGGCAGCGCCGGAGAATACCGGGATGTCGATACCGGACTCCATGTTGCCAGGGTCTGCCACTATGCGCGCATAATCGCCCAGGCGTACGGTCTCCCGGAAAACGAAGCGGAACTGCTCTTCAATGCTGCAGCCCTGCACGATGCCGGAAAGATCGGCATACCTGACGGCATTCTCTTCAAGCCTGGCAAATTATCAAAGGATGAATGGGAGGTCATTCAGTCACACTGCGAGATCGGTCACAAAATAATCGGCAACCATCAGAACAGCCTGCTCAATACAGCGGCAAACATCGCCTTGACACATCACGAACGGTGGGACGGAACCGGTTATCCGCAAGGACTAAAAGAGACCGATATCCCGCTTTTCGGGAGAATTGTAGCTATTGCCGATGTCTTTGACGCCCTCACCAGTGACCGCCCCTATAAAAAGGCGTGGTCAATGAACGATGCGGTTGAGGAGATTGTACTCTGCAGCGAGGTGCATTTTGATCCGCAGATTGTAAAGGCATTTAAGCGCAGAATCCCGGAACTTATGGCAATAAAGCAACAATTTGCCGATAACGTCAGCAGTCAGTAACAGTTATTGAAAAAGGATAGCTGACTCTCCCTCGGTATAGACCTGGATTGATATTTTATCCTGCTGCACAAGCACATCTTTAAGCTTCAGGTTGTGTATGTCACTTTTCAAGAACACACGATCCGTCAATTGCAACCGGCTCAGCGCCTTGGCTGCGGTCTGCCGCGACTTCTCCAACTGTTCCGTAAGGTTCATGTTGAGCTTTTCCTGAATAATCCCCCTGATGGTGCCATGAAGAAACCAGGCGGCTGTTTTCAGCAGCAGACTCTGACTCTGCAGGTCGAAGTCAACGTCCTCCACTGAAAAAACATTGGTCTTTGCGTTGAATACCGGTTTAGCGGTCAGATAGACGATCCCATCCAACGCCCCCTGCGTCTCCAGCTTTACGACAAGCTTGTCACCATTTCCCGACAGGTCAAACTCTTTGACAGTTATACTCTTGCCATCAGAATCGAATTTCTTGTTGAGGAGCAACGGCACCGCAATGTCACGCAGATCCTTGTAGAAAATATCGGCGTTCAGGGCGATGCGGAAGGTTTTGTCAAAATTGTTGACCAGTTTGAGGTTAGGCAGCGGACGCCTGGCTTGAACCGCCGGCTCAGGTCCGACCACTACTTCGGCAAACGTATTTATGCCAATGCTCAATTTGACTCTGTTATTCTGGGCATTCAGAGGGAAAAGCATAACTTCCTGTGGTGTCAGTTTCAGCCAGGTTTTATACGTCTTATCCAGCAGAATCGGCGTCTGGGCTCTCTCCCATACTTTGGCAACCTGCGTCTTGAGAGGAAGTTGCTCATTAATCTTTTGAGCAATCAGACCGGATACGGCCTTCTGCACTGGTTGGGTTATGCCGTCAACGATACTGCGTGGGTTGAATGATATTGGACCCACGCCAACATTTTCGGCAAGCAGATCACTTACCCCCAGATAAAAAATATCCGTATTGATCCGCCAGTCAGGTGTGACACTGGCAGTTACTCTGAATTTAAGTTTCATAGAAAGAGGCTGTGTTTCAAACATGCCATAGCTTAATGACATGGTTACCGGCAGGGTTATATAGATAAAATTATCGGCGGCGCTGATAACAATTGACCCGCTGCGCAGTATATCTGCCGATATGCCTTTTGTCTTGGTCGAACCTTTGTAGAGTTCTTTAGGAACCGAAACATTCAGAATTTTAGCGAGCTCAGCCGTTGACATCTCAATCGGTATATTGATTGTGGATGTTTCCTTGTTGAGTGCATTACGAAAGGACTCAACCTTTGGTTTCTCCGCAGTGAACTGTGTGTTCTCTGCATAAGCTGATGTTACGGTTACGGCAAGCAGTGACGACATTACAAGCAAAGACACGGCGCTTCTACTATTACATTTCATGATATGACTCCTTTTAGCCTGG
>CAYQMO010000338.1:0-3720 GCA_964418315.1 uncultured Geobacter sp. | reverse complement strand
ACGAAATTGCTTGAAGTGCGTGTTTTTGATGATGCTACCAAGAAATCAGTTTACACAACACAGACTACTAAAGCTGAATCTAAAAGTGAATCAAACTGCCCACTTTGCGCCATAGGACATGATTCCAACAAGACTAAGATATGGAGGTTGCCCGAAATGGATGCCGACCACGTAGCAGCATGGAGCAAAGGCGGCGAAACAACGGCCAAAAACTGTCAGATGTTGTGCAAGACACACAATCGCGCAAAAGGAAATCGGTAAAAAATTCAAGAGCCCCAACAATAGAATTCATGCGTCAGCCTAAAGGCCGCGCCTGATTCGTCACGTAATAACTGAGACAATATACCAGACTTTCTAAAAGGCAGCATCTTGAGGAGTGACCGTGGAATACAAGAAAGCAAAACCAGCCCCAGCGCCGGTACAACTTGAAGTTTGCGTAAACCTGTGGTGGTTTGTTGAAGAAGAGACCGGGCTGGTTTATAGGGTGGCTGGCCGAGGATATGCATTAGCGGGAGACGACGAGAGCAAACTTTCCATTCTGAAAAAATTGGCGCTGACAGATTTTCATGTTGCAGAGAACCACAAGATTCCAAATCGATTTACGCTTACAAGTGAACATGGAACTATTCAGGGCGTTGTACCCGCCTCTGCGATAAATGAACACCCTGAAATTTTTGAACCTGCGTATCTGGCGATTGAAAAGAATTTCCCCCTCCAATTCCGTTCTGTTGATTCAGAGTACGAGCAGTACAAAATGAAAATGCCGCAAGATCCACTTTGTGTTCTGACATGCGTTGTTGAAGGTCAGGATGGCAGCTTGACTCCTTTGGTCTCTTAATATTTGTCTTCAAGACCTCACAGACGTTCGACAACAGACAATTCAACCTTCCAGCCATGACGCCCAATTAGCCTGCGTCACCACCTCAAAACCTGCTCCGGGATAGCTTTCAGTCCAGTCTTTCGGGGTCTTGACCCGTGCCTTTGGCGACCATTTACATTCAAAGCCGGTCAACGTTCCGTTAATATCCTCAACCAGATCAATCTCATGCTGATCGTAGGTTCTCCAGAAGTAGAATCCGACAAAACGGCGCCGGTAGCCAGCAAGCTTGATGCGCTCCAGGACAAACCAGTTTTCAAACAACTCACCGGTGTCACTCCGAAGGGAGAGTGGAACAAACGAGCGGATAAGGGCATTCCTGAGCCCGATATCAGCAAAATAGTAGCGGGAAGTTTTGGTTACTTCTTTGCGCAGGTTGCGACTGAAACCACGGATATTGACGAGGACGAACATCTTTTCCAGAATATCCAGATAGCTTTCCACGGTTTTCTGGCTGAGTCCCAGGCTGTTGGATAGCTCAGATACTGCCACCTCTTTGCCAATCTGGTGGGCAAGCAGCACCAGCAGATCAACCACCTTTTTCGGTTTCTTTATCTGCTCAAACTCCAACAGGTCACGATAGAGATAATGGTTAAGATAACTGTAAAGGTACTCTTCCTTTTCCTGGTTGCTTTCAAGTGTATGAATGCGGGGATACATGCCATAACGCAACATCTCTTCAAGGGCTGTATCCGGTGAAGTCATTCGGTATTTTTCGGACACCTCTTCCCAGGAAAGCGGGTGCAGATGGTACGTCCGAGCCCGTCCAGTCAGTGGTTCGCTCAATCGGTCGGCAAGCTCAAACGATGCCGAGCCTGAAGCAATAACCGTCACCGGCAGGTGATCGACCAGTAGCTTGAGAGTCAGTCCGATATTTTCGATCCGCTGTGCTTCGTCAATAAAAATAGTAGTAGCAGAACCGACGATCCGTTTCAGGTGTTCCAATTCATGTTGGGCAAGTAACGATTGGGTGTACAGGTCATCACCGGTGAATGATACTGCATCGGGGGATTTTTCCAGCAAGTATTTGACCAGGGTAGTCTTTCCCGCCTGGCGGGGGCCATAGAGAATCAGAGCGGTTCCCGGTTTTCCCAAACCATCCTGGATCTGTTGTTCAATGGTGCGTGTGAACATGATATACCTCAAAATAAACTAAATGATACAACTAGAGTTATATCAATTATCATAAATTAGTCAATATACTATTTATTTTAAAGGTCATTTTGGCTCCCATCGAATCCTGCTGAATGCGGCATTGGCGCACTCCAGTGGTAGTTCACCGCGTGGCACCGCTTTGGCTGCCCGCCAGTCCGTTTCACCTACCTCGCGGAATCGCTTGATCGCCTCCTCATTGGTTGTCTTATTGATCTCGTCACTCTGGATGACAATATCCAACCCTGTTCCGTAGCGGAAGGATCGGTCAGTTGTGAATGATTCAAATATCTCCGGCGGTTCACTCTGAATAATTTCATCAACAAGCTTGTCTTGATATTCGTGATAACTCAGTCCGTCATATTTTTCATAGACCAGCTTTGGACGCTTCACCATTTGGTACATGCGCTGGCCTTTTGTACAGACCGGTTCAAATTTTATATCCGTTTCTGCAAACTGCTCTTCAGGAGTCAGTATCTCCCATGCCCGTGTGTGAGCCATCTCTTCCACAACATCCCAGAATTCTCTGGCCGCTGTCAGGATAGTAGCGTTCCAGATTGTCAGACCATCACTGCCAAGGAAATATATATCGGCCCACTGATTGTAAAGAGCAGGTCGCCCCGGTTCGTCAAGAACATGGTCACTGGTAAACTGTCCACCATACACCGAAGTATCATTGCGTATCTTCTGGCGCAAGCGGATGAAATTGTCCCGCTGTTTGTGACGGGAAAGGTGCTGGTATGGTGGTTTTTTCTTGCGCATCATATTTTCTCCTCACTTCTCGCTTACAGAGATTTACTCAAAACTCCGGCTTCCGCTCCCTGATATGTCACCGATTGCGTAGCGGATCATACTCCTCATCAATGCTGTCCGTAGTGCATTTTTTCCCCAGTTAATTCAAGAACTGCTTCCACCTGTCCGGTTGCCTTCATCACAAGGTAAAGGTCAAGCCCTTCGACAACATCGTTATGCTTCATAAATTCTGACAAATATATCTCTGATTCTGAGTCTATCCCGTTTCGCTTGCATATCAGGTATGACGTTATTTCTGCTTCAAGCTCAACCTGTGCATGACTCAATCCTGATCTGGCGGCAATCTTCAGCTCTTTGTCACCTCCCAGGTGGCCGAGGTACAGGTGAGCAAGCTCATGGGCAATGGTGGCAAATTGTTCATTTGGATCATGCTTGCTGTTGGCGTGAATGACATAGGATCTTGAGGATTTATCAGACTTGCCATGATAACCGGCTTCCGGGCCTGCGTATGTGCTTGATGCTTGGATGTCACCAGCTTTACCGCTGCCGTAGGCACATAACCTGACTTCGATCTTCTTCTTTGCCAGAAGGCTGATAAATCGCTCAACTCTAAGGTCTGTCATGTTTCCCTTGGCGGGGAACGGATTAAATACAGTTTTGGGCAAGTCCCGGCCTTCTGTGTCGTCCACGTCATAAACAAGGGCTACAGGGCCGAAAGGTACAAGAATCAGCAGTGGGCGGGTTCCATCCTTGATTGTCCGGCCAAAGCGACTGCGCCAGTCATACTTTGTGGCAACATACTGGATACCCGGTTTCTGGATGTGCAGCAGCATTGCATTGAAAGGCGCGACGTTACGGAGTCTGGTTGTGAAGTCCAGCAGGGCTTTGAAATCAGCAGATTGATGATAGAGGCGGCTATCTTCCAGCAGGGACGCCAG
>CAYQMO010000337.1:0-3727 GCA_964418315.1 uncultured Geobacter sp. | reverse complement strand
CCGGATGCGCTACGCTTCATCCGGCCTACAACTGCAAATACTCAATTTAATGCCGTGCAAAGTATACCATCAAAGAGCGTCGGAAGCATCAGGAGGAACGGCTGGAGTTTTTGCAAGTATCGCCATTACTTCATCTTTTTGGATAGTTGCCCCTACTTTTTTGAGTGCGGAATAATAACTCATCTGCTCTTGCATAAGTAATCCGTCGTGAATCATTTCAGCGTAGAGCCGATTTTCGGAATAACCTGTTTCTGAAGCAATAGCACGAGCGCGGTTTCGATCATCTTCCGAAAGTCTGAGGAGAAATCCTTTTTGTTTACTCATGGTTTAATACCTCCCTGACAATGTGTTGCGGGGTGCAGATAACTATCTGCGGAAAATAAAGGTCGCCCCGCTTGAAGTCCTTAGTGTTATGGGTGACAATTGTTGCCGGTTGGCCGGAAACTGCAATTTCCAGTACAAAATCATCGGCAGGATCAGACAGATTAGGTCGCCACAGGTAGCGCACCTTGCTTTCTATCGCAATATTAACCAAGTATGCAAGCAGACGTTCTATTTCAGATTCGGTTTGTGAAATAACAGATAGATGCTCTGGCCTGAAAAGCACAGAACGATACTCTGCCAGCAGTTTATAATGCATCAAAACGGGTAAAGTTCCATCCAAAGCCGCCTTCAGAACTTTATGGCTTGCACCGGAAGAAGACCGTAATGCTGAAACCAAAACGCATGTATCAATCAGGTATCGCATGAGTGATATACTATATGATATTACTTTGTGCGTCAATATTGAAAAATCAGGAGCCTCTCCACCATGTTCAAACTAAAAGATTATCAAGACAACGCACTTACTGCTCTTGACAGCTTTTTCAGACAACTTCGCATGAACGGGCTTACAGGAGCGTGGCAAAGCTGTGCACCGATTCAAGAAAAACATGGGCTGAGCTGGCAAGCCGCATACAATGCCGATGCGCTGGGTGATACGCCCGCTGTCTGTGTTCGTATACCGACCGGCGGCGGCAAAACTTTTCTGGCGGCACACGCAGTTGCATGCGCCGGGAAAACCGTTATGGATAGTGATGCGCCGGTTGCATTGTGGCTGGTGCCATCCGATGCTATTCGCAGCCAGACGCTTGCGGTGCTTTCCACACCGCGCCAGCCGGGTCGCGCTGCTTTGACACATTATTTCGGTGAACGGGTGCGCGTCTGCGCCCTTGATGACCTGGCAACGGTCGGCCCTCAGGAAGTGGGGCAATCGGCAATTGTCGTCGTGGCGACGATTCAATCATTTAACGTCAAGGAAAAGAGCCAGCGCACCGTCTATTCTTTTGATGAGAGTTTTGATCGACATTTTCAGGGTTTGACTCCGCAGCAGGAAGCGCGGCTTGACCGCGTGAGCGAAGCTGATATAGCGGCGCAACCATATTTGACCGCCGCTGATGTCGGACGGGTTAAGGCATCAGTGGCAAACTGGTTGACGCTCCATCGCCCGATAGTCGTGGTGGATGAAGCGCATAACAATCGCACAGATCAGGCATTTCGTACCTTGAAAAACCTCCATCCATCCTGCGTTATCGAACTGACCGCAACCCCCGCCGCCAATAGCAACGTGATTTATCATGTCGGCGCAAGCGCACTGCAACGCGAAGATATGATTAAACTTCCGATTATTCTGATGGAGCATCCGACCGGTTGGAAAGATGCTGTGCGAGACGCTATTTTGACGCGTGACCGCCTGGAAACATTGGCAGCAAAGGAGATCGACTATATCCGCCCGGTGTTGCTGTTTCAGGCTGAAGCCAAAAATGGCGAGGTTACGGTAGAAAAACTGCTGGAGCATTTAATCAGCCCCGATGGTGAAAAGCTGGATCGGAAGCAGATTGCCGTGGCAACAGGCGAACAAAAGGAGCTGGATGGTATCGTTATAGCTGATCCGCTCTGTCCGATCCGTTTTGTGATAACGATTGAGGCGCTGAAAGAGGGGTGGGATTGTCCCTTTGCTTACGTGCTGTGCAGTCTGCAAGATGCAAAAAGCGCAAAAGATGTGGAGCAGTTGCTCGGGCGCGTTCTGCGTATGCCTTATGCCAGACCGCGTCAGCAGATAGAACTGAGCCGGGCGTATGCGCATATTGTAGCGCAAGGGTTTGCACGGGTGGCGGATCAACTGGCTGATCGCCTGGTTAATAATATGGGCTTTGAAGTTTACGAGGCGGCGCAGGCGATTGTCCCGATGCAAAACGATCTTCCTTTGCCGGGTGGCGGTGAACAACCAAAACCCCGTCCGACAGAGGCGCTTATTTCGCTTCCGGGACTGCCAACAGAGCCGATACCGGAGCCGTTGAAAGGGACAGTCGAAATCCGCCCGACAACATCAGGTTCAACCGCTATCGTGCGGGGTGAAATATCCGAAGCGGTTGAGGAATTTCTTCTGACGGCGTGTAATGCCAGTCAACAACAGGTGGTGAAAGACGCCATAGAAGTTGAACGGACACGTCAGGCCGCCTTGCTTGCGCCATCGGCACGAGGAGAGCGCTTTGCACCGCTTCCGCAACTCTGCTTTCATTTTGATGGAGAACTGCAACCGGTTGAAAAGCGGCTGTTATCTGAGCTTGGAGATTTTGATTTATTCTTTGAGCCGATGGGGTTGGCAGGTTTTTCCGTTATTGAACGCGGCGCAGCGTTTGAGATAGATCTTGACGGCGGTAAGGTTGTCTATGGTGAAACTGACAGCGGACAACTGCATTTAAATGAAATCTCTTCGCACACGTCTGAAAATGACCTTGTCTACTGGCTTGACCGCGAATGTCGCCAGAGAGACGTGAGTCGCGCCATACTTCTCAAGTGGCTGCTCGCCTTAATGCGCCATCTTCAGGCAGACAGAGGTTATTCTCTGACTTCACTGGTTCGGGCAAAATACCCGCTTGCTGAGGCGATTCGGCGGGAGATTGAACGTCGGGCTAAAACAGCCATTAAAGCCGGTTTTCAAAAGTCGTTGCCAGGTTTTCAGGCTGCGCCACAACTTGAAGATAGTTTCCGTTATGCTTTCACATTTCATCCAACACATTATCCGGCTCGTCAACCCTTGTATTCAGGGCGTTATCGTTTCAAGAAACATTTTTATCCGATAATTCATGACCTGCATGAAAAACGTAAAGATGGAGCACCCGCAGAGGAATTTCTCTGCGCGAGAGCCATTGACGCTCATCCATTGGTGAAATTTTGGGTGCGTAATGTTGAAAAAGAAGAGCGCTTCTCCTTCTGGCTTCCGACAGCTACGGATTATTTCTATCCTGATTTTGTCTGTGAATTAACCGATGGTCGCGTACTGGTGGTGGAGTATAAAGGTGAACCGTACAAAACCAACGATGATTCACGCGAGAAGGCACAAGTCGGATTCCAATGGCAGCAGTCGAGCAGTGGTCGCTGTCTGTTTCTGTTTGCGGTGCAGCAAGATGAGCATGGTCGCGGTGTGGCGCAGCAGTTGGAAGCGGTGCTAATACCAGGATAAAAACCAGAGAATTCCGCTCGTGCGGAATTTGAGCCAACATGCTGATTTTGAAGAATACAGCTTCAAAAAGTGGCCAGATTTTTCAGTTTGACAGAAAGAATCAAGACGGGACGCTGGAGCGTCAGAGACTGCGTTCCCACGCTGGAGCGTGGGAACGATGGGAAACAGAGGAATAATGGCTGATCAATCAATAATACTCTGGATCATCGGGGCAATTTTAAC
>CAYQMO010000336.1:3467-3731 GCA_964418315.1 uncultured Geobacter sp. | reverse complement strand
TGCCATCCGGAGCCAATGCTCCTGCTAGTCCATTTCTTTTTTACGGCGGCCTCATCTTTTGCCGAACAGGGTTCTTTGCCAACCACTTATCCGCCCTCAACTCGCCATCTTCTTTTCGTTTACAACGTGGCGCTCCGAACTTCTTGTGAACTTAATGAAGCTTGTGATATTCCCCAAGAAGCGCAGCCAACTGTCCGGCGAGCGCCAAAGCATCGTTATATAACCCCAGAGTACCTTGGGACGCTTGAAGTGGTTTCGGTAGAA
>CAYQMO010000336.1:0-3457 GCA_964418315.1 uncultured Geobacter sp. | reverse complement strand
TGTCATTCCTTTGGTGACAAACAAAAAATGCATACAATCCATTTTTTCCCAGTCTTCATCAAACTTGCCGAGTTCGTTGATATTCTCATAAATTGGTGAGCCAGGAAAAGGGGTAAACTTTGCCAGGTTGAAATCATCAATTGGGAGGGAAAATACATACTCCATACTCCTGCGGATGCTCACTTCGGTCTCACCTGGAAGTCCCATCATCAGAAGCCCCTTCGTTCTAATTCCTGCTTCCTTGATCATCCGTATTTTTTCCGCAAGATGGTTTAGGTCCGCATTTTGTCGGTGCTGGGATAGAAGTTCTTCATCACCAGTCTCAATACCAAGACTCATCATCCAGCAACCGGAACTGCGCATCCTTCTGAGAAGTTCCGTATCAATATGTTCGGCTCTGACAGCACAGTTAAAAGTCATACCAAGCGGTCGGTCGATCATTAACCCTGTGAATTCTTCCACACGCTTGCGGTTAAAGGTGAATTGGTCATCATAAAAGTTTATATGCCTGATTCCAAAACGTTCCTTCAGATATCGCAAGTGTTCATAAAGGTAGGTCGCGGAGTTGTAGCGAAAGCTCTGGCGGAAGACCGAGCGATCACAGTAGCTACAGGAATAGGGGCAACCACGGCTGGAAATACAGCTTGTATTTGGTGTCTTCGGGTAATTAAAGATTGGGAGCATATAGGAAGATGGAAAACCTGCCAGTTTTTCGTAGGCAGGGAAAGGGAGATCGTCCAGCTTAATTCCTTTGTCCCGGTGGCCTGTAAAGTTTACCTCTGTGCCTCTACGATAGATTACCCCCTTGACAGTCGCGGGATCATCTTGTCCGCATTTGGCCAGTTCTGCCATGGTTTCCTCGCCCTCTCCGATCACAGCATAATCCATAGAGGGGAAATTTGCGAAGAGTTGCTCCTTAAGCGCCGAAACATGTGGACCACCGAAAACTGTTTTGACTCCAGGGAGAGTTTTGCGAGCTATCTCAGCAATTCTAATGCCGTCATGGAAGCTGGAGGTCGTGCAGCTTAGGCCGATGAAGGCCGGTTTTTCCGCCAGTAGATAGTCCCGGATAACCCTGTCGGAATCAGGGCGCGCGTAGCAATCAATAATGTCAGATCCGGTGCCCTGCTGTTCCAGATAGGACGCTATGCTTGCCAACCCCAAGGGGGGCATGATGTTGGCGATTCGGGAGATATCTCGACCGGCCGCATCAGCTTTGTAGCCGAGAGGATGTACCAAAAGAATTTTATTCCCGTTCAGCATTGTAGTTCCTTCGGGAATTTAACAATAGAGTCCCATAGTAGGCCTCGGTAGCCAAACCTGTGCATGATGGAGAGCCTTTCCTGTCCTTCAGATGGTGGAAAAATACGGTCACGTCTATTCTTAAATGACGCCATGATCATTTGATTCATTTCCATACCATTTACTCCGGACGACAGGTAGTAGACAGGTTCGCGCAGGGATGCGGACTCGCCAATCATCCCATCCTTAACAGCTCGCGCAAATAGCTGTGTACCTGGAAGGACTCGTATTCCCGAAAAAGCAAAGATGACCGTGTGTTCAAGCTGAACGAGATTTGCGAGCCCCTCTGCAACTGTTTCCAATGTTTCACCCGGCCCTCCGAACATGACAAAATGCGCGCACGGAAGCCGCTCTGCAACACAAACCCGGTTCGTCTCAAGCACATCCTCAAAGGAGAAGCCCTTGCCAAGCGAGCGTAGCATCGTATCACAAGCTGCATCCGTGCCGAGTTCAACCGCGTAGAGTCCCGCCCGTTTCATCAACTTGATATGGCTTCTTTTTACCCTGTTCGGGCGCATGTAGCAACTCCAGCGTACCGAAAGTTTACGGCGAATAATTTCTTCGGCCACAGTGAGATAATGGCCTTCACAGTCGTTAAATACGGAGTCGGTAAAGAAAAAACTCTCTACACCGTGTTCTGCTTTTATCCGCTCCAGGTCATCTGCGACAGCTCTTGGGTCACGGCATCTATAGTCCGTTCCTTCAAGAATCGGATAGCTACAGTAAATGCACCTATGCGGGCAACCACGTTTGGTCTGCAGGTTGATCATACCGCTTTTTTCCATGTAAAACTGGACCATTGGCTCCGAATAGAGAGGCGAAATCATGTTCGTACCATGCAGCAAACTCTCGTCACGTAACAAAGTCGGTAGTATTTTGCCTTGGGAGAGATTGCGGATCAAGTCGCATATCTGAAGTTCTCCTTCACCGACTATCCCGTAATCTGCTCCAGTGAAGGACATGAGCTCTTCCGGTATTATGGAAAATGCCGGGCCACCTACTATGACCGGTGCAGTGGATCCTTTCCGGACAACCTGAATGATTCTTCTGGCTATTTCCGGATACCCGGTAACACTTAACGAGTCACAGTTGTCAAGATTTCTGATGGATACACAGACATAGTCGGGAGCAAATGCGTTAATACGCTCAGTCAACACCTCTTCCAACTCTCCCGAGGCCAGAAAATCGAACTGTTCCACCTCGTGCCCGGCACCAGCTAGAGCGGACTCTATGATCGCGAGTCCAAGTGGATAGACCGGATATGGTTCAGTAGTCGTATTTGAGGAGACAAGCAGAATTCGCTTCATTCCGCCTTCAATCCCTCGGCAAAGGGGTGCCTTTTGCGTGGATTTTAGTGACAATTCATTTTCCGCTCTTCGTTTCGTTTGGTTTGACAGAGAGCCCGCCCATTGAGGGCAGTTTGGACAAGCTCGGCCAGGCTTACAATGTCGATACCATCGTGTTTTAGACTGCCATCAGCTGCAAGCGATACCGTTCCGTAGTCGGTTACGGTTTCACAAGATGTGAGAGCCAGCACCAGAAAAACGGCCCCTGGCTTGAGCGTTATATCGTTAGCGTAAGTGCCTGGAACGTGGAGATCGCAGTTCCCTGCCAGTATCACCTCTGCTTCTTCCATGGCAAGTTCGTCCACGGCCATTCTGAGTGACCCAAGACAATCCTCGCCAGTTTCATTGATAACAACAGATGATCCTGTAAGCCCGAAATGAATGGCCGCATCTCCCAAAAAACAGTTGGCAAGAGTGTATGCAAACAGGTTCGGACTGGCAAGCCCGCCACCATCCAGGGACACTGTCTGGTTGTAATCCAGGTCGGTAACAAGGCATCCTGCCTTGGTAGATGCAATCACGCTGAACGGGCGTTTGGTTTTCCAAGTTTCCATCCCCGCATCACGCAGAGCAAAGGTGATCGCAGCAAGCCCCAATTTTGCATAATCCGACATGCGCCCAAAGCGCTGGTTCGGTTCAGGGAAAACGTCCTTACGCGTCAGTAGTGGTATCGGAAGATCCGAGATATTGAAATTATCTCCCCGTTGCCCCCAGCCAAAGCCCGCTCCGGTGACCCAGCCAATGCCGCAAATACGGGCATCCATCAGCCCTCCTCCCGCCGAAGAATTACGGCTGCATTGACACCACCG
>CAYQMO010000335.1:0-3751 GCA_964418315.1 uncultured Geobacter sp. | reverse complement strand
TTCATATCAGAAAGCATTGAAGCGGTATTGTTATTTCAGGCAAGCGCGACTACTATAATACTTACGGTTTTTCGGACAGGTAGTTAAGTTTGGTTTGCCCATAATTGTGGAGGCAATTATGATGGCAAACATGAGAACTAAACGAACGTCCGAATTTAAAGTGAAGGTTGCTTTGGCTGCAATCAGGGGAGATCAGACCGTCGCCGAACTGGCATCCCTCTACAAAGTACACCCAAATCAGATCACCACTTGGAAGCGCCAGGCACAGGATCATTTGGTAGCGGCTTTCGACAACAAGAAAGCCAAGTCCTTAAAGGCGGACGAAAAACTCAAAGAGGCACTGTATTGCCAGATAGGCCAGCTCAAGGTTGAACTTGACTGGCTCAAAAAAAAATCTGGCATTTAGCACAGCGCAAAAGCGCCTGCTGATAGATGCAAAGCATCCCAAGATCAGTGTTGTTAGGCAGTGCCGTCTGTTGGGATTGAGTCATTCCAGCCTGTATTATCAGCCGGTTCCTGTATCAGATGAGAACCTGACCCTGATGCGACTCTTGGATGAAGAGTACACTCGGCACCCTTTTCTGGGCGTTAACAAGCTGACAGACTGGCTCAAGAAGCAAGGATATCCACATGTAGGCACGCGGCGTACCCGGCATTTGCTACGCTTGATGGGGCTGATGGCGATCTACCCAGGCCCCAACTTGAGTCGCCGCGCTCCGGGGCATAAGATATATCCTTATCTTTTGCGTAACGTACCGATTGTGCGGGTTAATCAAGTCTGGAGTGTCGACATAACCTATATCCGGCTAAAAGGTGGCTTTGTCTACCTGGTCGCAATTATTGACTGGTTCAGCCGCTACGTTCTTGATTTTGGCATAAGCATCACACTGGAAGCTGACTTCTGCATCGAGGCTCTGGAGCGAGCATTGATCAGGGGGAAACCGCACATATTCAATAGCGACCAGGGTTCACAGTTCACAAGCCCACGCCACACCAAAATTCTGGAAGATGCCGGTATCCTTATCAGCATGGACGGTAAAGGACGAGCAATTGACAATATCTTTGTCGAACGGCTCTGGCGATCGTTGAAGTATGAGGAAGTCTACATCAAAGATTACGAAACAGTTCAGGAAGCAAAAGACGGAATCAAGACCTATTTCGACTACTACAACAATGAACGACCACATCAGTCGCTGAACTACAAAACCCCGGCTGAGGTATACTTCAACGGCTTACTTGAACAGATGGATTTATTAAAGAACAGGGACATTCAACTGGGCTGAACCAAACTTAAATTATTCATTTTTCTGTCTTGACAACCGTCAGTACCTTAGTTCTCTCTTCAGTTCCATTTCAGCAAGTTTACTCATGACAGCCTCCCCTATTATCTGATTGCTCGGCAAACATGCAGATAATAGGGCAAAAAAAGAGCGGAGTCAAGAAAATGTATTTATATGTCGTCGAGCTGGTTACTTAAAGTGTTGAAAAATTTGTTTTCAGAGGTACAATGCCCTAAGGTAAATCACCTTGGGGCATTGTTGTATGGGGAAACATCAAAATCAAGGCACCCGCATCCCGGTTGAATGTGATGGGATACAGGTTAATTTCTGCAAGAACCCTGTGTGCTCAAACTTCGGTCGGCCCGCCTCTGAAGCCCGACAGCCACTCGGAGCCCAAAAGGAAGTAAGAGAAGATACTTATATCGTATCTGGTCCCAAAAGAGGTCTGTTTATTAAATGTTTGCGCTGTAATGACACGCCACCAGTCAAAAGTAATCTTGCAATTCGCGAGGAGGCTGAAAGGCTGTCAGAATACCTTCTGCATAAAACTGAACCAACATGTCCGTCAGATTCTTGTGATAACAGAATGGTCGGCATATCAACTCCCAAGGCATATTACTCCTTCGGCAAAACAAAAGCCGGTTCGCAACGGTATCGTTGCCGTCTTTGCAATACTACATTCGCCATATCAGAACGGTCCACCCTCAGGCAAAGGCTTCCTGAGGCCAACGAAGTAGTATTTAAGCTTCTGGTCAATAAAGTCGCTATGAAACGCATGTGCGAAGTTGCCAATATCAATATTGGCACGCTTTATCGCAAAATTGATTTCATTCACAAGCGATGTCTTGAGTTTGCAGCATCGTATGAGCGAAAACTTCCCATGATGGATATACCGCGGCTCTACCTTTCGGTTGATCGTCAGGAATATATGATTAACTGGGGGAACGCAGAAGACAAGCGGAACACCGTCTTAATGGCCTTAGGGACTGCAGATAATAAAACCAGCTACGTCTTTGGAATCCATGTTAACTATGATGCCAGTTTGGATGTTGACGAGGTAGAGGCTGATGCAAAACGGCTGGAAGATACCCTATTAAGACCGCCATTCCGCAGGTATGCGCGGGTTTGGCTCAAGGAAGATTATCAGGACGCCCTCAACAGAAGTCAGGAAAGGAAATCCAAAAAGAAGAGATTGCGCGATTCAATTGAAGACAGCTATGCTGAGACCATTAATCGGGAAGATGTTGAAGATCCAGATGTCCAAACGACAGAAACTTCTTTGCCAGGCAATGGGATGCTTGTCCATTCCGACTATACGTTGTACGGACATTTCTTCTTCCTGAAGGAACTGCTGTCTGGTGTCGAAAAAATCAGGTTTTACATGGATCAAGAGTCCGGAATCAGAGCTGCATGCCTTTCTGCTTTTTGGGTTGATGTTCTGCAAAAACGCTGTGATGCGTTTTACGTCCGTATCAGAAAAGATATGACTATTAACCAGAAGCGCAGGCTAAAGGCAGCCAGCATAAGAGACCTGGCTGATTTCAGGGCATCAAGCAAAGCTTATGAAGATGTTACTGATAAGTTCCTGCGTCACATTATAATCAAGAGCCGGATCCGCGATCTGGTAGATATTGGCAAGTGGCATGACCGGTGGCTGTTTTATCCATTTCCTGACATGAGTGAACCGGAGAAAGCAATCTGCTGGCTTACCAACCTGTATGATGGTGCATATGACGATGACCATTTGGCCAACTTGTACAGTAAAGCTACGCTTCATGGCATAGACCGATTCTTCATGCAAGTAAGGCGAAGACTCTCACTTCTGGAACGTCCTATTTCAAGTGCTAATAGCGGTGGTCGGACTTGGTTCGGTTATAATCCATATAATCCCGCCATGGTGGGTAAAGTCCTGGATATTTTCCGAGTATTTTACAATTTTGTCGAGGTCGGCGACGATAAGCATACTCCAGCAATGCGTCTCGGGCTAACTACTGCCCCGGTATCGATTAACGACATAGTGTCGTAATCAGAATTATGATCTAATTTTCCCAAAGTCGGCTTTTATTTAAACAACGTTACCAGATTCATCATGCCCGAATAAAAAGAGGATCATAGCAAAATTCTATTTGCTCGATCCTCATTTTCAACACTTTAAGTAACCGGCTCGATCGGTTTGGCAGATTTCACATTCAACTCCGCTGACCAGATAATTGCCTGTCCTGAACAGCAGACACCCATAAAAACAAAGATTGGCGACAATGGCGGCGTAACTGCGTACTTTGACAAGTCCATATGTGATATGTGCCATCGCCAGTCGGAATGTCCGGTCAAGCGTGAGAAAAAGAGCTGCACCATCAGCTACGACGCCAAGTCTCTTCGACTCTCCCGGCGAAGACAACTGGAGAAGGAAGAAGTCTTCGCAGAGAAATATCGTTATCGTTCCGGCATAGAAGGCACAATGTCCGACCTCG
>CAYQMO010000334.1:0-3767 GCA_964418315.1 uncultured Geobacter sp. | reverse complement strand
CCGAGAAGAAATAGCCAAACTGACGGATTGTGAAGAGCGGAGCGCCAAGCTTCGGGGGGCGCTTTGACGTAGATGTTAAACGTGAATCGATCCTGGAGATCGAATCAATCATGGCCGTACCCGGATTCTGGGATGACAACAATAAATCCCGGGAAATCATTAAAAAGCGGACGACACTGGAAAAAATTGTTCAGATGTGGGATGGACTGGCACGGCAGGTGGAAGATGTTCGCGTTATGATCGAACTCGGAGAAGAGGCGCAAGATGCCGATACTCTTGTAGAGGTTGGCGCTATGGCGGATAGGTTGACTCGGGAAGTCGAGGCGGCCGAATTTCAAAGGATGCTCTCCGGACCTCACGACCGGAACTCCTGCTTTATCACCATAAATCCCGGAGCAGGAGGAACCGAATCTCAGGATTGGGCAGAGATGATCCTGCGCATGTACCTCCGCTACTGTGAAAAGAAGGGGTGGAAGACAGTCATTACCGAATATCTGCCCGGTGACGAAGCCGGACTTAAATCGGCAACGTTCAACGTTAGTGGCGAATATGCCTACGGCTACCTGAGAGCGGAAGCAGGAATTCATCGCCTGGTGCGCATCTCGCCATTTGACAGTAATGCACGTCGCCACACATCTTTCGCCTCGATGTACGCCTTCCCTGAAATAGAAGAGGACGATATTGATATTAAAATCAGTGACAGTGATTTGAAAGTGGACACCTTCCGCTCCGGCGGCGCCGGAGGCCAGCATGTTAATACGACCGACTCGGCAGTCCGCATTACCCATATCCCATCCGGTATCATCGTTGCCTGTCAATCTGAGCGGAGTCAGATTTCAAACAGGGGAACCGCCATGAAAGTGTTGCGGGCAAAACTGTACGAACGTGAAGTTGAAGAGCGTAAAGACAAAGCTTCCGAAATCGCCGCTGAAAAGAAAGAGATCGGTTGGGGAAGCCAGATCCGTTCATATGTACTGCATCCATACAAGATGGTGAAAGATTTACGAACCGGCGTAGAATCGGGGAATCCGGATTCCGTCCTTGATGGCAACCTGGAAGAGTTTGTGCTGGCATACCTGATGGGAGTCAGGCGTAACGTCGGTGATGTTGAATGAAAAAAGCTTGTTGCAGTCATGAACAACGTCTGACACCATCCGGTCATGAAACTTACTGACTCCCTGGGAAGAAACATAAACTATCTGCGCCTGTCGGTCACTGACCGCTGCAACATGCGCTGCTTCTACTGCATGCCCAAGGAGGGGATCGTAAGCAAGGGGCATGACGCGGTGCTGACGTACGAAGAACTGCTGCTCATAGCTGAAACCGCAGTGCGGTTGGGCATTGAAAAGATCCGCATCACCGGTGGTGAGCCGCTGGTACGGGCCAATATTATTGATTTTTTAAGCAAGGTTGCAGTCATTCCCGGGCTGCAACACCTGGCTCTCACAACCAACGGCCTGCTTCTGCCGGAGATGGCAGCAGACCTGTTCAGAGCTGGCGTGCAACGGCTAAATATCAGCCTTGATTCTCTCAATGAAGAGACTTTCAGCAGCATCACCCGTGGTGGTAACCTGAAGAAAGTGCTGGCCGGACTGGATGCCGCAGAGCAGGCCGGCTTTCCGCCTCCTAAAATCAATTGTGTTATCATGCGTGGGGTCAACGATGCTGAAATACTTGATTTTGCCGAAATGACCCTGTTGCGTGGCAATTCGATCCGCTTCATAGAGTATATGCCCGCTGTTAGAGAGGACGACTGGCAGCGTTACTGCATTTCAGGAGAGGAAATTCTGGACCGGATTGCCGCACGTTATCCCCTGATGCCAATAGACAAGGGGGCGTTCTGCGGGCCGTCACGGGATTTCAGCATTCCCGGCGCACGCGGCAGCATCGGTATCATCACCGCTGTTTCCGGGCATTTTTGCAGCGAATGCAACCGTATTCGGGTCACCTCCACCGGCCAGGCCAAAGGGTGTCTCTTTGCCGATGCGAAAACAGATTTGATCCCCTGGCTGCGACCACCGGATCGCGAAGGACTGGCTAAGGTGCTGAAAGGAATTGTTTCCACAAAACCGGAACGGCATGATATCTCGCAGGATGGCTACAGCCACTCAAATTTTACGATGTCACAGGTAGGAGGATAGCAAAATGGCTCACGTATTAGCGGTCTGTGTCAGCCAGAATAAGGGTGAACGCAAGAAGCCGGTCGAAGCGGTGGAACTCCGTGAGAACTACGGCATCGTCGGCGATGCCCATGCAGGTGACTGGCATCGCCAGGTGAGCCTGCTGGCGCAGGAAAGTATCGATAAAATGCGGGCGCTTGGTTTGGACGTAAGCGCCGGGGATTTCGCTGAAAACATCACCACCAGCGGCATCAATCTGGTGAGCCTGCCGATAGGCGCTCATCTGCAGATAGGCAAGGCTCTACTGGAAGTGACACAGATCGGCAAGGAGTGTCATACCCGCTGTGCAATTTTCTACCAGGCGGGTGACTGCGTCATGCCGAAAGAGGGAATATTTGTCAAGGTGCTACAAGGCGGTACAATCCGTCAAGGTGATGTTATCGTGAATAACACGCCATCAACACTATAAACAGGTGCAACCGCCAATGACCTATGCCGAACTTCAGGAAGCGCTGCAGACTCTTGGTATTCGGGAACGCTCTACCATCAGCGAAATTAAATTCCGACACCGGGAACTCGTGAAACGCTATCATCCGGACACCGGGAATGCAAACGAACAGGAGACTATCAGGAATATAAACGCTGCATACCGGGTGCTGCTTGATTATATTGATGAATATCG
This sequence comes from uncultured Geobacter sp., assembly GCA_964418315.1. Classification (GTDB taxonomy): domain Bacteria; phylum Desulfobacterota; class Desulfuromonadia; order Geobacterales; family Pseudopelobacteraceae; genus JACRCG01. The sequence goes on along the minus strand of CAYQMO010000334.1, from coordinate 965 downwards.
TCTTTCTTTTGCTGAAGAGGAGTTTTACGAACAGAACCCGGAAGAGCGCATCCGGCGTCAATTCATGACCGATCCGCTCTGGGGAAAAAGCTAGGGGAGTGCGACATATTTACTGTGTGGTACAACTGTTTACTCTTCAGTAAAGCAGAGAGACAAGTTTTCTCGACTCAAGTTCCGGTATACTGGGCGCAGCGCGTGGGAACGAGAAAACGACCTTGCCCGGGCGTACTGTAGACGCGCCCCTATTCCTTTTCAATACTTATCGCTTGAAGATTCTTACAAAAAGTATTACTATTAACTGCAAAAGTAATACATTTTGAGGTGTGCCATGGGAAAAGCATCAAAAATCACGGTCAAAGGGCAGGTACTCATACCGGGCGATATCAGAAAACGTCATCATATTGAGCCCGGCAGCGAGGTGCGCTTTGTTGAGTACGGCAATGTTGTCTGCATTGTGCCGATAGTGAAGGAGCCGGTTAGTGACGCATTTGGTTTTTTACATGATGGCAGACCATCAGTAACCGACGAACTTCTGGAAGAGCGCCGCAGAGATTTCAAATATTAGTAGCATTGTCTTTGACAGTTTTGCGTTGCTCCGTTTTTTTTATCAGGAGCCAGGGGCAGAAAAAGTGCAGGCACTGCTAAATGAAGCAATAAGAAGTAAGACTCAACTCTTGATTTCTGCAATCAATGTCGGTGAACTTATTTATATTGTTCAGCGCAGATCAGGAGAACAGGCAAAGTTGCAGATGCTGGTCAAACTTGAAAGCCTTGGATTCGTAACCCTCCCATGCCCTAACAAACTTGTTTTCCAGGCTGCCGAAATAAAGGCACGTTTTGCCATGTCGTATGCCGACACCTTTGTAGTCGCCTCTGCGTTGGGGCACGGCGCTCCACTGGTAACTGGTGATCCGGAGTTTCAGCTTGTGGAGCATTTGGTAAAAATTCTTTGGGTATGATTCTGA
>CAYQMO010000333.1:0-3783 GCA_964418315.1 uncultured Geobacter sp. | reverse complement strand
ATTCAGCCCTTCATTTTTTCCCCTACCATATTATTGTTGAAGACCTGTTACGACCAATTCCGGATACTTTTTCCGGAGGTGGCCATGAGCAAACGTTGTGAATTCTGCGGTCGTTTCTTTGTTCCTGATCGCCGTGTTGGTGATCGTCAACGGGCCTGTTCCCAAAAGGAATGTAAGGCGGCTCGCAAACAGTCTGCTCAACGCCACTGGGTTGCTGAGAATCCCGGATACTTCTGTGGTCGCTACCCTGAATTGAAAGAGCGGCGTGGCAAGCAGCTTTCCTTGGGTCTGGAAGTGATACAAGACACGATACCCCCTTCAAAGCCAGTACTGAAGCTGGTTGTATGGGTGCCGGGCACTCGACTTTCGATGATACAAGACGAGATAACCCTGCGGAGGCTTACCGGACTTACGTTTGCTGCCACTGGTGTTACAAGGCGCATGATACAAGACACGATAGACCATCCTGGCTGACCGGTTTAGTCTGGCCTCCTCGTAACAACTTCAGGGAGGATGCCATGACCGACGCTGAACGTACCGCCCACGTATTGCACCTGTATCAGACCGAGAAGCTTTCCATGCGACAGATCGCCGTGTGTTGCTGCATGGGCAGAAATACGGTTTCCCGTATCATTGCCGCCAGGGGGGCACCTGTGCGCCAGGCGAATCAGGAGTTGCTGCTCACGCCGTACCAACGCTTGATTGACTCCTGGTATACCGATTATCCCCGACTGAAGGCGACGCAGGTCTATAACCGTCTGCTGGCTCTCGGTTTTACCGGCAGTTACGTGAGTGTCAGCCGAGCGACCAAAAAGTTGCGCACCAAGCGGGTCACCATGTTTCATGAACGGGTGCTCCTGCCGGCGGAAGAGGCACAGGTGGACTGGATGGTTCTTACACTGCCATGGGGCACGGTGTACGGGTTCGTCTACATTCTGGCATGGTCCCGGTTTCTGGTGGTGCGCTTTTATCCCCGCATGACCTTCGAGTTCTTTCTGGACGGTCACCTGGAGGCATTCCGTGACTGTGCTGGTGTAGCCCACGCTCTACGCTTTGACAATCTCAAGAGTGTGGTTATTGCCAGAAAACCGGTGCTGCGCCTGAATCCACAGTTTGTTGATTTTGCCAGGCATTACGGCTTTGCCATACATCCTTGCACACCATACCGGGCCAATGAGAAGGGGCGGGTGGAACGGGTTATCCGGGATATAAGAACGTTCCTCTATGACAAGACTCCCCGTGACCTGGCTGACCTGAACCGCCTGACTAGACAATGGCTGGAACTCCGCAATGCCGCTCTGCACAGTGTGACGGGCAGATCACCGAAAGAGCTGCTGCGTGACGAGCCGCTCAGGAAATTGCCGACCATCGGTTATCCATCACGCAGATTTGACGTGGCAACGGTAACAAAGACCGGATTCATCGAGGTGGACGGCAACCGCTACTCCGTGCCGTCACGGTATTGCGGACAGTGCGCGACCGTTGCCTTCCATACAGAGAAGATTGAGGTAATCGTCAACTCCCATTTGGTGGCAACCCACCGCCGCTGTTTTTGCAAAAAGCAGACTATTGAACATCCAACCCATCGCACCGACCTGCTTAAGCTGACGCCCGCCTATAAGGAAAAGCGTATTTATCTGCTGATGACAAGAATGGATGTCGATATTGATCGTTTCATCCGGTTTGCTGAACATGACGGGCATGATCCGGTGAAAGCGGCGCGCACCCTCTTCAACCTGTTGCGCCAATTCAAAAAGCCTTGCCTACTCTCGGCAGTCAGGGAGGCACTGGCCCAAAAGATAACTCGTCCTGATCTGGTGGCAGCCATTCTCGCAAAACCGCTCTCCTCGCAAGCATGCCCGGTGTCACCCAGAAACGGCGAGCTGCTGACAATCTCATACGAAGAAAGGAACCTCGCCTGTTATGACCCGATATGATCAACTCAAAAATGAATTCCACCTGCTGACTGACATCAGCACATTTACCACGGAAGAGCAGGCGTTCCTCAAGCGGTTTCTCGAAGAAGAGTCAATACTGCGTCAGGCAAAGAAGATCGCCTACCTGCTCACCCGCTCCGGGATCAAACGAATAAAGACCATCGGAGACTTCGATTGGAAGTTCAATCCCGTCATTCCCAGAGATAAGCTGATGGAGTTTATGGCCCATCCATGGCTGAAAGAACCGTGCAATCTGGTGCTAATAGGACCTGCAGGAGTCGGCAAAACGCATCTGGCCAAAGCTCTGTGTCACGATGCCGTCATGAAAGGGCATCAGGCACTCTTCATTTCCCTGTTCGACCTGATGGCGAAAATCACCAAGGCAAACAATCTCTATAACGCCATCGACTTCTACGCCAAGGTGCCGGTGCTCTGTCTCGATGAGGTCGGCTATGCTTTTCCCTCAAAGGATCAGGCCGATGCAATTTTTCAGGTAATCGCCAAAAGGGCCGAAACCAAAACCACCATGATGACTACCAATCTCGTGCCGTCACAATGGAACAAAGTTTTTGACGCTACTACCGCAACCGCCATCCTGGATAGGATTACCATGAACGGCACGTTTCTAACCATGGAAGGGAGGTCGTATCGAAGCAAAAAGTAAGGCCAGGGGTCTTCTCAGCCTAAATCAAAATCAAAACCGTTAAAAAAGGGATGGTGCGTCTTTGGACCAGGCTCATAAGGGGGACTGCAACTTCAAGCAGGGGACTCAACGTACAGCTGCGTCGAACACTTAAAATAAAGCGATGCCACATGATTAGATACGGCATCGCTTGGATGATCGCCAACAATCATCACTTACTAACCCATGACACCACTACCAGAATTAATAAATCGGGCAGGCAAACGAGTTTAAAGCCCCCATCAAAGAGAGTCAACTGGTTGGTGTTTGGCTATATGGAAGAACCAAAAACGAGCTATGCAGTGATAGTTGAAAATATAGTACTCAAAACTCCAGTAAAACTCATCATAGAAAGACATACTGACGGTAAAACTGTCTTGCCTCTGACGGAACAGTACTTTCAGGCCGCTTGATCTAAGGGTAAGTCAACTTCCTCTGATGTTCTGACTTTAGAGTATGCCTGTTGTCGTTTTTGCTTTCTCTTCTCTCGAGCTTCTTCAAGCTTTCTGTCTCGTTCTTTGAATATTTCCAAGTCTCTACCGGCCAGTTTGTCAGCCGGTGCGACATAGCCGATGGCACTGTGCAGTCTGACGTTGTTGTAATGTTCGATGTACTTTGCGACTATTCTCCGGGCGTCGTCAAATGAAAGTGGTACACCGGGTCTGATGCATTCATCCTTGATGGTGCCGTGGAAACGTTCCAGCTTGCCGTTTGACTGCGGATAGAACGGAGATGTCCTCACATGTGTCATGCCGGAAATGCGGATGAATTCTTTGAAATCCTTGGCGATGAACTGCGGCCCGTTGTCGGAAATAATCCGTGGGCGAGCATCGGGGAATTTCTCTTTGGCTCTTTGCAGTATGATTTCGATATCCGTTTCAGTCATCTGCTCCCGGATCTCCCAGTGGACTATGTAGCGACTGCATCCGTCCAGAAGACTGCACAGATAATAGAAGGTACCACTGATGTTGATGTAAGAAACGTCCACATGCCAATGCTCATGTGGTGTGAGCGGCTGCACAAAGCCGGTGCCTTTGAGGCTTTTCTTCTTATTCCATTTCTGTAGCAAGCCTGCTTTTGAAAGAACACGCCAGGTACTGGAAGGACTAACGGCGACAATGTTTTGGTCAAGCATCATGAAAGTCAGACGACGATACCCTTCAA
>CAYQMO010000332.1:0-3793 GCA_964418315.1 uncultured Geobacter sp. | reverse complement strand
CCAATAATCAGCATCAAATCACATACTTCACTGGCTAGTTTCGCTTGCTCCCAGACTGTGGTCGGCAGTGACTCACCGAACCACACCACGCCGGGCCTAACGTATTCACCACAGAGATAACAAGATGGTGGTTCGATCAGGCGATCCCTGCCTATTTCACTTTCGGCCATATTCACATCGTCAACTATATATGGCTCGCCGCAAACCATACAGTGAGGACGGTGTAGGCTGCCGTGCAGACGTAAAACATCGGAACTCCCAGCGCGCTCATGCAGGTCGTCGACATTCTGGGTAATCAATGTGAGTTTAGGCACCTTTTCGGCTAATCGTGCGATGGACAGATGAGCCGGATTGGGCTGCGCACATAAGACCTGATAGCGCCTCCATTCATACCAACCCCAAACCAAAGAAGGGTTAGACAAAAATCCAGATTCGCTTGCTAACTGCGCTGGATCATAATTTTCCCACAAGCCTGTCAAAGCTTCGCGAAAAGTGGGAATACCGGATTCAGCGGATACGCCTGCTCCTGTGAGAATGACTAAATGCTTGACAGTTTTAAGTTTTGCGATCAGTGGCTCTGGAATCATGAGGTTGGTTTACTTCGATTTTGTTAAGTAATTAAACAAAGCCAATTGCTCTTTGCTTCTGTGGTGTTCTTAAAACACATTCTGCTTGTAGGGCTTTGATAACGGCTTGGGCATCGACCAACGCGTTAAATCGATGCTGCCTCTCAAGTACAGCAAAATCACCTAGAGTTAGGTTATCAACCTTTTCTAATGCATCCTGAGCACTATCATCTGGCTCAGGCAGCCCTAACACCTGGCAATAGCTTTTCAGCAGCTTCCAGGCTTGCGAGGGTTTAAGCATATCGAATTTCACTTTGAGATCGAAGCGCCGCAATGACGCTGAATCCAGAGACTCCATACGGTTGGTCGTGGCAATTAATACACCGTGATAGCTTTCCATCTGTGTCAGTATTTCATTAACGCGGGTAAACTCCCATGATCGTTGACTTAATGAGCGATCGAGTAAAAAACTATCAACTTCATCAATCAACAACACGGCATTTTCGGCTTCGGCTTCCTGAAATGCCTTGGCAATCTTTTGCTCGCTGTCGCCTAACCACATACTGAGTAAATCGGAGCAGCGCTTGATGTGCAGTGATTTATTGAGTTGTTCTGCCAACCAATACGACCAAGCTGTTTTGCCTGTACCCGGCGGACCAAACAAACATAATCTGGCATTACCATATCTTTGAATACCCTCGGTAATTCTCTTTAAATCGGTATCGCAATTGACTAACCCTGGATCGTAGAAGTCTGATAAAGGCTTACCTTGTTTCAGATTGAGACCTTTATGGCCTTGAGCTTTGAGTGTCGTATCCATCAGGTGTTCAGCAACCGATGACAATTGCTCGACAGAAAATTGATCCGCCAGCAAATTCATGACACTGGCGGTGCGAGTAATCACTGCCGGGGCAAGTTCATCACTGGCTGCTATACGCTTTATCGCCTTGCCACTGAGTAGGTCGCCACAATGGTTGCGTATGATCTGCTCACGTTGAGGTTTAGGCGGCACGGGTACGTGAATAATCCAGTCAAACCGCCGAATAAAAGCTGGATCAATCCCCTCAATACTGTTGCATACCCAGAAAACAGGCATCGAATTTTCTTCTAACAGAGAATTCGTCCAGGCTTTACGCGTTTGCGCAACACTTCCATATGGATCGTGATGTTTAAAAACATCTTCAGCTTCATCGAACAACATCAAAAATGGCTGTCGATGAAAAATAACTTGTGCGGCGAGGGATACTCTTAGACGACTTTCACCACTGCGAGGGTCCCCTTCTTTATCAATCGTTGCCACTTCATACAACGGATAGGCCAATTTCGCCGCCAACACTCTTGTGAGCTGAGTTTTACCAGTGCCAGGCACGCCATGGATCAGCACGTTGACCCCCTTTCGAGCATTTGATAAAGACTGCGCCAGATAGGGCAACAGAAAATCGAGAGTCTCTTTTAAGTGCGGATAATCGGTCAAACTCAATTGCGGCGGAGCACTGGGGGTGATCATGTCCCGTAGCCAATCCAGTGGCATTCCGTATTCAATTGTCAAGCGTTCGGCAAAATCCGATGAGAGTGTGGTGAGTTCGCTGTCAAAGTAGTCCCATCTTACAAGAGAAGTTTGAAACAATACTGATTGCCCTGACAATGCAGTTCGAATGTCTACGGTAGAAAAACCCAGTATTACCGACAAGTTTTTTCTAAACCGACGTTTATTTCTTTTACCACTCAGAAATCCGTAAGCATCTATCAGTTCTTGATGGGTAGTCAATAATATAGTGAATGCCAAAATCCAATACTCCACTGGAGATAATCCTAACAGTGAGGTAAGTCGTTGGAGATTGCCTGCTAGTGGTTCCGGTAAGGCCAGTGTATCAATCTGGTATTCCGACTTCCGATACAAATCGTTGAGTTGAGACAGAACAGTATCCGGGCAAAATTTATTTTCGGACTTTCTATGAGGTTTAAGTACTTTTAATGATTCCTCCTGATCCAGTTTCAGCGCTTGCTGCAAAGCAAGTTCTACAGCTATGGTTTCACGGCTATCGTGGTTTCGATTGCTATCCTTTAAGTTCAATAATTTAGCTATCCCATGATTTCTGAATTCACCTTTGCCGATAAAATCAAGGTGTCCATCAAGCGGTATCAAGATTCGGAGTATCCACATTCTTACAATATCCTGGTAAACCTCTGATTCTTCCGCAATAGATAGATCAAAACCAGTCGTGCGAATCCTTGGTGTTGTTTCAGGTCCACTGCTGTTCGTCACTTCTGTGTCAGCGTTGAGCATTGAGTCAGTTATGTTGTGTTTTAGTCCGGCAAAGTGCCCCAATACTTTGCTCCAGATAGTCAAGGGATATGATGAATTGGTTTTCAATAGCATGTTGTCTCCCAGATTTATTTAATACAGATGCTTAAGGGGAAATACCCCTGGTAGCCAAGTTCACGGGACACCAACAGATTAAACATTTCTGTTAATGCCCCCAAACCTTAAAAACTTCCAAATTGTTAAAGAGTGCGCCAGATAATTTCTGGCAGAAAACTGCATTTCCTTTCTTTGCAGGAATTGTTCATTTGCCTAATGCTTGTCCTATTCAAACAGCGAAACGCATTTTTCTAGGTAGGCCAATTGCGTCGTCATCCTTCCGGGTAGTCGCTGAGTTCGACGCTGTTGCACGCCTTGGTGTCCTTCTCCACCCTATGGGAAGTATTACCGCTTGGAATTGTTCCGCAAGCTCAGTTGATCAACAGTTTATTTACCATGTCCAGCAGGTTTTCAGCCGGAATAGATACTGGCTTGATCCGACGGAAGTCATAATAAACACATTGCGCGACAGAATGCGCCGCAGCGTTTTACTCTTTTGAATTCACCTCCAAAAGTATTAACAATGCAGCTGTTTTAACAGACCGTTCCTTAAGGATTTTTCTGCATAGCGTTAAGAAATTGTTGAACAATCGAAAAAATATCAAAATAACACGACGCGTTTTGACGCGACCATAGAGCATATTGCCCTTAGGTCATTCCGCTAAGTTATTGATGAGTGTTGAAAAACCCGATTGGTGAACTTTTGAACCTTATTCAGTATAAAAAAAAGACACCATCAACAGTAAAAATCAACCGGTCTATACTGATTTGTGACGATTTAACCGTAAAGATTTGTTTGCTGGGTTTACCAGCACCCTGACCAGATCAACAAATACTTGAAACAGTTTGTATTGACGTTAACAAC
>CAYQMO010000331.1:0-3803 GCA_964418315.1 uncultured Geobacter sp. | reverse complement strand
ATATGCCATCAATGTATTTATCATCAGTGCCGCTACTGTCATTCTGCCGACACCGCCGGGAACCGGCGTTATCCAGGAACATTTGGCGCTGACATGTTCAAAATCAACATCGCCCACCAACTTGCCGTTTTCGAGTCGATTGATACCAACGTCAATCATCACAACACCCTCTTTGACCATATTCTCGGTAATAAATCCAGGGATACCTACCGCCACCACAATGATATCTGCCCGACGTGTTTCGTCGAGCAACAGTTCACGTGGAGTTTCAATATGTGCAAGAGTGACAGTGGCATTACCGATTTCAAAATCGTTGGAAAGCATTATCGATATTGGTTTTCCCACAATGTTCGACCGCCCGATGACAACACAATGCTTCCCTTTGACCGGAATTTCATAAAATTGAAGCAGCTTGCAGATTCCGTAGGCCGTAGCAGGCCTGAACGCTTTTTGCCCCAGAGTCATGCGGCCAAAATTAGTCGGGTGAAAACCGTCGATGTCCTTAAGAGGGTCAATCGCATTGATGATGTTCTGCGGATTAATGTGTTTTGGCACCGGCAACTGCACGATCAGGCCGTCAGTAGCATGATTGCAATTTATTTCGGCTATATTTGCAAGCAGATCAGACTCGATGATACTCTCCGGAAAGCGGAGCAGCGCACTTTCAAAACCAGCGCTCACACACGATTTTATTTTCGATTTTACGTAAGACTCGCTGGGGGCATGCTCCCCGACCAGAATCACGGTCATATGAGGCTTTCGCAGACCGGAATCAACATAGCAGGCAACCCGCCTGGCTATACCGGCGACAAGACTCTCAGCGCATATTTTCCCATCCAGTAACTTCAAGATACGATATCCCTTAAGCTCTATGCCGTACGCTTGGTGACTTCAATCAGATGGTAGCCGAACTGTGTCTGAACCGGCCCAAGAACTGTTCCGATATCGCCGGAAAACACTGCGGTATCAAACTCCTTGACCATCTGTCCCGGCCCGAATTCACCAAGGCTTCCGCCATCTCTCCCGGATGGGCATTTGGAGTGTTCTTTGGCAACGACTGCAAAATCTTCTCCCGCTTCAATCTTTACTTTCAACGCTTCACACGCTTCTTTTGTTGCCACCAGGATGTGGCGTGCTGATGCTCTGGCCATTTTAAACTCCTCGAGTATACGCTCTTTTCTGCGAATTTAGATTTTTCCCTTTTTGACACTAATACAACAATTAGTCAATATATCAACGCCGTCATGACAAAATGGTGTGCAACAAATTTCTGGGTGGCTTATCATGCTGCTGCGCGATACCCGGAAGGTGTTTACAACAGACTGAAGCTGATCACATCACAAAATAGAGCCCATCATCCCTACACTTGACACTACATCTTGAGATGATGCATAATCCGGCCCATTGATTCTCCTGGAGGCAGCACCACATGGAAACACCCGTCGGCATTGAAAACATCCCTTCTTCCCAGTTCGTTCACCTTCATCTTCACAGCCAGTATTCACTTCTTGACGGCGCTATCCGCTTTGATGACCTGATCGCCAAAGCAAAAGAGTTCAACATGCCAGCTCTGGCGATTACCGACCATGGCAACATGTTCGGAGCCGCTGAGTTTTATCTCGCCTGCAAAAAAAAGGGGGTCAAACCAATCATCGGCTGCGAACTCTATCTTGCACCTGAATCGCGCTTTTCACGGGACGCCAAGGGAATAGCCGAGGCGGCCTATCATCTGATCCTGCTCTGTGAGAATATGGAGGGTTACAAAAACCTTTCCTACCTGACCTCCGCCGGCTACAAGGAGGGGTTTTACTACCGCCCCCGCATCGATCGAGAGCTGTTATCGGGGCGTTCAGAGGGGCTGATTGCCATGTCGGCCTGCCTTAAAGGGGAAGTTGCCATGCAGTGTGGTCGTGGCCGAATGGAAGATGCCGTAGCCACCGCCCGCTGGTACAGCGAACTGTTCCCGGACCGTTACTATATCGAGCTGCAGGAAAACACCATCCCTGAACAGGATATTGTCAACAAACGGCTGATTGAGGTAGCTGCAGAACTTAAACTGCCGCTGGTGGCAACCAATGACTGCCATTACCTGAACCGGGAAGACGCCCGTGCCCATGAGGTGCTGCTCTGCATCCAGACCGGCAAGACCATGGAAGACCCGAGCCATATGAAATTTTCGGTTGACGAGTTTTACGTTAAGTCACCGGAAGAGATGGAACGTGCATTCTCCTACGCTCCCGAGGCGATAAGTAACACACTGGCTATCACCGAACGCTGCAATCTTGAGTTGGCGGTGGATGGAAAAACCTATTATTTCCCGCACTTCGATCCGCCTGCCGGGCTAAACCATGACGAAATGCTGCGGGAACTGGCGACTGCCGGGCTTAAAGAACGTATGGTAACCATTCTGGCAAAATATCCAGAGATGACGCTGGAACAGCAGCAGGCATATTTCGACCGCCTTGAAATTGAGCTCGCCTGTATTAGCGACATGAAATTCCCTGCCTATTTCCTGATCGTTTCCGACTTTATCCGCTGGGCAAAAGACAAGGGGATTCCGGTCGGCCCCGGCAGGGGTTCGGCTGCCGGTTCCCTCGTGGCGTATTCCATAAAGATTACTGATCTTGACCCCCTCCCCTACAACCTTCTGTTTGAACGTTTCCTAAATCCTGAACGTATCTCCATGCCTGATATCGACGTCGACTTCTGCCAGGATCGCCGTGGCGAAGTCATTCAGTACATGGTTGAAAAGTACGGTCGCGACCGCGTCTGCCAGATTATCACCTTTGGAACCATGGGCGCCAAGGCGGCCATCCGCGATGTCGGTCGTGCCCTCAACATGACTTATGGTGATGTCGACCGGATTGCCAAGATGATTCCGGATGATCTGAAGATGACCCTGAGTAAAGCGCTGCTGCTGGAACCACAGTTGAAAGAGATCTGCGACGCCGATCCGCAGGTTAAGGATTTACTGGATACGGCACTCTGCCTGGAGGGACTTACCCGGCACGCATCAACCCACGCTGCTGCTGTCGTGGTGGCGCCGGAGCCGCTGGAAGAGTTCCTGCCAATCTACAAGGATCAGAAGACCGGCTCGATCAACACGCAGTACTCGATGAAATATGTCGAGCTGGTCGGTCTGGTCAAGTTCGACTTTCTCGGGCTAAAAAACCTGACGGTGATCGAAAACGCGGTGAAACTGGTGCGGGTGAATGTGCCGGATTTCGATATCACCACGTTGCGGGATGACGACCAGGCGAGTTACGACCTGATCTCCGCAGGAAACACCACCGGGGTTTTCCAGCTTGAGTCGAGCGGCATGAAAGAGATGCTTATTAAACTGAAACCCTCCTGTTTTGAAGACGTGATCGCCGCCTGTGCCTTGTACCGCCCCGGCCCCTTGGGTTCCGGCATGGTGGATGACTTCATCGACCGCAAACATGGCCGTAAAGAGGTTGTCTACGATCTACCGCTGCTGGAGCCTATTCTGAAAGATACATATGGGGTTATCGTCTACCAGGAACAGGTCATGCAGATTTCCCGTTCGCTCGCCGGCTACTCACTTGGCCAGGCCGACCTGCTGCGTCGGGCCATGGGTAAGAAAGATGATAAGGAGATGTCACGCCAGAAGAGCCTTTTTCTTGAAGGGGCAAAGGAAAACAAGCTCGACCCCAAAAAAGCGGAAACGATCTTCGATCTGATGCACAAGTTCGCCGAGTACGGATTCAACAAATCACATTCGGCTGCATACGCCCTGATCGCCTACCAGACAGCCTATCTGAAAGCACATTATCCGGTTGAGT
>CAYQMO010000330.1:0-3863 GCA_964418315.1 uncultured Geobacter sp. | reverse complement strand
TTACCGAGTTTCCGATAAAGATCAATTATCTCAAGAGCAAACGCATAGCTTTTTTGTTGTATAAGGTTATCTTTCATGCATCACCAATTCAAAATCCAAAACTCAAAATCCAAAATTGCCTTCACCACCAGACCGAAGTAGCTGTTTTGAGAGAACATACTCGTTGGCTTTACAGAGTTTCTGATAAAGTACGATTATCCGGAGCGCAAAATCATAACTTTTATTCTGAATGACATTCTCTTTCATCTGTTCTCTCATTCAAAATTCAAAATCCATAATTCAAAATTGCAGTTTGATTGCAGTTTGATTTTCAACTCAAAATCCAAAATTCAAAATTCAAAATTGCTTCTTGTATTTCCCTCAACCCCTCCTCCATAGTAAAAGGCGGCTTCAACCCAAGCTCAGGCAGCTTTTGCAAATTCGGCTATTACTGAACGCCCCAAACAGAAAAGGGCACGTTCAATTCCAGGTGTTTTTGAGTGGTGACGCGGATCAATCATCCGGCGTACTTCTTTTTCATCAATACCAAGACGACGAGCAAGTTCGCTCTTGCTAATATTATCCTCTCGCATTGCTTGATACAGGGCTGCTTTCAAAGACGTAGAAAGCGGGACAGTCGCCATATGTTCACTCTGTTTTTTACCGGATGGAATCGGTATATCCACGCCACGTTTTATACGTGATGCGATTGCTTCTTCAATAGCATCTGACGCTTCAAGAACAGCTTGAGTTGCTGTTTCTCCCTGAGTTATGGCTTCCGGAAAGTCGCGACAGGTTACAGTAAAACCGCCGTCTATGGTGTCGGGCGTAAGTTGTACAGCGTATACCATGCGTACCATTATTATGCCTCCATGATGTCTTCAAGCGTGATACCAAGCTGTTTTAGCATGGCGTGGAAGGTGCCGGTTTTCAACTCATCTTTTGGATTGCGTACGATGGTAAGGCTATTCCCAAGATAAAGGGTTATATGGCTACCCTTGCCGCGTGCCTCGTCAACAACGCAGACAATACACTTTGCTTTGGCTATCTTGCGTACCCGCTTTATGAATTCGCTACCTTTCATGGCTTCCAATATCGGTCTTTTTTGTCCGGGTGTCAATAGTAAAATTCAGCCAAACCGCCTTCCTTCAGGGTGGTTATCGCAAATTCCCTCATGTAATACTGGCCCGAAGCTGTTCCTTGACTTCAGGCTTTACCAATCCAAAATTCAAAACCCAAAACTCAAAACTGACTTTTAAACCATCTCCCCGTTTCCCTCAACCCCTCCTCCATAGTAAACGGCGGCACCCACCCAAGTTCCTGCCGGATCTTTGAACTATCTACTGTCAACGACCCCGTCAACCGGTTAACGGCTCCACTCTTGCCTGCCATTTTCCCAAAGAGTTTCATAAGCGTAATAGGAAACGGCACCAGTCGTGCTGGCACCCCAAGAGCTGATGCCGTCCGCCGAATATATCGTATGCTTTATACCAGTTCATGCCAACCTCTTTTCATTTTCAATCATGATCCTGACAACATCCCTCATTTTTAACCTGGCCTGCCAACCGAGTTTTTTGAACGCCTTACATGGATTTCCTCGACTAACCATGGCTCACTTACCAAACCTCAAGAGAAAAGTCGCGATATCCTCGTATCATTTCAAAGTCGCAACGATTTGAAGTCACCAACCGGGCTCCGTGAGAACGTGCCGACAGAGCAATGAGTACATCAAAATGCAGGTCACGCAGCTTTTCAGGGGTAAAACCCTTGTCAGTACGCATTTTGCCAAGCAACTGACCTGACTCCAGCCAGTTTTTTTCAGTCGGTGTCAAAACCGGGTGGTTTTTCTCCAACTGTTTCATAAAAGATATTTCTGGCAGTTTCGTCGCGCCACGCCACAATTCGGACAGCACAACCGACGAAGTCCTGATAAGGCCGCTGATTGTATCAATCCGATCTTGATGACACCCAGTACGTAAATGATCAATAAATATCGATGTATCAAAGATAACCAGGTTACTCACCGGAACCCTCGAACATCAGCTTACCAGCGTGCTTTGTCATCAAACTCTTGAAATTCTTCAGCGCCACTATTTCGCGTAAAGCGATATGCACTGCCTCTGTTCGGCTCTTGACACCCAATATATGGGCGGCCTCATCGGCCAAGTGAGTATCTAATCTGATAGATGTCATTGCTGTTGCCATGAATTAGTACCTCCACTAAATATCGTATACACACATTATCAATTAGATATATACAAGTCAACCTGGAACTATTGGACCGTATGCTGGTGACAGTATATGAAACTATTATACTTTTTGCTTTGGGCCTGGTTTGTGTGGTCGGAGAGTTCTTTCAAGAATGATCTCAATGTGTTCAACAAATGACTCCTGCCCAAGTGGTCTGCCAGACCTCTCATGTTTACGGAATAAGGCCATTTCTTCTTCTGAAGACAATGATAGAAATTCTCTCCAATTGCCAACCATTGAAAGCAATGGTTCAACCTTGGCCAGTTTGTCGTCTTGAGCCATGAGATGGGCTTTGGCACTGCTCCACTGGTACTCTTCGGGGCGTATAACTAAACCGGCAGCGGTAGGATTCATTTCAACATACCGGGCTACTGCCAGTAGATAACTTTCGTCCATCGGAAACGATGCGAAGCGTTCCTGCCACAGGTGCCCACGCCACTTTTCGCGAAAATTTATCCTGCGAGTATAGCGACGGTGTGCTTCACCGATTGCACGGGCAAGTCCGTCTTCCGATTCCGGCACTGCAATCAAGTGGATGTGATTGGGCATCAAGCACCACGCCCATATCTCCACATGGCACTTACCACACCATTCAGACATAAGGTCAATATAGGCAGAGTAGTCGTCATCACAGAAAAAAGTCTGCTGACGGCGGTTGCCACGTTGAGTGATGTGATGTGGTATTCCAGGTGCTATAACTCGTCCAATTCGCGCCATGTGCGGAGAATAGCAGATAAAAGACGTTTGTCAATTAAATATACTGTCCCCAGAACTCACCTAAATTCAAAACCCAAAACTCAAAACCGATTCTTATGGTTTTAATTGTTTTTCGATTTTAACTCAAAATTCAAAATCCAAAATTCAAAATTGCTGTTTGTACCAAACAGCCGTTTCCCTCAACCCCTCCTCCATCGTAAAAGGAGGTTTACCCGCCATACAACCTCAAGCCACTCACTTGCGCAACTTCCTCAAAATGTACATCTCTGCTGAACAGAGGCATATCATTTAATATTGCGATAGCTGCAATAGTTACATCGACAGGTGGCATAGTAATCCCTTTTGTTCGGAGGTCGCGGTACAGCGAAGCCGCAAGTAGCCACGTGCTCAGATTCGCATCGACAAAGGGAAATTTTAACAACCGCTCGCCAACAAGCTCAAAACTTTTCTGATTGCGAATACCCTGCAGAACCTCTTGGAGCACTATGCCGCAAAGCGCAACACTATTATGATCCTTGATAAGTGATACAAGTGCAGATCCGGTATGGCTCTCCGGTGCCTGAAAGAAATCGATCCAGATAGAGGTGTCAACAAGAACCATAACGCGACTGCCTCATCTCATCCAGATCACCTTCCCACACGATTTTGCCACGCAGTTCAAGTATTTTTTCCATGTCCCGTTGTTCGAGCAGATGTTTCAACGCATAATTGACAACATCTACTTTCTTTTTCAATCCGGTAAACACCTTTGCTTGTTCATACAGTGAATCATCGATGTTTACTACCGTCCGTGCCATATCCAACCTCCAAAAATGATACCATTTGTACTAGCAAAGTATATCAGACCAACTCGAGATACAAGAAATATAATCAATTTCACCAGATACTTTAACAGTCAGCAACATAAGACGATTCAA
>CAYQMO010000329.1:300-3867 GCA_964418315.1 uncultured Geobacter sp. | reverse complement strand
TTAATATTAGGATAGTTATGGATTTGAAAAATAGAAACGTTGGGACGCTAGTGACAAAATATAATTCTGTGCACTGTGCCCGCAATGATTTCTCAGTAACTTTCAAATGGTCTCTCCTTTCCGATTGTCTTTGAAGCAGCTTATTCTACCTTCACATTCTTGATTCCATCCGGTCGCCAACTCGGCGGAATTACGTGCGACCCGGCTTTCTCCTTCCCTGGTAACAGGCTCCCAAAGGTAACCGACATCCTGCCGTAGCGCTCGTTGATAGAGTCCATGGCCTGAGTGGCAAAGAGTTTCTTGCGCTCCTCCTCGAAAAGCGGCAACTGCTCCGCCTGATGCTTGAGGTTACTCAGACTGATCCCCAATAGCCTGACCGGCTGATCCAGTTCTACTGTGTTGAGAATTCCGAGTGCGGCACGGTAGATCTCGTCGCTGAGGTTGATGTACTGCTTCAGTGTGGTCTGTTTCCCCCATGAGGAAAAGAAATCCGCATACCGGACGTACAGATGGATTGTTTTGCCGCTGACGTTGTAGCGTCTGGCCCGGCTGCCGACCATCTCGGAGAGCTGCAGCAGAAACTTTCTGATCTCCGCCGGATCGTCGATGTCCCGCTCCAGAGTACGCGAATGGCCGACGCTTTTGACATCATCCTCCCTGCCGAAGCGGACTACCGGCAAGTTGTCTATTCCCTGTCCCATCTCTTTCAGCCGTGTGCCGATAATCCCGAACTTTCTGGTCAGTCTGCTCTCTTCACAGCGCCCCAGCTCCCCGCAGGTATAGATCGACATCAGATTGAGATGGCGCTGCATCTTTTTGCCGATGCCGCAGAGTTCGTTGATCGGCATTCGCTCCAGGGTACGCGCCACGTTCTCCGGAGTAATGACGGTCAAACCGTCCGGCTTCTGCATGTCCGAGGCGAGCTTGGCCAGCAGCTTGTTTGGGGCGATACCGATGGAGCAGGTGATCCCGAAGAGGTGTTTGATGCGCGCCTTGATGAGGTAGGCGATGTTCTCGGCAGTCCCGAAGATGGAGAGAGAATGGGTGACGTCCAGCCAGCTCTCATCGATGCTGAACGCCTCAACCTCAGGGGTGTAGTCTCTGAAGATCTCGTTTATCCTAGTGGATGTATAGGTGTATTTTTTGTTGTCACCGACAACGATGATCAGCTCCGGGCAGGTTCGTTTTGCCTCCCAGATCGCCATGCCGGTCTTGACCCCCTTGGCTCGGGCCTCGTAGGAGCTGGTCGTAATTACGGTTCTGCCATGCCCACCTACCACAGCAATCGGTTTACCGCGCAACTTCGGGTTGGCAGACTGCTCGACCGAGGCAAAAAACGCGTTTGCGTCGATATGAAGTATAGTCCGGTGATCGCTCATGAATAATCCACTACGGCAGAATCAACTCAAGGCGCTTTGCCTGGATCGAAAATAGCGTACCAGCATGGGTACCACTATCATTGCGCCAAGAACGATCAGCATTGTGGTGTTCGGGTCTTTGAAATAGGAGTTCAGGCGCAAAGTTGTTATTGCAATAACTCCGAAATAGAGCATGTCTCCCGCGATAGCAATCGCCCAGCCGGCAATGAATCCGTGACCGGCAGCGTGTGCTGTTGCTCTTCCTGTCATGGGGTCGACACCAAAAGAGACCATAACGAGTGCAAGTGGCCCAGCACTGGTGCCGCCGATATGTGCCGTACTGCGAGCCGCTGCAGCCTTAAAGGCGGCACTGAATCGTTTTAGAAAAGATATTTTCCCTACCAAGGTAGAGATAAGTCGAAGAATCGGCTCAAAGGCAAGCGCCAGAGCAATGTCCGACACCAGGTAGAGTATCGTGGTGATGGGCCAGGCCAGTCCTTTCGCCTGAGCAAGCAAAACTCCTGCAGGGATTCCGCCTCCCACTGGAATAATGAATAGCTTCAGCACGGAAAACATTACGGATGCAGACTGGTCCAAGCGGAGTATCTCCAATGTCAGTAACTTTCAATCTGGTTCAACTCCCAGGTCTGTTCAGCGGTATTGTACGTCAATTCGTACAGTGCCCCCTCATCGCGCACCGAGAAGTGTAGACGCTTAGCACTTCCCTTCAAATCAGTCCAGGTATAAGTCGTCTCAAGTATGGCATGTTTTCGGTTTTGTAAATCGAACCAGATCGGCTTGATGATGCGTCCCGGTCCAAAGACGACAGCGACGCGTATGGGATTCTTTGTCATGGCGTAATTTTATGCAGGCAGTTGACACTAACTGTGGGCCTTGGCAAAACAGACCGGCATTCTTGCCACATATTTAGGGCGCTGAACTGCGGATTGTGAAAACGCCTCCTTATACATCCTGCTATTCCCGATCGCTCTTACAACTGCCATTACTGCCGGTTCAAACTCCACCCATAAGCCAAACATGACGATTACTAGCCCGCACAGTGTAATTGGTTCCATTTCTTGGTCTCCTGTTTTTCTTTTTTGTAGTCCAGATTAGCTGCTGATTTCTATAGTTGCCGGTATATGCCTATGACCTTGCCGACTATCGTCACCTCACCGTCTTCAGGATAGATGAGGATCGGCTTCATGGTCGGGTTCGCTGGTTGCAGGCGAATGTGATCCTGTTCTTTATGGAACCATTTGACCGTCGCCTCGCCGTCAACCATGGCAACCACGGTATCCCTGTTGTCAGCGGTCGACTGCGGACGTACAAGAGCCAGATCTCCATCCAAAATACCGGCGGTGATCATGGAGTCACCGCTGACCTTCAGGAAAAAACAATCGGCTCCCTTAACGGCCATCTGGTCGACGGAGAAGTACCCCTGAATGTCTTCTATTGCCGTGGAGAGCTGACCGGCACGAACGGTGCCGACAATCGGCAGGGAGACTGGACGGCTATGCGGTGTCCTCAGAGTGATCCCCCGGTTCACGTTATCCCGTCTGATATACCCCTTCCGCTCTAAGGCAACGAGACGCTTCATAACCGGCCGGGTGCCGGAAACCTGCAAACGGCCTGCTATTTCCCGCTGACTAGGCGGCTAGCCCTTGCCGTCCGAGAAGGCAGCTATGAACTGCCGTACCTGTCGCCGGCGCCGGGTAAGCTCGTTCTCGTGATTTATTCCATAGGTAGTCATACGACTACCATACGGGATTTGATCATGTCTGTCAAGACGTCTGTGATGGGGAATCAAAGAAAAACGGCGACCTCTGGATCTCAGGGAGTCGCCGTATGGGTGGCAGTTGGTGTATCTGACTGGTACTATTTCTTCTTGGCTGGTGCCTTCGCCGCTTTAGCCGGAGCTTTGGCTGGCTTTGCGGTCAGATCCTTGAGAGCCTTCCCCGGAGCGAACTTGCCGTTCGTCTTAGCAGCGATCTTCAGTGGTTTACCGGTTTGTGGGTTTCTGCCGGTACGGGCGGCTCGGGTCACCGCGCTAAAAGTGCCAAAGCCGACGAGAGTGATTTTGTCGTTGGCCTTGAGTGCGGCGGTGGTTGCGGCAATGAAGCTATTGAGTGCCTTCTCCGCCTGAACCTTGGTTAGTTCAGCACCTTCTGCTATTTTTGCTACGAGTTCAGATTTGTTCATACGACCT
>CAYQMO010000329.1:0-290 GCA_964418315.1 uncultured Geobacter sp. | reverse complement strand
TAAAGTCTACTGCGTAGAGCTACTATACTATATTTTCTAGTTGATCGCTTTGGTCAGGGATGTTTTCCGGGATGCGTATCACGACAGAAACCATATACTGCCAAGGAAAGTGCCAGTAAGAGGGCTGAAGTCCCAAAACCCCACTGGTAGGAGGCAAGTTGAAGAGTGACTCGGTCGGCTGTCTTCCAAAGACCGAGGATGAATCCGGTTAACTGCTGGAAGACTGCGGCACCAAGAATTATACTTCACACGGTCAACATTTGCGTTTTATCGAACATCTGAAATTTTAA
>CAYQMO010000328.1:0-3883 GCA_964418315.1 uncultured Geobacter sp. | reverse complement strand
CGCTTGTTGAAATCCGCGGCGACCTGCCCCGCTATCTGGACAGGCCGCCGCTGTAAAAGGCTAAACCGTAAAACAGTACCGATTTATCTTAATGCGCAAGCCACCTGGCAACATCTTTGGCATGATAGGTTATGACGATATCCGCCCCCGCCCGCTTGAACGCCGTCATCGTTTCCATGACAACCCGCTCTTCATCTATCCACCCCCGTTCGGCTGCTCCCTTAACCATACTGTACTCGCCGGAAACATTGTAGACCGCAAGTGGCAGATCAAATTCGTTGCGCAGATCGCGGAGAATATCGAGATATGGCAAACCTGGTTTCACCATTATTATGTCAGCACCTTCTTCAATATCTGCAGCCGCTTCACGCAGCGCTTCACGGCGATTACCCGGATCCATCTGATAGCTGCGGCGATCTCCGAACTGCGGCGTTGACTCCGCCGCCTCACGAAATGGGCCGTAATAGCCGGATGCATATTTAACCGCATAGCTCATGATCGGTATCGCATCATAGCCGTTTCCGTCGAGAATTTCACGAATGGCACCCACCCGGCCATCCATCATATCGGACGGTGCAACCATATCAGCCCCGGCCTGCACATGCGAGAGCGCTTCACGCGCCAGCAGCTTGAGCGTTGGATCATTATCCACGTCGCCATTTTTGATGATACCGCAGTGGCCATGGTCAGTGTATTCACATAAGCAGACATCCGTAATTACCGTCAAGCCGGGCACCTCTTTTTTTATCGCCCGTATCGTCTCCTGGATGATGCCGGTATCGGAATAAGCGTCGCTTCCGACCGAATCCTTACACTTGGGAATACCGAACAGCAGCACTGCCGGGATTCCGAGAGCCTTAACTTCCTTTGCCTCGGCAACGATATGCTCGATTGATTGCTGATAAATACCGGGCATTGAAGAAATTTCTTTTTTGATGCCGCTGCCGAACGCCGAAAACATCGGATAAACAAGGTCGTTGGCAGATACGGAGGTTTCGCGAACCATCCGGCGGAAAGTTTCATTACCCCGTATTCTGCGTGCCCGAAACTGTGGTAAAAACATGCTGTAACCTCCTGAAAAATGTGTTGCTTCTCAACCTCTAGCGGTGCCTGGAGAGTAATGCAGCCGGAAATAAATTGCAAGTTTTCGGTGCCGCTTGGTTTTTCACTACGTCATATTCGGCGTTTTGCATTTGACTTGTGTGCAAATGATGTATATTTTACCCCCCTTTATGCGGTCACTTTTATTTAAAAGGAGTATGGTTCTATGAAAAAAGTATTGAGAGGTTCATCGTTTTTGGTTGCTGTGCTCTCCACGGCGTCTCTGTTCGGATGTGCAAATTATGAAGTAAATTCAAATCGAGGCAACATCCCGGGTAAATATATTCGCTATGAGATGCAGGAGGCGGACAGGGCAGTGGAAGCGGCTCGAATCGCAGGAAAAGACAAGAGTTGTCCAACAGAGTTTAAAGCTGCAGAAGACGCTAAAAACAATGCCTACGATGTATTCAGGGCATGCCGTACCGAGGAAGGCGCCGCCCTGGCAAAAAATGCAACTGCAAAAGCGAATGCCCTTTGCCCTCTACGTGTGGCTGAAATAGCTCCGGCTGCGGCTCCTGCTCCGGTTGTTGTCGAAGCTGTAGTTCCTGCTCCTCCTGCTGCTCCCCCGGTGGTCATTCCCCCTGCAGATTCAGACCGTGACGGAGTTATCGACACGTTTGACAGATGCCCCGACACACCAGCAGGTGCCCCTGTCGATAGCAGAGGCTGCCCGCTTGATTCCGACAAGGACGGCGTTGCCGATTACCTTGATAAATGTCCTGATACTCCGGCAGGAGTTGCAGTATCGGCAAATGGTTGCCCACTGCCAAAAAATTGTAATAAGCCTGCAGTTGTTGAGATCGCTTTCGATACCAACAAGGCTGTGATTAAGGCTAAATATCACGCAGAGCTTGATAAAATTGGCAGCTTCCTGAAAGAGTTCCCAAAATCAGAAGTGGCTATTGAAGGGCACACTGATTCTGTTGGCAGTGAAAAACTTAACCTGAAACTATCTCAAGCACGCGCTGAAAGCGTACGTAACTATGTCATCGCAAAATTCGGGATTGATGGCAGCCGTATTTCCGCTAAAGGTTATGGCTCAGCAAAGCCGATAGCATCTAATAAAGATGCTGCTGGCAAGGCAAAAAACCGTCGAATAGAAACCGTATTCAACTGCAAATAACCGCACAACTGTCGTAAACAATAAGAGGGCTCTTCCAATAAATCAGGAAGAGCCCTCTTTCTATTCTCACAAAGCAGATGACTATTTTTTATAACGATCCATTAGTGAAATGACTTTCGGTGCGGGACCCTCCCGGCGTGCTCTTAGAGCTCGCTCTTTCTCATTTTTCTCCTTTTCAAGCCTTTCCAACTCCACCGGAGAGACAAGATCCTCCAGACGAAGAGGTGTACCCCCCATGGTAAAATCGGCTCCTTCAAGCTGATATTCGTCAAGAATCCAGGTGAAAACCTGCAGCGGAAAGGTAAGTACCAGTAATGTAACCTGCCACCAGCCAGGCTTGACGTCCGGAACGATATCCTCAACACGGGCGTAGAAACCCGGTTTATCATCTACGTAAACAAGTACGAGGTCATTGATATTTGCCATAATAAACACCTTTTACATTTTTTGATTGTTGAACATCTGCTTTTCCGCCCAAAGCAGGAGCGGAGTTCTTAAAGGTTCACCGGACAGGCGGGATGCCTGCTCGATACAGTCGCGCAGCTCCTGCTCCCCGGCGGCAAGAATCGATCGGGAGTGCGGAGAAATCTTCTCGTCAAGCGCGTCGCAGATAAATAAAATACAGTCAGCCGGACGCAGGGACGGCTCCATACTGCAACCGTCATGGCTACCATACGGGCAGACCGGCTTCCGGCTAAAATTGACCGACGGAGGAATTTCTCTTGTGATGAAGCCCAGGGTATCAAAAACATTTACCCGATACTTACCGTTCAGACAACATTGACCGCCGCATTGACGACAGACGCAAGAAGCATCTACTTCGGCAATAACAGCGGCAAGAGCTTCTTTAGTTTGGCAGTAGTGAGCCAGGAGTTCAGTCAAACCGGATTTAGTTTCCTGAGGGAAACAAGAATACAGCGCATCCAGACGTGCAAAGCCGAGATCCCACAACTTTTGATCGTCCACGTATTCAAGCCTTCTCTCTGTTGGTCGTGCTAATCGAAGCCGTTCGGAAGATAGCAGTATCCTAAGATGACGTCAATTACTCTATTGTGGCATATACTATGGCATGGACCAAATTTTTACAAAAAAAATGGGGTCTACGACATACCACACCAAAGGCGACCCATTCAGGCCGCCTTTTTTCGTGGCGTAAAATTCAGCTGTTATATTCTCTGTCTGCTGTCATTCCTTCACCGACTGAAGGTTGTGTCTGGATGATATGGAGCGCCGGGGCGGTTGTGGTTGCTGCTGGATGATTCTCTGTTGTTGAATTGCGCTGAATTATGGATTACAATGCAAGCCGATCCATGGAGGAATTATGGCAACGATAACTTTTGATACACACCAATTTATCAGGACGCTGAAGGATTCTGGTATACCAGAAAATCAGGCTGAAGCCATTACAACGGCGTTTAAGACGGCACAAGCGGAGTCACGACCTGCAACGGAAGATATGCTTGAAATAACAAAGCTGGAACTAAAAAGAGATATTGCAGATTCAAAAGCGGAGCTTACCCGCTGGATCATAGGAGCTGGTTTTCTCCAAACGGCATTAATTGCGGGGTTGTTGCTGAAGCTGGTAAAATAAACAACCATCACACCCACCCACACCAAAGGCGACCCATTCAGGCCGCTTTTTTTCGTGGCGTAAAATTG
>CAYQMO010000327.1:0-3922 GCA_964418315.1 uncultured Geobacter sp. | reverse complement strand
TTAAGTCTCAGTTATCGCACTCACATTGGGAGGGATTGCGGTTCTACGATCTGATCTGGCCATCCTTCATGCTAATGGTGGGTGTAGCTATCCCCTTTTCCTTCGCGAAACGTTCACAGTCGCAAACACACGCTCAGATTATCTGGACGGCGGTTAAACGTTCGACGGTGCTTTTTCTCCTGGGTTCATTTCGAGCTTCGATAACGGAAAACACACCTATGTGGATTGAGCTTAGCAGTGCATTACAGCCGATCGCACTGGCTTATCTGGTTGCCTCTGTTTTGGCCCGCTTCCGTGTAAGTATTCAAATAGCCGTGGGGGCTTTGATATTGACCGGGTATGGTATGCTTCTCGCCTGGACCCCAGGCGCAGAATTTGAGGCAGGCTCTTATCAGCCGCTCGCAAATCTGGTGGCGGCATTTGATGTCGCAATTCTCGGGCGCACGCATCCGGAAGGATGGGGGACCCTTCTTTCTGCGATACCGGCAATATCAACGACGATTCTGGGGTTGGTGATTGGTGAATTACTCATGAGCAACCGAACACGAGCATTCAAGGTTGCCACCATCGGGGGAGTTGGACTGGGCGGAATCATCATCGGGCAGGCGCTTACTCCTTTCGTGCCCATGATCATGAAGCTTTGGACCGTCTCCTATGGGTTGGCTTCTGCCGGTTGGTCTTGTCTCATATTCTTGGGATTCTATCTGCTGATTGATGTCTGGAATATCAGAAAATGGAGCTTCCCGTTCATAGTAATTGGAATGAACGCGATCGCCATCTACATCGGCGTTTCAATCGTTCCGTTTGCACGAATAGTCGGTGTATTCACAACGCCGATCGCGAATGGGCTAGGGTCGTGGGGTGGACTGTTCATGGCCGCGGCTATGCTTGGCGTGGAATGGCTGGTCCTCTTCTGGATGTATCGCTGCAAGATTTTCATCAAAGCATGATTCTTGGTCAGCTATCTTGCCCAGGAAGGTGAGATTCGAAGGCAGGTGGCAGAGAGTTGGATGCGGCTGTCGTTTGACCACGACAACTCGCGTGCATCCCATGCTGCATGTCGGCTTCGGCGGACATGGGGGTCATGTGACGGCATAAAAGTGCGGTGAGTGGGCACCCCTGCCCACTCACCGCGTTATCTTTAACCTGACCTAACCAAATGCTAGACTTTGCACTGCATCGCTTCGTGATTTCGGGATCGCGTTTGGTGGCGGCA
Source organism: uncultured Geobacter sp. (assembly GCA_964418315.1). Lineage (GTDB taxonomy): Bacteria > Desulfobacterota > Desulfuromonadia > Geobacterales > Pseudopelobacteraceae > JACRCG01. The sequence continues at coordinate 2,706 of CAYQMO010000327.1, read as the reverse complement.
GCAGAGTCGTTTATGATGTTTTAAGAAGTATGCGAATGATGCAGCTCCCTTTCAGACTTATGGCATTCACACGATAAAGCGGATGATCTCTGTTGATACGCCATGAGTTAGGAGCACGTGTGGTCACACCATTCGGCAAAATCTACATTGTGCTTATGTCCGTGTTGACGCGGACACGCTATTCACCCCGAGAAGAAGGCGCACATCTATGGGCACTTCCTGATTCGTTACAAAGGAAGTAAATGCACTCCAAGGTGCAAAATGGACTGCAGCCGGCCTGTGCCATTTCTCAGAATCTGCAACCAGCATCCGACTGACTCCGCGTCGCAGCGCTTCTGATTTTAGTGCCGCTTCATGAAGCTCACTCGTATAAGCGCCCTTGACTGGATCAATGCCCGCTGCGCCTACAACAACGGCATCAAAACGGATATCAGCTAGCCACGATTGAGTGAGCGCGCCGGTCAAGGCGAGTGAAACCCGCCGCACTTCCCCGCCTATGCCAACGACAACGGCCTTTGCTTGAAAGGCCAGGTCGAGAATTGGTATCGAATTTGTGATAATTCGAAGCTTCGGTCTTGATATCAGCAAGCGCGCGACTTCTAGACATGATGTGCCTGCATCAATGAAGATGCATCCCTCATGAGGCAAAATCTGCGCAGCACGTTGGGCAATGTGCGCCTTGGCCGGATTCTGGAGCTGCATTCTTGTCCGATGATACAGCTCCCCAAGGGGAGACTTTGTGGGAATCAAACATCCATGTCCACGGGCAGCTTTCCCCGCAATAGTGAGGGATACTGCGTCTCGGCGTGCAGTTGAATGAGATATGCCAAATCTGTCGGCAATTTCCGCTACTCTGAGGTGGCCGCATTCCGCCAAGATATGTATTATTGCATGATGCCGTTCGGCTGTAGCCGCACAGGAGATGTTATTACTCCATACGCGTCTGCTATCGCTGCGTGCCTCGGGCACGCGGGTTTGGGGTGAATACGCAATACTGACCACGGGAGCAGGGAGTGGGGGTTAATGCACTTGGCATTAATACGCGACAAAACAAGCATGTTAATGTCAACAAAAAGAGCGCAAATCGCAGGAATATATTCCAAAATGGTCCCGCGATATGTGAATTTCGCCATGACCCCAGAACAAATATTCAGATGCTCATACTTAGCCTCACTTAACCCAGCAGCACCAGGAGCCAGAGTAAGGTGAACCAGCGGAAATGGGCTCCTTATGATGGCGAGATGGTGTTACTTGGACGCAGCGATTTCAGGTGTAAGAACTTCGTTTTCGCCGCGCATCAGGTGTGCACGCAGAAGACCAATTGCGCGTTCAATATCGCCGGTTTCTAAGGCCACCACGATCGCCCTATGTTCCTGTTCGGTTTTATTGAAGTCCTCGACGTATTCACGAGATTGACCTACCCGGATCTGAAACAGCGGTATGTGGCAGTGGTCGTACGCACGCCTTAGTCTGCTATTTCCAGATACAGCCACCAACAGTTGATGAAACCGCAAGTCCGCCTCGCACGCGCCTGTATTGTAGCCTTTTTTGACCATGTAGGCAAAATCATCACAGGTAACAACGAGTTCGGCTATTTGCTTCTTGGTTATGCGTGGTCCCGCTAAGCGTAGTGCAGCAACCTCGAGAACTTCCCTGACTTCACGAATTTCATGAACGTCAGCCTCGGTCATGCTTGCGGCAAAAAAACCTCCTTTAGGACCGCGCGCAACTAGGGCCTCACCATGCAAGCGAGTAAGTGCCTCGCGCACTGCTAATCGACCCGCACTCAGTTTCCGCGCCCAGTCTTCCTCCTTTAGTCGCTCCTCTGGGCGGATATCCAAGGTGAGTATCCGTCGCCTGATTTCTTCGTATATGTGATCAGATTGAATTCGTGAGGCCATGTGATCGTAATTGTTATCAGACCATGTGCTCTATTGTGAGCAAAACAGCAATAGTAAATCACAAGCTACTGATAATGAACAGTAATTCGTGTAAAGGTCATTAATGATTGAGCACGAGTTAGCTCGGCCACTGGAGATATCGCGAACCGTTCTGTAGAATTATGAAGGCATTAATGAGTTATATTTGTTGACAAAAGAGGCCGTATTCTGTCTCGGTTACGTAGCTACTTCGTAGATCAGGTCATCGCACGATACGTTAAATAACTTTCCCTCCCGCTTTCTAAAATACCGACCCGATACAGCGCGGCCTATCCCGACCCTACGCTGAACGGTGACGAGAGCATACCCCAACAAGCAAACCCCCCAACTATGAAACTGTTCCTCAATGCATGCCTCCGGCTCATTCGCCTACTCCGTGGTCCTACACTATTTTTAACAGCGGGAGTCACGCTTGTCTTAGCTCAAGACACTGGCTCTGTGACCGGGAGGGTGCAAAATGCGGGCAACGGCAAGTTCCTCAACAATGTGCACATCACTATCGCGGGAACCAACCGTGAGACATTCACGAATGAATTCGGTGAATACAGCCTGAACAAGGTTCCGACGGGTGAAGTCAAGGTGCGGGCCTTTTTCACTGGTTTGGACACGGAAGTTGTCACCGTAACAGTGACTCCTGATCAGACGTCTGTGCTGGATTTCAATCTTTCCAGTAAGGAACGCTATGGTGAGGAAAAACCCGTGACACTTGACACTTTAGTGGTTTCCGCCGCGCGCGAATTTGAGGGCAACGCTATTGCGACAAATG
>CAYQMO010000326.1:2832-3927 GCA_964418315.1 uncultured Geobacter sp. | reverse complement strand
GAACGCTGAATAACAGTCCTGTTGTTTTAGCGGGTTCAAATTTGCCGGGCCACCAAACCATAAAAGGAATATGGCAGGAATAATCATGCGGATACTGTTTTGGTACCACAGCATCGTCAAATTCAAGCATATCGCCATGATCCGAGGTGAAAACCACCAGGGTATTTTTGTCCAGCTTCAGTTGCCTGATTTTATCCATCAATTGACCGAAAGCAATATCCACACCAGTTGTCATAGCCATCTGGCCATGAATCATACGACGGCGATCGGGGGTATTTTCCATTCCCGGACGCGTCTTGATGCTATCGCGATTGTACATGGCCATCAGTTCGTCCGGGGCATCATACCGGTAGTGCATCTTACCATCCTCACCCTGAAATTTGCCCCAGTCGTGCGGCGGATGCCAGGACACAAACAGTGCGAAAGGCTTTTCTGTGTTTTTGCGGCTATCCAGGTATGCCAAGGCCTGATCTGTCTGGCCATATACTTCCCACTTGTCGAAAAAGACCTTTTTCCCCTCTTCACTCCAGTAAAAACATTTGCCGGCACGAAAATCGACATGACAATTATTGGTAGCAAATAGCTCATCAAAACCATAACGCATCTCGCCTTTCGGAATGGGTCGGTCGCGGTCGCCTCCCTGAAGATGCCACTTCCCAACATAAGCAGTACTGTAGCCGGCATCGCGCAATACCTCGGCAAATTTCTTTCCATGGCCCGGCACCAGCGGCTTATCGTTGACAAAGGTCCCATTGTACAACGACTGCTGACCGCTCATCAGCATTCCGCGGAAGGGAGTACAGATCGGAGAATTGGAGAAACAGTGGGTAAACCGGAGTCCCTCTTTGGCAAACTGATCCAGATTTGGCGTCTTGATTTGCTGGTTTCCATAACATCCGAGCATATCGAAAGTTTGCTGGTCGGACATGATAAAGACCAGATTCGGTTTTACCTGCTTTTTTGCGGCAGACGAAAATAGGGCCAGGGCAGATAAGGCAAGTGCGATTTGTTTTGTATTCATTTGTATATACTTTGTTCTTTAACGGCCAAATGGAATACCCACATATTCATTTTCGGTTGGTTTGAAAATTGTCT
>CAYQMO010000326.1:0-2822 GCA_964418315.1 uncultured Geobacter sp. | reverse complement strand
TAATAACATTTCAGGCTTTTCTTCGCACGACATAGTAGGGCACATTTGCCAGATCGGCGGCCAGTGCCGGGAATAGCGTGGCCTTGCCATCTTTCATCACGATTTCGAAATAATATTGCAGGGCAAATCGTTTGGATGTATAGTCTGCAGGTATGCCTCCCTGAAAAGTATCGCCACTTCGTGTGAGCTCCACTGTTTGCCAGGCCTCGGCCTGATTGACATGACGATAATACAGGAATACACTGGCCAGCTTTTCCTTACCGGTTTGAAGGGCAATGGCAAGCGGCTGTCCGGATACGAATTTTTCTGCAGGTAAATGTTTCACTCCCGGGACTGGACGAGCCGGTTTAGCTACCGCGATTTTGAAGGCACGATCTGCCGAACCAGGGTCAACCGTTTTTGCAGGAGTTGCCGGCTTTTCCAATTTCTGGCGCAGATCGGCAATATCTTCATCAATGGCGGCTATGCGATCGATCCAATGGCCACGGAGGCGTGAACCATAGGTGATGCTGGGAATATAGACGCCTTTGGCGCGCTCTGCCATAATAGCCCAGGCATTCCTGCCTTCCGTGTACTTTGCTATCGCAGTCTCCCCGGCCAGGCGGTTTCCTGTTAAGGTAAAAATCTGCCAAAGCAGGGCGCAGCGAAATTTGCCGGCAAAGAAGCTTGCAAGTCCGCAATGAATGAGCACATCCTCTTCTATGCGGCGAAAAGCGGGCGCAGACGCACCTTCACCTGCTAACTTTCTTGCTTCCGCGATTTGATACGAGGAGGTTGTCGCAATATTTTCGAACCATTGTGCAACATCCATCGGCGAATATTTGCCGGTCACTTTATTATTCACAAGAGCCTCACCACACTCGGATGGCGTCTGGAATATTTGCGGATCAAACGGACCTACATGGCCAAAGAGAAAAGGCGGAAGCACGTCTTTAAAGGACTGATTCATCGATTCGTTTGCAATTGCCATGTTCTGGTAAATCTCCGGCCAGAAGGTGCCGCAATCGGTCGACTGACCGTGAACCACCGTAAATAACGGAAGCACACGGGTCACCGGCCCCAGGGCATTCTCAATGGCAACCGCTGCCTTCCCAAAGTCACGTCGCAGTGAACGGCGCCAGACTTCAGGATACGCTTCCGGGTTGTAGCCCAGCCTGCCCCATAGCCGATAGGTGTAAAGATATTTTTCATAATCGTATCTCGGAATTAGTGTCGTATCTGCGTAGGCGCATCGTCCTCCGGCAATCCCCGTACCATGCCTGCCTTTGAAAAAGAGCGGCTCACAAAATTCGATTCCGGCTGCATCGCAGAAGGCAGCATTACGGCCATATCCGGCAAACAGAGCAGGGTCGCCTCTGAGCAGGAAACGCTGCGTGCCGGGCCAGATACGGAATACCACATCCCAATTCCGATTTTCTGCCAGCGTATCAGCATAGCCTGAACGGGTAAAACTACGGTTGCCAGGCAGCAGTCCGATACCGGTGTCGGTAAACGAACCTGCCGGGGCCCTTTCCTTCGTGCGTATGGAGGTTTGATGATAGGGAAGCCCCATGTGCTCGCCCATTATCTTTGGTGAGATAACAGTAGGCTGACCGGTAGCAATGGCAGAATCCAATGTCTCAAGTTCCATATTCTTGGCATGCATGTCAATTTCTACTTTTCTGCCACACTTCTCAATTGCACTAAACTGCGTTTTCCAGAAATCTTTCTGTCCCTTTGGGATCCCGCTTTCACTGTGTACCCTGAAGGTGACACCTGTAATAGAAGGCACTTCGCGGAGAATTAGAGCCAGGGCATCGCGGCAATAGTCGCCATGGGTGGCATCTGTGAGCCCTTCTATGACATAAGTAGCATTGGGGCTGTTCGCCCACTTGTATGCCAGCGTCCAGACGCTGAATTGAAAGAGAAGTCCGCGTCTGGCACATTCTTCGCCAATAAATTTCAGTATTTCAAAATTGCGTATTCGTTCCTCATCGGAAAGCCCCTTAGGACGGACGTCATACCCCTTAACATCAATAAAAAACGGATAAGGGAACAACATGTAGCCGTCGGAAATACCCTGAGCAGAGTTGTAGCTCATCCCCATCGTAAAACTGAAGCGGTTAACACGGAAACCGACAAGCATCGTAAGATAGTTGCGCCAAAAATCGCGGTCGTAAAACCAAACCTTGTCCTCAACATCAGACGAAAACGACCGCATCACGCTGCGAATGCGGCTGGCAGGCCGTTCAATGACCGCCTTGGTGAACTCAAGCGCCTGCTGACCAGTGGCCAGGCAAGTGACTCGATCGACCAGCTCTGTCAAGGCGTAAACGAGTCCGCGGTTATCGGTACCGGCTACCAGTAAAACCGGCCTGTTTTCGATAATACTCTGAACAAGACAGAGGGCTTCTGCCTCAGTGGGCGGTGAGATTTTCTGCTTTTTCAGGATCGTTTGTGCCAGCGAAGATTTCATTCCGCCAACAGTGACACAGAACTCCCCGGCTGATAAATCTGCCATTTTTGATAGGATGCGCACCTTTACTCCCTGACTCTCGAGTGTCGCTTTCAGCTCACCCAGAGCCCAGGTTGGCGGAACTGCGGTACCGACAACATCGTCCGGCGCTACCACGAATGCAATTTTCCCTTTTCCGGAAATCGCGGCAGCCAGGCTATTTCCTATCGTTGCAGCGCCGACGGCTAATATCGCTGTTGTTTTTAAAAAGTTTCGGCGTGAGAATTCAGGTTGGTCAGATAAAGTCTGCGGGTTCTTTACATTTTTCATAATCGGCTATATTAATTTGTTTATATCATCTTTTTCCTGCATTTAAAGCATCAGGATA
>CAYQMO010000325.1:0-3934 GCA_964418315.1 uncultured Geobacter sp. | reverse complement strand
CTAAATCTCCCCTTAACAGGGGAGACTTAAAAGCACCTCCCTTGTTAAGGGGAGGGAGCTTTATTCTGTTAGCGGCGAATTAGAACTAATCAGGTGTTATTTCCGAGATTGCCTTTGAAAGCGGCGGTAGATCCGGTCGATCGATTTCCTCAATGTACTGTAAAACAAAGCGTTGCGCCGCTTCAACGGCCATCGGTATATTCCACGTTTTCAAATCCCGTTCCTCAACCATATTACTGACTCCGCGGATTTCAAGACAATCAATGCCACTGCGGAGACAGACCTGCACAACTGCCGCCCCCTCCATATTTTCAATCAGCGCATTCCAGCGCTCTGAAAGTTCAGCAGCATAACTGCGGGTGCCGCTGCAGGTCGAAACGGTTGCCGAGCGGCCACGTGTCAGAGAGATGCCGTAACAATCTGCCAGTTGCAGAGCTTTATCAGAAGCGTGGCGGGAAAGTGGCAGGATATTGTAACAGCGGCGTTCCCCCAGTTGAATAGATGGAATATTCATATACTGTAAATCGTGCCAACCATCCACTACGACGACACCATCGTCGGCGAGCACTTCTTCACTTGCAACAACCAGATTTCCAAGAGTAAGACCGCTGCCGATATACGCTCCGGCACAGCCGGTGTTGATGACAAGGCGTGGCTGACAACGTTCAATCAGGAGTGCTGCTGCGGCCGCAGCATTGATCTTGCCGATGCCACTGACGCAGACAACGACTGGTACAGTACCGATCTTGCCCTCCAGGTACTCATAGCCTCCGCCTGTAACTGTGGAGGAATACTCAAGCGCCTTTTCCAGCAGCGCTGTTTCCTGCTGAACCGCCGCAATGACAACAATTGGCTTCATTGCTTTCCTTTCGTTCTCTCCTGAAAATCCCGCAGATCCTCGGCAGTATCTATGTCCTGCCACTCAGGGAGCAACGCGGTTGACAGCCCCGAAGCGTACGCTGCGGCCATGCTCTGCGCAAGCACTTCAGAACTGCCCCAGGAAATATTGATAAACAGCTTCGGCCAGACCTGACGCAGACCGAGAAGGTAATAACCGCCATCCCTGCTCGGTCCAAATACGACATCAGGTTTCCGTGTTTCCAGCAGGCGATACGCATCAAGAATATACGCTACCGGTAGATCTGGAGCATCACTGCCGATAATGCAGCAGACGTCAAACCCGCTTGCAAACATCTCCTCAAACGCCGCCTGCATCCGCTCCCCAAGATTACCCTGAGTCTGGCTGCGGGAACCGCATCGGTACCGTTCTGCCAGCATAAGGAGTGACTCTTCCCGGCAGGCCCAGAAGATCACCGTCTCGATATCGGATATATCCCGGCTCGTGTGCAGAACTTGCTGCAGCATCGACTCATACTGTTCAGCGGCGGCATGGTCTCCGATAGACGCTGCCAGGCGGCTTTTTACCTGCCCCGGAATCGGTTCTCTGGCGAAAACGATCAGACCTTTTCTCATCGACGATCCAACTCCACTGCAGCATATGCGGAATGATTGTGGATAGATTCAAAATTTTCTGCTTCAACAGAAAACCATCTGATGTTATCGAGGTCTGCCAGTCGGCAATGCGCCTCGCGCACCATATCCTCAACGAAGCGGGGATTTTCATACGCCTGTTCGGTGACAAACTTTTCGTCAGCACGTTTCAGCAGAGAGTAGAGCGGACTGGAGCCACACTGCTCAATAAGCTCCACCAGGTCCTCAATCCAGATGAAATCGCGATAGCGAACCCGCACGGTCATGATGCTGCGCTGGTTATGAGCCCCAAAACGGGACAGCTCGCGGCTACAGGGGCAGAGTGAGGTAAGAGGAACCTTGATGCCGAGTACGAAATCAAGCGTATCTGTCATCGAAGCACTGAATTCACACCTGTACTCCATCAGGCTTTTAGCTCCCGAAACCGGCGCGGCCTTATCGATAAAATAGGGGAACTGGATTTCAAGGTGGGCGCTTTTTGAGCCAAGTTTTGATTTCATCTCTTCGAGAATTGTCTCAAGTTTGTCGAGCGCGATCTGCTCGCGGTACTTGTTAAGGATTTCCACAAAACGGCTCATGTGGGTACCCTTGAACTGATGCGGCAGATCGACGTACATATTAATATTGGCAACGGTATGCTGCAGGATACGGTTCTTATCCATTACGACGATAGGATAGGTAATATCCTTGACTCCGACCTTGGCGATCGGAATACGGCGGGTATCGAGGCGTTTTTGCATATCCGGCATTGCTGCGGTGGTAAGTGACGGCGAACTCTTTTTCATCTGTCAGGCTCCACCTTGGGGTTGATGTCCGGAATGCGGAGTATTTCACACCAGATAGCGTCGCGCCCCTCTTTTGAAAGAGCTGAAAACGGCAGCAGCATACCCCTGTCACGTTTTATTGCTGCGGCGATAATCCCCTTCTGTCTGGCTTGTTCGTTTTTAGAGAGCTTATCGCATTTGGTAACTACCAGAATAGGCGGGATATTGTACATTTCCAGCCAGCGAAGCATCTGCAGGTCGCCATCGGACGGTACCCGCCTGATATCAAGGATCAGCACCACCGCTTTAAGCGACTCGCGAATGGACAGGTACGATTCGATCATCGGCCCCCACTGCTTCCGCAGCGCCGGAGGAGCCTTTGCATAACCATAGCCTGGAAGATCCACCAGAGTCAGAATGCTGTTAATATCAAAAAAATTGATAAGCTGGGTTCGACCGGGCGTTGAGCTGGTCTTAACCAACCCTTTACGCCCTGACAGAACGTTGATAAGTGATGATTTACCGACGTTCGAGCGACCTACAAACGCGATTTCCGGCAGCCCCAGAGGCGGGTAGTCACTGGGTTTAGCAGCACTTTTTATAAACTCAGCCTGGGTTACATTCAATTTAAACTCTCTCCTTGGAGCGGGCATTATACGGTTCCGCATAGTGTAGATTCAAGCGCTTAATCATATCCGGGTTTTTTTGTTTTTTTGCAAATAGTACGTGGCGTTCATTACGAATATATGGTATACGGGAGAGGCTGTTTTTTAGTCTGATTTTTTGTTGCAACAGAGTGAGTTACGGGCATTGTTGCCCGATCAAAAGCATGGGAGGAGTTACACATGGAAAGCGTAAACTCAAAAGACCGTCATGGCCACACCCCACTGATCAGTGCTTCTAAAGAGGGGCTCAAGGACTTTGTCAAGGACCTGCTGAACCGTGGCGCCGATATAACCACAAGTAGCGATAAAGGTAAAACCGCGCTACACTATGCCGCAGCAAACGGTCACACCGATATTGTAAAAATGCTGATGGAACATGGCGCCGAACCTGACGTTCGTGACCGCGAAGGGCACACCCCGCTGATGCTGGCAGCAATTTACGGCTGCAACCAGACCGTGCAGGCACTGCTGGAAGGTGGAGCAAATCCGACGATAAAAACTCCCGCCGGCAATACTGCCAACCGCTACGCCGAGAATAACTGTCATCCGCTAGCTTCGGCGCTGCTCAAGAAAGCTGAAAGAGCCAAAAGCGGCAACGCCTGAAGATAAAGGAGCGCTGTAAACAGCATAAAAATGGGGTTTTTATATGGGCGAAGTGGTGTTCAACCGCTTCGCCTTTTTTGGTGCCAAATCCCGCAAGGGCTAAGCAGATGAGCCTAAACAGACTGTCACCTAAAAACTGCACTTTCACCACAGAGTCACAGAGAACACAGAGGAATTATTGAGTTTTTTGAAAAGAACGTATCATCAAAAAGGTGAACGGCGAAATACAAAGAACTTCTAAGACTGATATCGCTGTTATTATTAAATATTTTCTCTGCGCCCTCTGTGACTCTGTGGTAAGGTTTGCAGGATTCAGGTGTCACTTTTCCGTTCCCCAACGAGTATAGAGGTCGTTCTCGATTCCGAGTTGATCCATAATTTTTCCTACCATAAAGTCCACCAGATCCAGCA
>CAYQMO010000324.1:0-3944 GCA_964418315.1 uncultured Geobacter sp. | reverse complement strand
TAGCTACAGAAGAGTTCATATTTGCACCAGTCCAGCGAAACGTGTAAGCAGCTTCTTTTGTCCGACCGATTTGAACCAGACCATCACCTTCTGGTCAGCGTCGCTTCCTTCGATGTTACGGACTTCCCCGACACCAAATTTGGAATGTCGTACTTTCATACCAACCGTGAGGCCTTGATTTATCTCCGGCGAAACCAGGGCTTTTTCGGTTTGAAATTCTTCAGACTGTTTCCTTGCTATGCAGCTTCTGTTTAAAGAAAAAGCAATGGCTGCATCGGACATATAGGCAGAGATCGTATTTCCGGCTTTGAGTTCCTCGTGTAGCATCAGTTCGCCTAATCCCCCTAGGATAAAGTGCTCAACGGTTCGCTTCAGTTCACGCACACCAAATTCAGGGTCGTATCCTTCGTTAATGAGGAATTCTATCAGCTCATCACTGACTGACAGATTGACACAATGCAGTTTAAGAATATTTGTCCGTATCTCATCCAGCATCGGCTTGATTATCCTCCGGATGCTGTCATGCGCAAGCCTGTTAAATATGACTACTTTGTCAATCCTGTTGACAAGCTCGGTGCGAAAGAAATTCTTCAAGGAATCAAGCTGTACCTCCGTTTCCTTTCGACTTCCGGCGTCAAAGCCGATTTTGTTGTTTTCCTTGATTCTGATGTTCGAAGTCATCACAACAATCACATTGCCGGCGTCAACCGTCTCTCCTTTTGAGTCAGTAATACGACCCTCACCAAAAAGTTGCAGAAACATGTCCATAACCCGTGGATGTGCTTTCTCAACTTCATCCAGAAGCAGCACCGAACGAGGGTTTGCACGCAACTTACCAGTTAATTGCCCTTCTTCATCATAACCGACATAGCCTGGAGGTGAGCCGATCAGTTTGGAGACGCTGTGCGCTTCCATGTATTCAGACATATCAAGGCGGATGAGTAGTTGCTCTTCTCCCATAAGCCCCGATGCGAGAGCTTTTGCCAGTTCGGTTTTACCCACCCCGGAAGGACCTATACACAAAAAAACAGCTACCGGACCGCTTCGATGAGAAAATCCGGAATATGCTATCCGCAGTCGTCTGCAGATAGAGTCAATAGAGTCGTCCTGACCGATGACGCGTTTGCCGAGATACTTCTGAAGATTCCTGAGGCGTTCCTTGAATGAATTATTGTTGTCTTCGATTAAAAATGGGTTAGTTACTTCAGCCTGATATGATGTCGGTTTAATGGATTCTTTCGGCACTTCAATCTGATTGCCATCCAAAATTGAAACGAGTGTTCCTGACTTGTTAAATATGTAGGTTTGCTTTTCCGAGGTATCATCAGCGGGATTTGTTACCAGGCTTGAATTGACATTCTCAGTTCTCGGATCCTCGACCCACCAGATATTACTTTCCCGATGGATTGCAGTCGCTACCCTGAGAGTAATAGAAAGTTTCCTGGAAAAATCGGATGCTTCCTGAAATGTAGTAAACTCGACTCGTGCCATTTCGTCTCACTCAATGAAAATGTTGTTCAAAACATCTGCATGTTTATTCTTGGGCTTGGTTACTTCTGCTTATGAAAAAATCACATCAGAAAAGGTTTTGTTGGCACTCACCGCATTTTTTCTTTTTGTGCAATGAAGTCTGAATTTCGACTTGTCCCTCATAACGATCCAATAATGACGGGCTGTCCGGGTAATGCTTCTTGTCGTTGCTCTCGATCATTCCTTCATTGAAGTTGGCATAGCAGTAAGCGCAGCGAAAATGGCAGGTGTTGTACATGCCCATGTCTGCTGATTCTACACAGCCGCAGCTTTCCCGCTGATTCTTGTCCTTGCTGTTCACAGCAGTTGAGCCGAACAATTCACTTATCAACATACCGTCAATACAGGCACCATGCCGGATGCCGATAGAGGAGAGGTCAATATCTTCACTACAGGAAAAAATCTGCAGGCCATGTCGGTCTGCAATAGCCTTAAAGCCGCAGGCGATCTGGTGAAGCGCATCTACATGCGCAGGTGAAGTAATGTCTTCCAGCTTAATGCCGGTGCCATCCAAAGCCCTATTCAAACGCCCCTGACCCTTGCCGTAGAAATCGTAAAAGCTGAACACCATCCTGCGGGTGGAGTCCTTCAAAGCATTTGCAATTTGCTCTGCTTGTTCAAGATGCCAGGATATTGATGAGATACTGGAGAGGATAATCGGATCATAACGCCACACCACGCGTTCCGCTCCGATGCGGCTAGCCAGCTCAATCATGGTTTTGATACGCTCCTGTAGAGGAGGAACATGTGGTTCAAAGGTTTTGCTGTATGGGTTAAGAGTAAACTGGAAATAGTAATTCAACCCGAGTTCATCCAGTTCATCCAGGTGTTTCATAAGTGGTCGTGGATTCTTGGTCCAGAAGCAGATTGCATCCACATCTTCCGCTTTCAGGCTGAACCCGGAGACCTGCTTACTGTTAAAGGGATTGACCCGGTAGAAGTATCCTTCACGAACCCGCTTCATAAACCAGTCGGGATAAAAAGCCGGGATGTCGGTGCGTCTGCTGGCTGAAATAATCATTGCTTACCTCGCTATCTCAAGAATCATGTGATGGAAATGAACATTAAACCGGGGAATAAGTCCGTCACTCCCTACGAATAGATGTTGTCGCATAACCTGCGGCAACTTGAAGTTAGGACGGATGGTCGTTGTCTGGGCGGTTGGCCTGTTGATAGTCAGACCGTTGTCATACAGATGGGCTGAAAGTTCGTTCATCAGGCTTTTTACCTCGTCATACTGATTTTCCACGAACACCAGGTAGCGGCAGTTGGAGCGCCTGATCAGTCGCTCGAAGGTGTTAATTGCCTTGGTTCGGTCCATATATACCTCCGCCAGAAAATTCTGTCCTATAATGATGTCCTTGTCAGCAACGCCACAGGTGCACTGGCGGGCAAGGCACTCTACCACATCGCATGACCGGCTGTTCAGCTTGAAAGTAGTGTTGCCGGATTTGTAGTACGGCATCATAGAGGGAACCAGTTCCTGATGGATCATGTTCCAACCCGGCTGACGATCGAACACTGTTGCCTCAACGCGGGTAAGATTACGTGCCCGCTTCCGGAGGTATGCAGCCAATCCAAGTGCTTCCGGGCAGGGGCCACCGCCGAAGAAGGCAGCTTTCAATGTGCCGGTGGCAAAAAGGGAATCCGGGAGATTTGCTGCTTCCAACACATGACAGATAGGCTCAATGTAGTAGGGGAAATATGCTAGCAGGTATGCAGCCCGGAAGTCAGCATCGTCATAAGGAATAGTGCGCCCGATTGGCATATTGTACAATTTACGGATACGGTACACATGTTCTTGCATGTCCACTGCAGCACTGGCAAAGTTAGGTTCAGCGATTTTGTTGCTGCGGCAGTGCCAGTTGAATACCTGCTGTGCGGGATTGTGTGTCGGGAACATGTCGTGCCTCCTGGGTCAGTTTGCCGGTAATTTCGGCTTCTGATAGGAGACACGGCAGTGATGTGGCAGTTTTCAAAAAAATAATAGCAGGTGAATATTTTTATTTCAGCGATTAGTCTTGTGCGACGTGAATTGCCTTTCCATTACAATCCCGATTTGACAAAACTTGACTACTCCACAACCCGGCAAGGAATCGTCAGTCGCTCTATAGTCAAGGATGTACCTTTCAGGTAAAAAGTCAGCGAATCAATCGATGGAAAAGTGCCCTGCATCAAAATCATCATTCTACCCGGCAGTACAATTCTCACATCCGAAGTACCGGTTGCCATAGCTGCGAAGGTTGCCATCGGTGTCTCCAGAAGAAGTGAGGAACCGTCGAATTTCAAAATAATGTCGAACGGCTTCTTCCCCTTATTGAATTTCTTGACCTGTTTCAGTGCCAGGTCAAATCCTTCTCTTGATACAGTGATGTCAAAATACATGGGAACTCCCTCCGCGGTTTATTCAAAAT
>CAYQMO010000323.1:0-3951 GCA_964418315.1 uncultured Geobacter sp. | reverse complement strand
TTTGTTTTGCGGCTGGAATTGCCTGTGCGGAAGGAAAGAAGAACCCGGTTGTTACCATGGAAACATCGCTTGGCAATGTAAAGATTGAACTGTTCGAGAAGGAGGCTCCCATAAGCGTCAAGAACTTTCTCGACTACACAAAAAACGGTTTTTATAGTAACACGATCTTCCACCGGGTCATTTCCGGCTTCATGGTTCAGGGTGGCGGCTTCACCGCTGATCTCAAACAGAAACCAACTGATGCACCCATCAAGAACGAAGCAGGAAACGGGCTGAAAAATCAGCGTGGAACTCTCGCTATGGCACGCACCGGCATCGTTGATTCTGCCACGGCGCAGTTTTTTATAAATACCGTCAACAATGACTTTCTAAACCAACGGGACAAAAGCCCACAAGGTTTTGGTTATGCTGTCTTTGGCAAGGTTGTCGAAGGTATGGAGGTAATTGACAAAATTGCTGCCGTGAAAACTGTTACACGCGGTTTTCCTGATGTCCCTGAAACTCCGGTCATTATTAAATCTGTCAAAATTGTGAAATAGGAAACTACCATGGGAAAAACAGAAGAGCTTATCAGTTGGTCGCATGAGCAGAAGTGCCGGAGGGCGGTGACGGCACTTGAAAAAAACGAATTCACCGCGCACTATTGCCATACTCCTCAGGATGCCGCCGATTATATCATCACTGCTGCTGCAGATGCCGCAACGGTCGGTTTCGGCGGCTCAATGTCAATTGTATCACTGGGAGTGGAGACGCTGCTGCGGGAGATGGGCAAAGAGATTCTCAATCATGGTTCGCCTGAGTTCAGCCGTGAAGAAAAGATCGCCATCATGCGGCGGCAGTTGACCTGCGACCTGTTCCTTTCCGGCTGCAATGCGCTGACTCTGAATGGTGAACTGGTCAACATCGACGCTACAGGCAACCGGGTCGCTGCGATGTTTTTCGGACCACGGAAGGTCATTGTCGTCGCCGGTCGCAACAAACTGGTTGATGGCACACCACAAGATGCCATCGCTCGGGTTAAAACCTGGGCTACTCCGCCTAATTCAAAGCGCCTCAGCTTTAAAACCCCGTGCGCCTCAACCGGTTTTTGCAGCGACTGCAGCTCACCAGACCGGCTCTGCCGCGTCACCACCATCATCGATCGCAAACCGCGGATTACAGACTTACACGTACTGGTAGTCAATTCAGATCTGGGCTTTTAATGGTAGCCGTCAAGCAGTTCTTTAACGCGCTGCTTGACGTTATACTTCCCCCTCTCTGCCACATCTGCCACTCCTTTATCCCCGACGCAGGCAGACTTCATATCTGCCCGACATGCCTGAATAGCTTACCACTCGTTTCATCGCCGTTCTGCCCCATCTGCGGTATTCCATTTATCGGAGTTGGCGGCGACCACCGCTGTGGCGCCTGCACTCTCCAGCCGCCTCATTTTGATGCAGCCCGGGCGCACTTCCTCTATGAAGGATCAATACGCGAGCTGATCCACACCTTTAAGTATAACCGCAACAGCCACCTGCGCTACCCGCTTGCGCTTCTTACCCTTGAAGGAATTACCGGTATCACTGCAGATTACGGCCTGAACCTCATCGTTCCGGTTCCGCTGCATCGATCACGTCTTCGGCAGCGCAGTTTTAACCAGGCGGTACTCCTTGGGCGGGTACTGGCGCGTGACCTTGGTCTGCCGATGGTGCCGGATGCTCTCGCCAGAACACGCGCGACGGAACCGCAGATAGAGCTCTCGGCAGCAGAGCGGAGGGTAAACGTCAAGGGAGCTTTTTCGGTCAGAGGGGCAGAGCGTGTTGCTGGTAAGAGAATCCTGTTGCTGGATGATGTCATGACGACCGGTAGCACAATGGATGAATGCGCCAAAGAGTTGAAAAAAGCGGGGGCATCCGCCGTAATTGCCGTTTCGATAGCCCGCACGGCCAAATAGGTCCATGCGTGGCCAATCAATCAGCAATTACTTTATGCGGATGACGTGTTTGAAGCCGACTTCATCTTCCTGATCACTTCCATCTGTTCGGCAGCGCACTCCGGGCACGCACCGTGACTGAACAGAGCCTCAGAATGATTGGTAATATAGCGTTCCAACTGTTGCCAGTTTTGTTTGTCATCCATGATTTTTTTGCAACACGAACAGATGGTGATGACTCCTTCAAGCTGCTTGACACGAGACAGCGCAGTTTTCAGCAAATCCCGCTGCTCTTTTATAAGATCATTTTGCCTCTTAAGTTCCAAATGGTTACGCACTCTTAGTTGGAGCAGTGTAAAATTGACAGGTTTGGTCAGGTAATCTATGCCGCCCAGCTCAAGCCCCTGCAGTTGCCCTTCCTGCGTATCCAGAGCCGTCAGGAAAATGACCGGAATATCAGCGTATCTTTCATCTGCCTTGATGATTTTACAGACTTCGAACCCGTCCAGATCCGGCATCATCACGTCCAGGAGGACAATGTCCGGTCTGTACTCTTCCAGCAGCCCAATAGCATCGTATCCGTTCAGAGCCGTAAGTATGTCATAATTTCCCTTTAGTGCTGCCGTCATAAGCTTGAGGTTGATCGGCTCATCATCCACCGCCAGTATTTTGGAACGCTTATCCATGATTTTCCGCAACTCCCTTATAGATCAAGTATCATCGCATTTTCGTCACAATCCGGAAATTTTGCGCATTTTATACAATCACCCCACACCTTATGCGGTAATTCAGATTTATCCACAAGGCAAAAACCATGCTTGCCGAAAAAATCGGGTTTATAGGTCAGGCAGAAGATTCGCCTCAAACCGATTGCACGCGCTTCAGCTATACACTCCTGCACAAGAAGGCTGCCAATTCCCTTGCGACCGGAATCCTCCATCACCGCTACAGAGCGTACTTCGGCAAGATCTTCCCACACGATATGCAGCGCGGAAGCGCCGAGTAGCACGCCATCCTCTTCAACGACATAAAAATCGCGGATCGATTCGTACAGTTCCGACAACGAACGGGGAAGCATATCGCCACGATTGGCAAACGTCATCAGAAGTTTCTGGATATTTTTTACGTCGGCAACCTGTGCTTTTCTGATCATTCAATTCCCCCTTTTTTAACGTATTCCCTTGTTCCAGACCCTAAAAGTTTCAAAAACCTTTAGGGTCTACTCTGCTAGCGGATGCCGACGGTGACCATCTGCGGCTCCAATACCCTGACCAGCTCTGACGGCGCCATTCCGACCAGATAACCACGCTTGCCACCATTGATATAAATCTTTGACAGGGTTACGATACTTTCTTCCATGTACAACGGCATCTGGTGACGGAGACCGAATGGCGAAGTTCCTCCGAACAGATAGCCGGTCTGTTTCTGAGCCGTTTCTGCGGAGCATGGGGTTAGCAGTTTCACTCCGATCAGGCGAGCCAGCTCTTTCGTTGAAACCTGCAGATCTCCGTGCATAAGCACGATCAACGGCCTGGAGCGTTCGTCCTCCATCACCAGCGTTTTTATCACCGCATGCTCGTCAAGGCCCAATTCACGCGATGAAGCAGCTGTCCCCCCTTTTTCCTCATATCTGTAGAGGTGGTCGCTGAACGTAACCTTTTCCAGACGCAACTGACGAACCGCAGCGGTTATCGGAGCTTTTTCCTTCGCCATATCAGCAGATTCTCGGCAACTGCTCACCGGAGAGCATGTCAACCGACCTCATGCCGCCAATGACCGTCTCCATCTGCACCCGTCCGGCAGGACCGGCTCCGACCGTGCCGATAACAGTGGCGTTTATTCCAAGCGGATGCCTTCTGAGAGTCGCCAAAGCGGCATCGGCGGCTGTAGGGGAGACAAATGCCAGCAGTTTGCCTTCATTGGCGACAAAGAGTGGATCGAGCCCCAGAATCGAGCAGACCCCCAATACCGCTGGCTTAATCGGCAGAGCCGCTTCCTGCAGGGTTATGGAAACCGCCGACTGCTGGGCGATCTCCTTG
>CAYQMO010000322.1:0-3952 GCA_964418315.1 uncultured Geobacter sp. | reverse complement strand
TCACCCCCCATCCTCTGCTTCTCGATCAGCGTCACCCTGGCTTTCACCGCTGCTGATCACAATTAGATTTTGTCGAACTTCTCCGGCTTTGTCCAGCGTGCATAGACCTTGCGCGCCTTGATACCATCGACGATCTTCTTGGCGATCAGCGGGAAGATGCCGATCAGGGCGAAAGACCCGATCAGCACCGGCGAGAGGATGCCCGACAGGCTACTGATGCCGGCCAGTTGCGTGCCGGCATTCACATACACAACTGTGCCAGCGAACATGCCGACCTGGCTGACCCAGTAGAAGGTTCGGATCTGCATCGGACTCAGTCCCATCACCAGGTTGATCATGAAAAACGGGAAGACCGGCACCAGGCGCAGGGTGAACAGATAAAAGCCGCCCTCTTTTTCGACGCCTCGGTCGATGGCATCCAGCCTCTTACTGAAACGCTGCTTGACCCAGTCGCGCGCCAGAAAACGCGCAGTAAGGAAGGCTAACGTGGCGCCCAGGCTGGAAGCGAAGGAAACAAGCAGCGTACCCCAGAGCAGGCCGAACACCGCACCGCCGGCCAGCGTCAAGATCGCCGCGCCGGGCAGCGACAGCGCTGTCACTGTGACATATATGACGAAGAAAATCGCCGCCGTCAGCAAGGGGTTCGTCTGGCGGTAGATTTCTATGGCCGCCTGTTGGGATTTCAGCGCATCAAGGCTGAAAAAGCGGTCAAGGTCAAAGACAAAGAAGGCTGTTACAGCAAGTACGATGGCGAAAAAGAGCGACAGTTTGCGGAGTGACAATTTCATTCTCCCAGGGGGGATTTGGGGGGACATTCGTAAAAACTTTAGTCGCTTTTCTCCTGAACGCCTGGATGGAGCCCGCTCTCCTCTGCTGCCGTCACCGGCCCGATCGAGTCCCAGGCATGGTCATTCTGGCTATGGCTGCTGGCACGGTCGCTGGCCAGAAGCTGTTCCTGCAGCCGGATCTGTTCCCTGGCATTGTATATGTAATCACTTGTATCGTGGCGATGGGGAGCAAGATGGTGCATTGCGGTTTCGTCGTACTTCATGAAATTCTGACCGGCACGGGTCGCGCTGTACCGCCGGTATCCGAGACTCGCCAGAACATCAACCCCCGCCCGGACGGACGTGTCGAGAAAACCACGATAGATATGGTTTACCCCGAGATCGAGCAGCTCGTGGGCATCAAGGTTGTTGCCGACACGAGCCATTATTTGCAGCTTGGGGAAGTGCTTTTGCACCGTTTCTACCAGCTTACTGACGGTTGAGGGGCTGTCTATGGCGATGAACAGAATGCGGGCGCTGTCGGCCCCGGCAGAGCGGAGGATGTCAAGCCGGGTTGCATCGCCGTAAAAGACTTTGAATCCCATCTTGCGCAACAGATCCACCTGGTCTGAGTCATTGTCCAGGATAGTAGCCTGAACGCCGTTGGCTCGGAGAAAACGCCCCAAAGTGCTGCCGAAGGAGCTGAACCCGGCGATGATGACAGGATGTTCCGTATTAATTAGATCCGCTTCCTTTTCATCCTGTTCATGAATGCCGAATCGTGGCAGTACCAGCCGTTCATTCACGAGCAGCAGCAGAGGGGTCATGGTCATGCTGATGGCGGTGACGGCCATCAGCGTATCAGTCCAGTCGCTGTTGATGATTCCGAGCCGATTGATGAAAGCGAAGAGGACAAAGGCAAACTCCCCCACCTGGGAAAGGCCGAGGGCGAAGATGCTGTTCTGGTCAAAGGAAAGCCGGAACAGCTTGCCCGCTACTAACAGCACTGCGGCCTTGATAACTATGATTCCCAGCACCAGGGACAGGATGGTGCCCGGGGAGTCATACAGCAGTCTGAAATTAATGGACGCCCCCACCGCGATGAAGAAGAGGCCGAGCAGCAGCCCCTTGAACGGCTCGATGTCACTTTCCAGTTCATGGCGGAATTCGCTGTTGGCAAGCAGCACGCCGGCAAGAAAGGCACCCAGCGCAGGACTCAGGCCAACCATCTTCATCAGAAAGGCAATCGAGACTATGATTAGTAGCGCCGCAGCGACGGAGAGCTCCCGAACGCTGGCCTTGGTAATGATGCGGAGAAAGGGGACCACGATATAGCGTCCCATGATTATGACTGCGGCAACGGCAAAGAAGACTGACCCTGCCTTAACCCAGACCGGCAGGCCGTCCAACAATGCGGGGGTCTGGCCGTGGACAGCGCCTGCGCCAGACTGTATAGCCAGAAAGGGGAGCAGGGCCAGCATCGGGATGACGGCAATATCCTGGAACAGCAGAACGGCGAAGGAGCCGGCCCCGGCCTGGGAGCTGCCGAGCTCCTTTTCCTTCAGTGATTGGAGCACGATAGCCGTCGATGACATGGAAAGAGCCAATCCCGCAGCAACGGCCCCCCGCCAGCCTAGCCCCAGCAGCAGGAGCCCCCCCGTCAGAGCGATGGTGGTCAAAACAAGCTGCAGCGACCCCAGCCCAATGATACGGGAGCGCATCCTCCAGAAATGGGCCGGTTCCAGTTCGAGGCCGATCAGAAAGAGCATCATGACGACGCCGAATTCAGCGAAGTGCATTATGCCTTCTCCCTCTTGTCCGACAAAACCGAGGCAGAAGGGGCCGATGAGGATGCCAGCCAGCAGGTAACCGAGTACGGAGCCCATCCCCAAACGTTTGGCAAGTGGCACACAGATAAGTGCCGCCGCGAGGTACACTACAGCCTGACCGAGTATGCTGTCGATCATGGCTGCTCCTTGTTGGTTAAGTCCGCAATCCAGTCATTGAGAAAGTCGTACCCTTTGTACAAGTTCAGAGAAGGGGATTGAGCCAGCCTGACCAGAACCTGACTGTACTGTTCAACGTAGTCCGCCAGCATGCCGTCTGTCAGCAGGTAGGTACCCTGAACTACATAGGGGGGGAGCCATGTCATCCGGCAGAGGTATGCCGCCTGCTGCATCGGGAACAACAGTTCAGGCATGGTGTGACGGTTGAATCCGCCGTGTGAGTAACTTTCACGCGAGCCGCCGGAGGTGATGGTTGCGAAAACCTGTTTGCCTTCCATGTGGTTGCCCCCCGCGCCATGAGCCCAGCCATGCTCCAGCACCAGATCCATCCACTGTTTGACCATGGCGGGCGGACCATACAGAAACAAAGGGTAATGCCAGACTATGATCTGGTGTTCCAGCAGCAGTTCCTGTTCACGGGCAGTGTCAACGTTGAAATCTGGATATAGCTCGTAGAGATCATGGATGGTAATGCAGTCCAGACGGTGAATACCTTCAAGCAGTGCCTTGTTGACCCGTGACTTTTCATAGCGCGGATGTGCGAATAAAATGAGAATTTTCTTCATGCGGTACTTGCGCCTTTCGTGGATATTATGCCCGCTCCAATCCAGCAAAGCGTACCATAAGTTTTTTCGGGCCTGCGGAATTGAACCAGACAATCACTTTCTGCCCCTCGTCCTCCCCTTCAACTTTGCGGATGGTGCCAACGCCAAATTTGGGGTGACGCACTTTCATACCGATGTAAATGCCTTCCCGTTCTTCGTCCGGTTCCGGGATGGTTTCTACAGCGTCAGCATAAGCATCAGCAATCGCCGCCAGGTTGTGAGGTGATTCGTGAGTGGCGAAAGTTATTCGAGATTGCGACCGGCTCACTCCATCGCCACGTTCAAGGAACTGCCTGTTTGTCGGATAGGGGTCGCAGTAAGGAAATTGTTCTGCTGCTGAGAGGAGTCGAAGGCCATCATCCAGTAACTCATGAGGAATGTCCTTTAAAAAACGTGATGCTTTGTTATTTTGCTCCTGGCCGAACATGTATCTCCGACGGGCATTAAGCAGATAGAGCCGCTCACGCGCCCGGGTCATGCCGACGTAGCAGAGACGCCGCTCCTCCTCCATCCCGTCCGGATCATCCAGAGATCGGACGTGCGGGAAAAGGCGCTCTTCCATGCCGATCATGAA
>CAYQMO010000321.1:0-3964 GCA_964418315.1 uncultured Geobacter sp. | reverse complement strand
GTAAAGACAAAGGTCGATGCCATCGGATTGCCGGCCAGATCCTTTACTCCGGTTGAAATAGTGACGGTATAGCCGGTATTGAAGGCCAGGTTGTTTGCAGGCGTAAAGCGGGCCGATGTACCGACGGAAACGACTGTTCCCGTGACAGGTAGACCGCTGACGCTCTCTTTTACATTGAAGGAAGTAGTGGAGAGTGATGTTGGTTCCACCACCTCACTGAAGATTACACTGACTTTACTATTGATAAAAAACGACGTGGCACCATTTGCGGGAGAGGTAAAAGTGACTGTCGGCGGAGTGGTGTCAGGACTAGCACCAGTGGTAAAGCTCCAGGCATATTCATCTAGCAGTGTTCTGCCGGCCAGGTTCTTGGCACCCTTGGTAATCTTGCAGGTAAATGTAGCGTTAGGTGCGAGGAGCGGGTTGGTCGGAGAGAATACCGCCGTTACACCACTGTATGTCACGGTGCCCGGAATAACCGTTGCACCCTGACTTACGGTGAATGTAGCCGCAGTTATCGTTGCAGGATCCATCGCCTCACTGAATACTGCGGTGAATACGCTGAGGATAGGAACTCCAGTGGCATTGCTGGCAGGGGTTGTAGAGCTAACGGTTGGGAAGTCCGGCTGATCCCATTTGCCACCTCCAACTGCACCTTCTCCGCCGCATCCTGGCAGAATGACCAATAAACTCATGATAAACATGAATATCAGATACGCTTTCTCTGTCTTAAATCTTTTCATAAAACCTCCTTTTAAAAAATAGTTGACTTCAGGATTGTCTGTCTCGAACATTTGCTTACGCATCCGCTCTTCCTCTTATTTGCTTTTAAATGTTCATTTGCGTATATCCCCCACCGAATTTGGAATAAATTCCAAATGTCTGGTGGGATGACCAGGATAATGCATCTAGGTAGAGCAAGTAGTCAGCCAACATTCAGGCGAACATTATTACCGCATTAATTTTGTTAAGATACATGGAGTTGGCTCAATACGCGGTGGACTCTAAGTCGATCAAAAATAGTTTTTTACCGCAATATTTGGCGGATCTTCAATATTTGACGGGGAAGTTGGGAAGAGGGAGAGCGGGCGTGTGTGCTTTTAAGGTGACATTTTATAGACCCTAAAGGTTTTTAAAACCTTTAGGGTCTGTCCTGGAATAAGTGGCATCTTGATTGCATCTGCGAATATAGATACAAGCACCATAATAAATTAGTACATTCATCAGAATGCTGTTATGGTAACTTTATGAAAAATCGAATAAAATTTCCTGCGAGCGAAAAGGGGCACGAACCGGCTCCCCCAAACAGCATTCCGCTGCGCGAGGAAGATCTCCCCTTCCCCATTGTTGGCATCGGTGCTTCCGCCGGTGGCCTTGAGGCACTGGAACAATTTCTGCGAAATATGACGGCACAGTGCGGCATCGCTTTTATCATTGTCCAGCACCTTGACCCGAACCACGTGGGGATCATGCCCGAACTGCTTCAGCGAATCACCGCAATGAAGGTTTTTCAGGTCAACGACCGAATGAAGGTCGAACCTGACTGCGTCTATGTCATCCCCCCCAACCGTGATATGTCCATACTGCACGGCGTGCTGCACCTGTTTGAACCGACGGCAGCCCGTGGCCTGCGCCTTCCTATCGATTTTTTCTTTCACTCACTGGCCGATGACCGCGCAGAGAGGAGCATCGGCGTTATCCTCTCCGGTATGGGATCTGACGGCACGCTGGGTCTCAAGGCTATTAAAGAGAAAGGTGGTGTGGCTCTGGTGCAGGAACCGGCGTCGGCCAGATTCGACAGTATGCCACGGAGTGTCATCAATGCCGGGCTGGCTGACATTATCGCCCCGGCTGAGGAGCTGCCCGACAAAATCATCGCCTATCTCCGCCACGACATTGTTATTGCCACGCCGGAACCTCTGCTGGAGGAGAAAGATCAAAGTGCCCTGGAGAAGGTTCTCATTCTGTTGCGCGCCAAGACAGGTAACGACTTCTCACTTTACAAGAAGAATACCATCTACCGCCGCATTGAGCGGCGCATGAGTGTCCATCAGATTGACAAGATCGCTCTGTATGTCCGTTACCTGCAGGAAAACCATCAGGAGGTGCAACTGCTCTTCAAAGAACTTCTTATCGGCGTTTCCAGTTTTTTCCGCGACCCGGAAGTGTGGAGCCAAGTGCGGGAGAAGGCTATTCCGGCGATTCTGGCATCACATCCGGGGGGCGGCTGTATACGGGCGTGGTCAGCAGGTTGTTCTACAGGTGAGGAAGCATATTCACTGGCTATCAGCTTTAAAGAGGCGCTTGAAACGGTTAAACCGAGCGGACATTTTACCCTGCAGATCTTTGCCACAGACTTGAATCAGGATGGTATAGACTTTGCCAGGCGGGCGCTCTATCCGGCCAAAGTCGCGTCAGACGTAACCCCGGAACAACTGCAGCGTTTTTTTGTCAAAGAGAGCGCCGGCTACCGGGTTGGTAAAGAGATTCGGGAGATGGTTACTTTTGCCACCCAGAACGCCATAATGGACGCCCCTTTTACCAAACTCGATATTCTTGTCTGCCGTAACCTCCTGATCTACCTGACCCCGGAACTGCAGAACAGACTCATGCCGCTTTTTCACTACAGCCTTAATCCGGGTGGCGTCCTGTTTTTGGGAAGTGCTGAATCCATCGGTACGCTCGCCAACCATTTTGAACCGCTGAGCATTAAATCAAGACTCTTCCGGAAGCGGGAATCACTGCTGTCGGCGGAACTGCCCTCATTTCCGGTATCGATTGTTCCGCAAAGCCCCGGATTTGCCAAGGAGATAGCGATGATGAAACCTGCTGTCAATCTGCAGACGCTTGCTGACCAACTGCTTCTGCAACACTTTTCTCCCCCTGCCGTGCTGACTAACGACAAGGGCGATGTCCTCTATATTAATGGGCGGACGGGCAAATATCTGGAACCGGCGGCCGGCAAGGCAAACTGGAATATTTTTGCCATGATCCGTGAAGAGCTCCGCTTTGACCTCGGCAGCGCCTTCCAGAAAGCGCTCAGACAAAAAGGATCGGTTACTGTCAAGGGTATTAAAAAAGGAACAGATGATGCGGGCATGAGTGTCGATATAACGGTCCAGGCGATTCAGGATCCTGAGGCACTTCGGGGCATGATAATGATTATATTTTCCGAGGTGACCCAGCAGGCAGAAATGAGACCATCAGGTTCTTCTCAAAATGCTGCAACCGACAAGGCATCGACCATCGAACTGAAACAGGAACTCCTCCAGACCCGTGAAGCTTTGCAGAGCACCCGTGAGGAGATGCACTCCTCGCAGGAAGAGCTTACCTCCACAAATGAAGAGCTGCAGTCCACCAATGAGGAACTTCAGTCCACCAACGAAGAGCTGACCACCTCACGGGAAGAGATGCAATCCTTGAATGAAGAGTTGCAGACGGTGAATGCCGAACAGCAATTCAAAATGGACGAATTTTCACGGGTAAATGATGATATGAGGAACCTGCTCAACAGCACGGAAATAGTCACCATTTTTCTCGACAACAAACTTCACGTAAGACGCTTTACCACCGGGGCGGACAAACTCTTCAAGCTTATTGCAAGTGACGTAGGGAGGCCGCTTTCTGATATTGTCACCGACCTTGTCTATCCCGAAATGGCTGAAGAATCACAGAATGTAATGCGGACGCTGGTCTTTTCGGAGAAGCAGATTGCCACTGCGGACGGGCGCTGGTTTTCGGTGCGTATCATGCCGTATCGTACGACGGCGGATGTCATCTCCGGCGTGGTGGTCACCTTTACAAACATCACCGCCGCCAAAACAGTGGAAGCTGAACTGCGCGAAGAGAATGCGCGACTGAAGCGGTTGCTTGCAGAGAAAGAGTAGTCTCCTGGGAATTTTCTAAAGCCCCAACCCGGACGAGCCGGAACCAAGATGTTGTTAAAAAATATGGTTTTAAACAA
>CAYQMO010000320.1:0-3964 GCA_964418315.1 uncultured Geobacter sp. | reverse complement strand
AAAATCAAAAACCTGTTTGGGCATAAAGCCGCCCGAATGAGGACAGGATGTCCACGCTCCCGTGAAAAATCTTATGTTACGTCAAATTTCGATGCCGATCTTGCGCATCGGCCTTGGTAGACCCCGGCGTCCGGGGTGTACGTCAAATTCGATTTTCCAACGCTGAGAGCTCTTTTTAACCGATGTGGCTGTAAGTGAGAGCGTGCCGGTAGCTGTGGCGCAGGCGGTGAGCCTGACCCCCACGACTTCACCGATTTCAAAACCTTCGACCGGCAGGGTGAGATCAAGCCTCCCCAACTCCTGCAATTCTTCCGGCTGCCAGAAATAGAGCATGGCTCCGACCTCGTCATGATGCCGTACCGAGGAGGAGAAGAAGCGGAGATGAACCGACTCCCCGACGCGCAGACCGAATACATTCGACTGCTCGGCGGGAGTGTCCTCTTCCATGCCGAATGGCGCCACGCAGAGCAAAAGCATGTGCGGAGCCTCGCCCGGAATTGCCGGCATCGACGATTCAACCTGCACGTAGTAAGAGAAGGCGGTGCCGCCGTGAATGCGTACCCCTTTCCCCTGACCGTACCCCACGAAACCGTAATAGGCTGCGCCGTGCGCGGCCGCCAGCTCCAGATCGGAGCCGGTAAGTACATTGATCGGCTCATCCTTTTCGCCGACCAGCCAAGTGTCAATTGTGGAGACAGTACGCTTAACCAGTACATCTGCCTTGAAAACCCCGCCATTAAACAGCACTGCGTTTGGATGGAGAAAAGTGACTCCGGGTTGCTCTGGGCGGCTGTAGCTTCCCAGTTCTGCCGTTGCACCAATCTGACGTCCCAGAAGCTCGGCCAGATGCCGCGTCACTGCAGTATCCTGGGCGTACGGCAAACCGATCTGCGCCAGGCCACCTCGACTATAATTGATGGGACGCGCATCGGCACGCACCAGTGGGAAAAACCCTTCCAATACTACACGCCGTACCTCCTCCGCCGTCAGTTCGGTGCGGAGCGTGCCGCCGATCAGCTTCGAGCCACGGCTGTGAATGACAATCGGCATGGTTTCCGCTTTTTCATCTGCCAGAAAACGCTCCTTGGCGCTGCGGCACGCATACGTCAGTGCGCGCAACTGCCACGGGTCAATAGTGGTACCGGCCTCGGTCAGTTTGCGCGCCACCACGTAGGCGAGAGTCAGATCCATGTTGTCGCCACCGAGCAGGATGTGATCACCAACGGCAATGCGGTGCAGTTGGAGGTTTCCTTGCTCTTCCGTTACAGCAATAAGGGAAAAGTCGCAGGTACCGCCCCCGACGTCAACAACCAGGATGACGTCACCCGGCTTGACCGCTTTGCGCCAGCCGCCATCGCTGGAGGCGATCCAATTGTAGAGCGCCGCCTGCGGCTCTTCCAGCAGGGTAATCTCTCCGAGACCCGCCGCCTTGGACGCTTCCAGCGTTAGTGTGCGTGCGCTCGGATCAAACGAGGCGGGGATGGTTACGGTGACCACCTGCTGATCGAGCGGGGCATCGGGATGGGCATGATCCCAGGCCATGCGCAGATGCGCCAGAAAATGGGTTGACGCATCAAGCGGCGAGATGCGCGCCACCTCTTCAGGGGCATCAACGGGCAAACAGGAAATTCGCCGATCCACGCCGGAGTGACAGAGCCAGCTCTTGGCGCTTGAAACGAGCCGGATCGGCGTGGTCGAGCCACGCAGACGGGCAAACTCGCCGACAAAATAATCCAGATCGCTCTTCCAGGGGAGCTTCAATTCGCCGGTGGCTAATTCGCTCGGATGCGGAATATAGAGGAAGGATGGCAGCAGCGGCAGTGACTCGACCACGCCCGCCCCGGTTAATTGGGGGATAGCGAGCATCCCGCTGACGATGGTCTCGCCGTCGCTTTTCTGTAGATCGACCCAGGCAAGAGCACTGTTGGTTGTACCTAAATCGATACCGATTGCAAAACGCGCTTCACTCATAACTCTACCTCCGCTTGGGCTAGTACGGTCAGATCGTGACCGGCTGATAATTTGGGAAGCCGCACTTCAGTAGCGCGCCAGCCGCGATGACTAAGGATACCGACGAACGGCGCACTGCCAACAACTCTGCCGGTCAGGCGAACGGCAGAGGCGTCAAACCCCTCGTTCAGGGTGATTCTATTCCCTTCCTGTTCGGAGCGCACCGGCTCAATGGTGAAATAATTACGCAGCACCTTACGGAATCCCAGATGTATCGGGCGTACCGCCGCGCCGATGTCTATGTCACTATATTCGTCAATACTCTCCTGCGCAAAATCGAGCAGGCGTGCATCGCGCTGTAAGAGTGACAACAGTTGCAAAGCGGCATCGGGATTGCTCTCCCGCAGGGGTACCGGAGCCGCTCCGGTCGGGAGGCTAAGCCGCTCCACGCTGTCGGCAAACGAGGCGTCGGCGAGGATGCGAAAAAAGGCGCCGAATGCGATCGCTATTCGGCGCCAAAGGGAAAGTTGCTGTTGGGGGGTGGGGGAGCCAGGCGTCACGTTACTCATCTTTTAACTCCTGTTTTGCTGGTTGATTTTACTGCGGCAGAGCCTGAAAAGCCGATGGCACAGCCGATGGCAAGAGCGATAAGAGGGGCGGCGATGCCAATAATTACAACACCAAGGGCGCATGCACCGACAATTACTCCGGCATAAAGAAGCGCTTTTTTCCATGAGACAGGCACGAGACCCCCTTGCTTATAACACGATTTTCAACAGGTTGGCGTGATTGAATTTTACCAGATGCTCCGGAGCCAGGGCATGTATCAGATCGGTCATCCATTCCCGTGAAGTATGAATCCTGCTGATCTTTACACCACTATCATCGCCGGTCCTGATTTCATAATGTCCTATGTGAATCTGCAGCGGCGAAGCTTCACCACGCAGCAGCACCTCCAGATCTATCGTCTTGTCCTCGGAGTTAATATCGAGCTTGAGCATTTGACCATACCTCTCCATCTTGATGTTGAATATGCGCCTGATTATCGATTTCGTAATCAGGCCGGAGCCCTTATTCCACACGTTTTCCTTCAAGCTTTCATGCGGGTAAGTATTTCGAGTGTGGTGTTGATCTCGGCAAGCTCTTCCTTGAAATGCTCTTCATGCTGCAGCAAGCGTGTCTGGACATCGCAGATTTTTTTCACTGCCAGTCCAAGCGCGGCGGTTTTAATAGTTTTTTTCCGAATATTTGCCAGCGTGTAGCCGACGACCCCCAGGGCGGCAACAGGAGCGGCAAGAACACCGACACCGACCAGCATCCCTCCGCCTACTAGACCACCGGCAGCGGCAAGTCCTGTCGTAACTCCGGCAGCCGACAATCCGGAAACTGTGCCAAGAGATGACAATGCCGCAATCGAACCAACCGCACCGGCACCGGCGCCAACTGAGGCTGCCACCCCTTCCGTAATACCGGTATGAGTCTTTTCAAGCGTTTGCATAACCTCACGAATATCTTCAGTTGCCTCTTTTTTCATGTTTTCAATAGTAGATGGAGACATGCGCTCCTCCTTAATAGTATTTTTCCGACTGATTCTGCTTTGACTCAATCAAGCATCTCATGAACTTTTTTCCAATAATAGTAGCCGCCTACGACACCGATACCGACAAGGCCGATAGGCCCCCAGACTCCCAGGCCAAGTCCGAGACCTAAGCAGAGCCCTTTTCCGGAGAGACCTGTTCCCACCGTCTTGCAGCATGTCGCCGCCTTGAATCCGGCTCCATGTCCCGCTTTATGTCCGGCGACAGTCATTGTACTGGGGCATTGTAGATGTTGCATACAGGTTCTCCTTTAATTGTATATGCTGCATTTCCCGGCAAACTAAAATGGGACGACGAATTTACCTACTTATCTTATATTTTGCAATAACCAAGGTGTCAGTCAATATTTTTTTTGATTAGTGAAAACAGCAGCGCCGCCAGTAAAGCCCAGCCTATGGCGAGCACCCCGACCAAAT
>CAYQMO010000319.1:0-3980 GCA_964418315.1 uncultured Geobacter sp. | reverse complement strand
GCAGTGAGGCTACGCCCGATTCTCCGTCTGTGGCTACTCGAATATCAAATCCTTCAAATAAAAGGACTTTTTCCATAAACAATCGGGCTATATTGTCGTCCTCAATGATCAGGATCGAGTTCATAATTATTGTTCCTCGCATCTGCGCATTGTCGTTTCCTACTGACTGATTAATTGTCACCTGTCCGCTACAACGAAGTCATCTGCTGAAAATCTTCGATTTCTTTTGTTAGCTGCTGGAACAGAGCAGCTACCTCATCAAGTTTCCCTTCCCGGCCTAAAGTTTCCATGGCAAAGGCGGATTCCCGTATGCGGTGAGCGGCGATGTTGGCGGCTGCACCCTTGATTGTGTGAGCCTGAATGCGTATCTGCTCGCCATCACCAAGCTCAATGGCGGAGTGGAGCAGTTCCATATAACCGTTGACGTTTTTGGTAAACATTCCGATGAAGCGCCCGAGCATCTCCTCGCGGCCTCCCAGTCTCTCCAGCAACTCGTTACGATTAAAGACCGGTACGTCATTTTCCGGATCTGTCTGATTGCTTGAATCAGTCTGTTCTGCCGGATGCGGTGAACTCTGACCTGAAACAAGCTGGTTGAGAGTTGTAATAATATCTGCCTGTGTGGCTGGCTTAGCAAGATAGGCATCCATGTCGGCTGCCAGGCATTTTTCCCGGTCGCCTTTCATGGCATAAGCGGTCATGGCTATTACCGGGGTACGTTTTGATAGCCGCTCTTTTTCAATGGCACGAATTCGAGCTACGGCACCGTAACCGTCCAGCAGAGGCATCTGCATGTCCATGAAGATTATGTCATAGTCGTTGGTGGAGTAGTGTTCTACGGCTTCGAGTCCATTTTGAGCCATGGTTATACGATGACCATGTTTTTCGAGGGTTATACGTAACAGTTCACGGTTAATCTCGACGTCGTCTACGATCAGGATGTTGCGACGCGATTGCCCTTCACGCATGCTGTGACGGGTGATCAACTCCTTGACCGGCAGTTCGTAGCCGCAGATGACAGCGGTCATGGAGTCATGCAGTTCTTCCATAATGACCGGTTTGGTCAGGTAGCCCTCGACACGCAGCTCTTTACAGCGACCGGCGTCGCCACGCATTCCGGCGCTGGGCATGATCATAATTTGAACACTGTTGTAGGCGTCGTCCTGACGTATCCGTTCTACCAGTTGCCAGCCATTCATACCGGGCATATTGACATCTGTCAGGAGCAGTCGCGGCAGGGTGTCGGCTGCTTTCAGGCGCGCCAATACAGCAAGAGCTTCGCCGGCATCCGATACTAGCTGAACTTTCATGTTCCACCGCTTCAGAAATCCTTCAAAAAGCTGGCGATTTATGGAGTTGTCGTCGACAACGAGTACTGAAATTCCTGCAAGGCTTCGGGCTGCGGGTGCGCTGTCGGATGTATCTTCCTGCAGACCGAACCGGGCGGTGAAGCTGAAACAGCTCCCTTCTCCGGGAATGCTGTCAACGGTGAGATCTCCACCCATGAGGTCAACCAGTTTTTTTGAGATTGCAAGTCCGAGACCGGTTCCGCCGAACTGTTTGGTGGTGGAGGCGTCCCCCTGCTCAAAGGCTTCAAAGATGCGACCCTGCTGTTCTGGAGTGATGCCGATGCCTTTGTCGGTTACGTCGAACTTGAGCAGTACAGTTTGCTGCGCAAGATTTAACTGGCTGATGACGATGCTGATGTCACCAGTTTCGGTAAATTTGATGGCATTGCCGACGAGGTTGATCAGGATTTGCCAAAGTCTGCCGGGGTCGCCGAGGAGTGCGTCCGGTACTTCCTGTTCGACATTGAAAACTATTTCGAGTCCTTTCTGGATGGCTCGGGCGGAGAGAGTCCGCAGGGTCTGGCCTACCATACTGCGCAGGAGGAAGGGTGATTCTTCCAGGTCGATGCGACCAACTTCGATTTTGGAGAAGTCCAGGAGGTCGTTGATGATTGAAAGCAGATTGTCTCCTGAAGTTTTTATTGAACGGGCATAGCCGGACTGTTCATGGCTTAATTCGGTGTCCATCACCAGGTCAATCATACCGATGATGCCGTTCATGGGGGTGCGGATCTCGTGGCTCATGTTGGCCAAAAATTCACTTTTGGCACGGTTGGCCGCTTCTGCAGCCTCTTTGGCAGCATGGAGCAGAATGTTCTGTTCTGCGATAGCCTTTTCCCTGATACTGGTCTCTTCCAGGCGGGTGCTGAGAGCAGCATTGCGGATGCTGCTTCTGGTTATCACAACTGCTCCGATGAGTATCAGCAGACCGATGCCGCCGGTAACTACCAGAAGTCGCAGCGGCGAATCCTCGTTTACTTCATTTGCTGGTATGAAGGCTGCCAGGGCGAACGGGGTATTGTCTATGGAAATTCTAAATGCCGTCATCTCCAGAGATTCCTTGCCGGGTCTGGGCACGAGAAAGTGGGTCGGGCGCCGCTCACTCAGGTTGTCTGCTAACGGCAGACGATCGTGGCTTATAATCTGGTCGGACTCTTTGGATGTGTAAAGATAGTTTTTTTCGAACAGAAGGGCGACCGTATTCTTGCCGTTACCACCTCTTGCAAGGAAATGGCGGTGAATATCATCAGGTGATAGCCAGGCCAGAATGTGACCGTTTCTCTTCTCTTTGAAGATGTATGGCTTGGATACGATGATAGTGGCGGTTTGGTCTCTTCCTTCGGCAAAAAAAGTGATTTTGGCAGTACCCTTGACGGTATAGCGGCTCCAGTCCCGTTCCTCCCCCTTACCGGTAATAATGCTTTCATCGTGAATATCAAGCAGCTTATGACCGGCGCTATCAAGGAATACGACCCGCTTATAGATATTAACACCACCCAGACGTTTCTTTTTCTGGAAAGCGGTAAACTCTGCCTTGGCTTCATCCAGGCTGGCTGCAAGACCATACTCCATCGACATTCCAAGTGCGAGGTTCTCAAAATAGGCCGAGAGTTCCCGATTGGCGGACAGTTCCTGCAGGTCGTTCACCCGTTCTGAAAAAAAATAGCTCAAGGATAGTGAATGTTTGTCAGCATCTTCAAGTAACCTGGCAAGACTTGAATTTTGCAGTTCGCTTCGTGAGCGATAGAGGTCGGTCAGCAGAAAACCGAGGTATGTAACCAGGGAAAGGCCAAGTAGAAGAGGCGCGATACGCTGTATGGCATGGTATAGTTTTGACATGGAAAGTAGCAAGGGGACGTTATTTAAAAACGCCCCCTCTGTTTTTAGATTATTTCATGCCTTTAAAAAATTCCGGGAAGTAGGTTTTTGCCGTTGGGTAGTATTTTTTGATGAGCTTAAGGTATGTGCCATCGCTCTGAGCCTTTTTGATAAAGAGATTGTAGGCTTCGAGCAGTTTTGGTGAATCCTTTGAGAAGCCGGCCGCCATCAGTTGCTTATCCGAGACCGGTCCGATGATTTTGATCTTCCCCTTCCATTTATCCAGCGCCACCAGAGCGTCCGGAACATCAAGGATAGTCATATCGGCTTCCTTGTTCAGCATGGCCGGAGCGATTTCGTTTAACTTGCCCCTGAAAGCGACAATGTTAGCACCGGTCTCAGATAGTTTATATAACGCGGGGTCGAGGCAGGTTTTTTCCAGAGTGAGTACGCTGTGCCCTTTCATCAGGGCCTTGGTTAACTCGATATCTTTTTCGATGTTTTTAGTCGGCTTGATCGGTTTGATTGGAGAGTCGCTTCTCACCACCAGCCAGATCTGGTTGGGAAATGTCGGGGTTGAGAAGTTTACGATCTGCTGACGCCAGGGGATGATGGTAAAGCCGTTGGCAATAATATCGCCTCTTACGGAAGCATCTTCAAGCAATTCCGCTTTGCCGTTGACAACTTTCACTTTTTTGCCGATCAGATCCTGAATAAGCGGCCCCCAATCGCTCTCGACAAATTCATACTTGACGCCTAGCGACTTGGCAAAAAGTTTCGTAAGTTCCGCTTCCATACCGTCACCGGAACCGG
>CAYQMO010000318.1:0-4007 GCA_964418315.1 uncultured Geobacter sp. | reverse complement strand
CGACGAATTCATGGCCCTCTGCGACCAACTCACCGCTCGCCTCAAAGCCGCCCGAACACTCTCCGCCACCTACGCCACCGCCGCCACCGAAGCGTTGCTTGAGGCCGTTTAACGAATCCCCATGACTGATAACGACATCGCTTTCCGCCTTGATGAGTTTGCCCAGACCCATGGCGCTGTGCTGCTGGGGATGCATCGGGAATTAACTTCACTGAAGTCTGATGTTGAATCCCAATTGCGTGACACAACGCAGCATTTGGTGGGCAAGCTGGACCAATGTACGGCTGACCAAGTGGGCGTGCTTGAGCACGTTAATCACCAAGCAACGACGGCGGTAAAGGACATTGAAACCAAGTCATCGCGCCTACTCCGCGAGGCCAAGCTTCTTAACGATGAAACCAGGAAGGAAGCCACAGATAGTCTGAGCATTCTGCATAGAGAAGCTACCAATCTAAAGGAAAGCCTGATCCAGACAGAATCTGATGCATCACGTGAACTTGATAACTTGATCAGGAATGGGCGTGCATTACTGAAATTAAAGCAGCAGGAACTGGATAGCAATCAGGCCAAGATTGTGACTTACGTGAGCATTCAGCAACGCTTGCTGGATGAACAAGCCGAAGACTTGAAAAGCCAGCGGCAAATGGTATTCGAACTGCAAACTCAGCTCGATCAGAAGATCGCCACACACCAGATGGCAGTTGACCGGTTCAACGCCACAACACGGAAAGTGGCTATCGCTTCGGTTGCTTTGTTTTTCGGACTTATGCTTTGGTACGGGATAAACCAATGGATGCCTTAAGCCGTCTGGCCCACGATTACCGCGATCGTTACCAATGGACGACGGATTCAGATATCCGCAAAGGAATGTCACAGGTTGCTGCGGATTACATCAAACGCAACGCAATACATATTGGTGATGCCATCGCCGTTGCAGTAGCCCTTGAGGCGCTACTTGGTCAGCAAGAAATCCAACTTGATCAACTTTCTGAACAAGCGCGCGAGGCCTACCAAGCGGCTTTCCCCAATGTCCCCATCGAGACATTGCACGAAGCTTCGCAGCAGCAACTGGAAGGCATGCTGAATGCCTGGAAAGGAAAGCTGTTCGAGGTCGATGTACGTGACCGTCTGAATCAAGGGGAGTGGGTTGGCGATTGGCATTTGGAACCTGGTCAGACTGCTGCGCTGGCGCAAAGCGCCACTCAACCCGGTTGGGATTTGAGCATTCATAACAGCGATGGCTCGATTGCCGATGTGATTCAACTCAAGGCGACAGATTCAGTCAGCTACATCCAAGAAACGCTTGAGCGCTATCCAGATATCCACATTGTGGCAACCAGCGACGTTGCTGCGTTGGATCAACTCCGGACAGTCAGTACAGATTCTTCATCTGTGCATGATTACTCCGGTCATATTACAGAAGCCGTGCCACTGGATACGGGGCATGATCTGGCTGATGGCCTTGGCATGATGGCTCCCGCTTCATTGATTGCCTTGACTGAGGGCTACCAGGTATTGAGGGGCAAAAAGTCTATGGATGCAGCGCTGGAGAGTAGCGGAGAACGGTTGATGTTGACTGGTGTAGCTGCTGCCGCAGGTGCTGTTGCAACCGCGATAACTGGCGGTCTGTTTGGAATTTTTGTTGCTATCGGCACCCGTATGTACCTCGGCCACAAAATGAATGAAGCGACAAGGCCACGCAAGCCCAGCGTCCCGCAGTTGACCACTGGAGTGACGATTGAAGGTGAAGCTACGACAGTCTATGAAAGCAACACCCAACGCGCCCAACCCAAAAAACCGGGCTTTGATCACTTCAAGAATTTGGAAAGCGTTAATGCCTATCTTGGGCCGCGATATTTACTTGGGCCGGCTAGTTGATTGTGGCTTGAATGTGAAACCGATATTGCCTAAGCAATACGCGATCTGATTAAATAAACCAGTCACCAAGGGCGTTCATAACTTTGCCACGCATCATATCACCGCCAAGGTCGGAGTTGAATTCGCTGCGTCAGTCATTGGAAGAAGGTGAATGGCGCGTTCTTGAATTTTTCGATAAATATCTCCCACAAGCATGGGAAATTTATATTCAGCCGCACCTTAATGGTTTGCGTCCGGATTTTGTCTTGCTGCACCCAGAAGGCGGTATTGCAGTATTTGAAGTCAAAAACTGGAACCTGGACGCAATGCATTATGAGGTTAAACAACGCCCTGGCAAGTCGCCGTTATTGATGGGGCAAAGAGATGGCAAGGTTTTTTCTTTGCACAAGGATAACCCAGTCGAAAAGGTTTACCGTTACAGAAAGGAGATTCAGAATCTTTACTGCCCTCGTCTGAATCATCAATTTGGTTTTACCGCAGTCACCGCCGGAATTATTTTTCCATCAGCTGACGATCAGCAGGTGGAAAAATTGTTAAAACCATGCCTTAAGCATCGAAATATGCTGGCATGGCAGCAATACAACCCTGTTTCTGGCCGTGAAGCCTTGGCGCGTGGAGACTTGCTGCAAGTCTTTCCTGAAGCTTTGCAAGAAAAATCTCAGTTTATGAGTCCCGAATTGGCTTCTGACCTTCGGTTATGGTTGGTTGAGCCTGATGCCCCAAAAACACAGCGCACCCCAATTGAGCTTGATATAAAACAAAAAGTCTTAGCTGGTTCAAGAACTGAATCTGGTTTCCGAAAAATCAAGGGGCCAGCCGGTTCTGGTAAATCGCTAGTCTTGGCAGCGCGCGCCGCTCGGCTGGTAGCCGAAGGTAAGGATGTTCTTGTCGTGGTTTTTAACATCACACTGCTAAATTACCTATCTGATTCCGCAGTCCGAAATTATCCTCCCGCTAGAAAATTGGCAACGTGGCTCAATTTTCACCACTGGTGTAAGCGTGTCTGCGATGAAACAGATCATGCAGACGAATACTTGGAACTCTGGCGAGGTCACTCAGAGGAATGTCTAGAAGAATATGCACCACCAACTGAAAAACTAGTTAAATTAGTTGGGGATATACTCGATCGCGATACCGAAGGTGTGGTTGATAACTATGACGCGATTCTCGTCGATGAAGGTCAAGATTTTCTGCCCGAATGGTGGCGGCTACTTCGTAAAGTACTCAGACCGCGCGGAGAAATGTTGCTGTTCGCCGATGCGACGCAAGATGTATATGGAACAGCGCGCGCATGGACTGACGATAACATGCTCGGCATGGACATGGGTTTTGTTGGAGGTAGATGGGCAACTCTGGATGTCAGTTACCGCCTGCCATCATGTCTGATTAAACACGTCCGTGAGTATGGAAAACGATTTTTACACCCCGATGTTGATCTCCCCCCCACACCAACGTTTGATGGCCAAATGGAATTGGATGTTGATTCGTCACCTTGTCATCTACGTTGGTGCCAAATTGAGAATGAAGTCGCTAATACCGTACCGCATGAATTAATGCTTATGCTGATTGCTCACGAGCAATCTGATTTGTCAATGTCAGATGTTACTATACTCGTGGATAGCCAAAAATTGGGCCTGGCCATAGTTCAATTATTAGCTGAAAGGAATATTCAGTGTATACACACATTCACTGATGAACACTCGCAATCTAATCGACAAAAAAAGCTCGCATTTTTTATGGGTGATGGCCGGGTAAAAATAACGACAATGCATAGTTTCAAGGGATGGGAAACGCGCTTTTTGTTAATATGCGTTGAACATGCCCATAATGCCCGCTCGATGGCTCTTTTATATGTTGGAATGACCCGTGTCAAATGGCATCCGCTAGGGAGCTTTCTAACTGTTATTTGCAGTGAGCCAAGCCTTGAGGATTACGGATCAACTTGGCCTGACTTTTCGCCCCCGCAACCAACTTGACAAGCAGTTAACGTCGATCTTGAATTTAAATTTCGCATTGTTATTCAAAAAATTCTGAAATATTTTTCATAATTTTTTACGTCAATTTACCGTCGCGCTACTCCACCCCCTCTCGCCTTCGGCGTCCCCCCACTTCGGATTCGACTTCTGATT
>CAYQMO010000317.1:0-4050 GCA_964418315.1 uncultured Geobacter sp. | reverse complement strand
CGGCTCACGACATGGATCCGTGGTCGGGACATATCGCCTTCCCTGGTGGCAAAATGGAAGATGGAGAGCTGCCCTGCCAGGCCGCATGCCGCGAAACGCTGGAAGAAACTGGCATTGATCTTATAGATGCGACCTACCTGGGTCGCCTATCCGACATCATTGGTGCCAACCTCCCGGTACGGGTTTCCTGTTGTCTCTTTGCAGTTGATAGGAGACATCTGCAACCGACATTGAATGAAGAGGTTCGAAATCTGTTCTGGGTTCCTCTCGCGGACCTGCGTGATCCTGAACGACGTGCCTTGAGCTCTGTAGCGTTTGATGATAAAGTGTTAAGTGTACCGGCAATACAGCTTCCTGTTGACAACATGCCGGTGCTGTGGGGAATCACTTATCGACTGGTGATGCAGTTGCTGACTATTCTGGAAGATGACAGTTCAGAGCTTGAAGAGTGTTGCAGACTACCTGAAACGGTAGAACTTGATTAAAGGGAGACAACGATGGCAATCAAAGAGAATTTTTTTCTGGATCGTGAAAAAGCGGTGCTGGTAGTAATTGACGTGCAGGAAAAACTGTGCGTTGCGATGGATGAAGATGTACTGAAGAGCCGTGTGAAAAATATCGGCATACTTCTGGATAGTGCCGCCGAATTGAATATTCCGGTAATTTTGACCGAACAGTATGTGAAAGGGTTGGGAGCAACGCTGCCGGAGCTGAAGGAAAAGGCGGCGCTCGCGCCATGTTATGAGAAAATGGCTTTCAGTTGTTGCGGCAGTCAGGAATTTGTTGCAAAACTCAAGGCGACCGGTAGAAGTCAGGTGATAATCACCGGTATGGAAACGCATGTCTGCGTGCTGCAGACGGTGATCGAACTTCGTGACGCCGGCCTGAATGTTCATGTTGTCAGGGATGCCGTTATGAGTCGCAGTAAACAGAACTGGGAAACTGCAATTCAATCAATGACTCTTGCCGGAGCGATTCCGACCTCTACGGAATCTACACTTTTTCAATTATTGAAAGTCGCAGGGAGTGATGAATTCAAAAAACTCTCGAAGCTGGTACGGTAGGGTCTCTTCTACACCGGTGTGAAAACATGCCGGAGTATTTCTGAATGGTGTTCGATTCGCGCCAATCCAGGCAGGTCGGATTTGTAGGAGATGAAAGGAACACCGGCACCCTGTGCGGACTGCATGTCGACTTCACCGTCACCTATAAAAAGAGCCTCATCAGGTGCAACTCCGAAATGCTTTAATACTTTCAGGAGCGGCTCCGGATGGGGCTTTGGGTAGGTTACCTGCGCAGCGGTCATGATATAATCGAAATACCCCGCAAGGCCGAAATCATCGATTATCATTTCCATCGATGTCGCCCGATTGGTGCAAATTGCCAGAGCAGTCTGCCCTTTCAGTTGATCAAGAGCCTGGACAAAACCGTCTTCCATCTTCATAAACGGCATCAGATCACGGTAATGGATGGTCTTGGCAAACTGGAAGGCGTCATCCCGACGCAGATCACCGGCAAAAAAATACTCCATCACATTATTGAACGAATAGGTGTGAAGAACCCTTTTTGCGTCACTGTTGTTCCGGTCAATCTCTGGCCTTCCCAAAAACTCCATGACTCGATTGTAAAAAATATAGTTAGATTCCATCGAATCAAGAATCACACCATCACAGTCATAAATGACTACTTTATAGCGGCTTTTCAATTTACTCACTTAGAAGACTCCATTGGTTGGTTATCCTGTTTGGCAAGGTACTCTTCCCACTCAATCGGGAGCAGATATTTTTTACGGCTATTACACTCCTTGCATGCGGGCACAACATTGTTACGGGACGCTTTCCCGCCCCGAGATACCGGTACGAGGTGATCCATTGTCAGTTCGTCCGGTGAAAAACTTCCGCCGCAATAGTGGCAAACACCTAGTGCAAGGCGATTTTGCCACCAGCGACTCTTACGAAGCTCTCGCGACTTTTCACGCTCTCGCTTCACATCAGTTTCGTTGACTTCCAGAATAAAGTGTTCCATCACCGTGCCCTTCATGAAAATATCAGTGATACTGATCATGGGAGAGGAGAATATATGAAAAGATCAGGGTTTGGTAGAAATAATATAGACTATACGACCAGCACCGACATCGTCAACATCTCCCGTCCTTTGACTGAAATGGCTCGGCTCCAGCCAGATACGCCTGCTATCATATTTCCACAGGAAAAGCGTTCCCTGACCTTTCGGGAACTGGATCAGGAGAGTGACCGGATCGCAAGCGGGTTGCAACGGATCGGCATTGGACGCGGCACCAGGGTCGCGCTGCTGGTTCCACCATCTCCGGAACTGTTCTCCATTACCTTTGCCCTTTTTAAAGCCGGGGCTGTGCCGGTGTTCATTGATCCCGGCATCGGGGCACACAACATGAAGGGGTGCCTTGCCGAGGCTGCACCGGAGGCGTTCATCGGGATTCCCAAGGCGCACGTGGCAAGGCGCCTGCTCGGCTGGGGCCGCAACAGCATACGTGTTAATGTTGTCGTAGGTGGCGGATCACTCTGGGGCGGCATACCGCTTGAGAAGCTGCGTGGTTCGGCGCAGACGTTGCCATTTGTCGCAGTGGCAACCTGTCGTGATGACCTGGCCGCCATCCTGTTTACCAGCGGCAGCACCGGGCCTCCCAAGGGTGCAATCTACAGTCATGGCACGTTTGCGGCTCAGATTGATGCCTTGCGGGAGTTGTATGATATCCGCCCCGGCGAAATCGATCTGCCGACTTTTCCGCTCTTTGCCCTGTTTGCCCCGGCTCTCGGTATGACTGCACTGATACCGCAGATGGATTTCACCCGCCCCGGCTCGGTCGATCCGCGCATGATACTCGAACCGGCAGCCGAATATTCCGCCACTACCATGTTCGGCTCCCCTGCCCTGCTGAATCGGGTTGGCCGCTTTGGCGAAACCCACGGTAGCAGCTTTCCTCATGTCAAACGGGTGATTTCCGCCGGTGCTCCGGTTCCGGCCTCGGTGTTGAAACGCTTTGCCGCGCTGCTGCCCGATGATGCCGAAATATTCACTCCCTATGGTGCTACCGAGGCGCTGCCGGTCAGCTCAATCGGCAGCCGTGAGATACTGGCCGAAACAGGTGCAATGACCGGGCAGGGCCATGGCGTCTGTGTCGGCCGACCGGTTGCGGGTATTTCACTTGCCATTATTCCGATCAGCGATATACCGATAACCGCATGGAGCAGTGACCTGGCGCTTCCTCCCCTGGAAGTGGGTGAGATCGCCGTACGCGGACCGCAGGTCAGTCAGGGCTACCTGAACCGACCCGAGGCGACCAGCATGGCAAAAATACCTGATTCCGACGGCTGTGTCTGGCACCGCATGGGTGATGTCGGTTATCTGGACAAGCGTGGCCGAATCTGGTTCTGCGGGCGCAAATCCCACCGGGTGGTTACCGCTAAGGAGACCATGTACACTATCCCGGTGGAAGGGGTGTTTAACACCCACCCAGCGGTATTCCGAACGGCGCTGGTCGGAGTCGGCACGCCGGGTAGCCAACAACCGGTGTTGTGTGTGGAGCTGGAGAAGAAAACCGGAAGGTTGGAACAGGAACAGATTCGCTCAGAGCTTCTCGAACTCGGCAGCCGCTATCCCCACACACGTAACATCCGCGCGATCCTTTTTCATCCCGCATTTCCGGTAGATATCCGTCATAATGCAAAGATATTTCGTGAAAAACTGGCGCTTTGGGCGAAGGAGGCACTGTCTTGAAAGCGCATAAATGTTGGTCACGGCATCGATGCCGGATCCGCTTCGCTTGATCCGGCCTACTAAAAATAGTTGCAATGTCGTTTTAGCACCAGATCAGGATATGGGGTGTTTCTATTGCCGGTGAGTTTCTCGAATATTCAGATTTTTCACTTAGAACTTTACATGCAGTAAATTGCTGTGCTATAGGTCTAATCTTTAAAAATGATACCAGAGGATCAGATATGTTAATAGTTCTTACAATTTACATGTGCTCGTTAGTCTGTTTTTGATTGCAGTAGTTTTGCTGCAATCCGG
>CAYQMO010000316.1:0-4091 GCA_964418315.1 uncultured Geobacter sp. | reverse complement strand
TCCAGTTCGGATTTGTCGCATATGCATTCACCGCTGTCGTCGAAGATCCTTATATGAATCGATTCGTGAACCAAGGCCACAAAAAGCCAAGACCCCTTTGTGTTTGCAGGAATTTCGTTTTCCGATGCCACAACCATTAGCGTGAGCTGATTTGGTAAATTAGATACGCCAGCCACTTTGGCAGCCATTCGTATGATCTCATGCTCAGTGCTGAGAGCTGGGAAATAATTGGTTGGCGACGTCGGCAACAGGGTTTGTTTCAAGAAATCAAAAAGAAGTTTTTCTTCAGGTGTCGATTTTGAATGGCTCCTCAGCTCAAAACCGACTCGGCTGTGGCTCAATGGCAGGTTAAACCCATCTTCGTCGAATATTCGAATGAGAAATCCCAGGTTGCCCCCGCCCAAACTAATGCCTATGACGATCTTGCCTTTGCCAGTTTCTGGAATATGATTGTCATCGGAGTGCAACTCAAGCT
Organism: uncultured Geobacter sp.; assembly: GCA_964418315.1. Classification (GTDB taxonomy): domain Bacteria; phylum Desulfobacterota; class Desulfuromonadia; order Geobacterales; family Pseudopelobacteraceae; genus JACRCG01. Next base: position 3,616 of record CAYQMO010000316.1, on the reverse strand, counting down.
GAAATCCGAGTGGGTCCAGTAGTTTGACCGGTTTCTTTGAACCCGTCAGAAAAGTAATCGACTCGCCAATTGAATCCAAGTTCTGCAGCACTTCAAGTTCATAACCGCTGACCGCACTAAGCAACATATTCTTCAAATCGGACATATCTTGCTGCGGCCTTATGTCATGCTCCGACGCTTCGAGCTTCTTACCTTGCTCATCAAAAACGCGGATGTGGAGCTGATCGCCGACCAGACTTACAATCACTACTTCGCAGCCATTATCAGGGATTTGATTTTGGTCCCATACAGTCAAAAGTCGCAATGCGTATCCGGGTTTTAGGGTAAAGATCACACCAGTCCCAACATACTTCTCCTTGATGGGCGGGCGCCGCACTGGAGCTTTCGCGAGCAAACTCTGAATAGTTTTGGTACGCGATACGAACAATTCGTCAGCGGCAGCGTGAAGTACCTTGTAATCAAGGTGGTTGATACGACCGCTCAGCTGCAAGATCTCGTACAACCCACGATCCGGCTCCAGTGACCAGAAGTAAAAAGCCCGGCTTGCGAGGTAGTATTGTGCGATACACTGTTCCCGCGTCCTATTGTACATGGCGTTGACAAAAGCGGTTTCCGCGGGAAGGTTCGGATCTACTCCTGGAATAGCTTTAATTGCTTGAACATCCGCTGCAGCCACTTTGTAATCGGCAGCCACCTGCAGATAATCGACCACTGTTGCGTTATACGCCTCAAGCACGGCATTGTGTCTTTGCACCGAATCAACATAGGCGTCCATCGCATCCATGGCGGCCTGGGCGGCAGGTGTAGTGGCGAACTGATCGAGTAGGTTATTGAACTCCTTCTGGCTGACGAGTAAGCGGTAGGTGTTGCTTTCGTCGAGCTTGACCATCGATGGATCGTCGGAATTACGCGAATTCTTGACAACTTCGTAAGCCACATTCAGGTTACTAAGGGTCTGTGAGAACCTGTCAATTTTGTGTAATACGTGTTTGCGGTTGACAGGCTGTCCCTCGTCATTTGGCAGCGTATTCATACCTTTGCTGATCAGTTTCCCAAGTTGGCTACCTAATGTCGTTAGGGTTGTAAACGCCCCATGGCCCGAAAGCACGTATTTTCCAGCGCCATTTTCGGTGACAGGACCGCCAACGAAAGCAAGGTTGAAGACACAGTCGATAAAATCTTCAGGGGTTAGACCGAAACATGTTTCAACCCAGTGCCTGAGGTTAATCAAAATTGGGGTCAACGCGTCTCTGGCGGCATAAACCTGTTTCTGTGAAACGTCAATAAAACCCGTATCCTGTTTAACGAAATCGAGCAACCGGGCGCGGAGGTTGTCTCGGGGCGTTTTCAGCTCATCCACTTTTTCGCCGGCGACAGCCAGCGCGTTTGTCCGCCGGTGCTGTGAAAGCTGTTGGGCGCTGAGCTCCTTTAGATAGTCAAGGTAGTCGTCTTCCCGGGTTTTGAGCCCGATCAGCATTTGCATCAGTTCCCCAAGCTTGTCCTTAGGGGGGCCTAGGGGGACATAACTCCACAAATTCCCGAAATAATCGAACTGATGAGCGATTCGCGCGAACATGCTCGCCACAGTCGTTTCCATTCCGGCTCGCACCGCTTCATCTTCATTAGAAATAAACTTGAGCAGTTGCAATCCAAGGCGCAGGAAATCGAGTAACTCTATAAGCTCATGCAGTTTGTCGTCGGCACCGGCGTTACAGCCAAATCGATAGACATCCCAGGTCAAATACCGGACACGGGCAGTCTCCATGATCTTACGGAGATGGCTTACACAGGCTATGCCACGCAGCTCGCTGAATGCACCCTCCTCAGCATTTTCCGAAGCCGGTTCGTTGACGTTGTGGACCATAAGCCAGCGCCCCCATTTGGGCGACGGGGTAATGAGCTCGGGAGGAAGAGGATTACCGGCCGCAAGGAGGGCGCGGAGGCGATCTTCACCTGATATGCCATTTCTCGGCGTCAACTCCTTAAGATTTTTATCCCTCAGCCAATATCCGGGATAGTATTGGGCATAACTGAAACTATACATACTCGGTTCCGCGTAGTATCCGAGTGCTACGTCATCCACACACCCACCGTCTGGTCCGAAGTCTCCTGCTATTCCGCCCGGTCCACTCTCGCCGTTTTCCCCTGGGCTAGCAACGAAGTTGATCTCGGAGTTCCTTCCCCGACTTGTGTTTGCAATCAAGATACAGTTGCCGCCGAGACCACCCCAACCACCTGGTCCACCGATGCCACCGTCACCGCCATTGCCGCCAGGTCCGCCAGGGAGCCCAGAGTAACCCTTCCAGTCGGTTGTAGGGTCACCTAGATTTGGCATTGCAAGAACTGTTAGTTTCTTTCCGGCACTAAGACCGCCACGACCTCCGCAGCCACCTTTCTGTCCCTGGCCGCCGCGACCTCCTTTGCTGCCGCGGAAACTGATCGTCAGCCGAGAATAATCCTCAACACTATCGCAGAAAATATAAATCTCTCCACCAGCATTGCCCGGCTTCCCGCTAGCACCGGTCTTACCCGATTCGCCGGCTTTCCCTTTGCCTCCCGGGGTGTCCCCGGGACCGGAAGTATTAGTCCCGTCGACCGGTTTCCACGAACAATAACCAGTTAGAATGTCGCCAAAACCATTGACGTTATAATTCCACTTCTGAACGGCAGCCGCGCCGGTTTCTCCCGTCGCCGCTGCGCTGGGCCAGGGTACGCTGGTATCTTCAACATCCCTGCCATCAACATTCAACTCTGCCGGCTCGGTATTGGTCGCCTGCGTACACAACAAACGCGCAAAAATGACGATATGCTTTCCTGGCGCCGAGATCTTGCCTTGAATTCGAACAATATTGCCGAATACCAACAAATGGGCATCCTCACGAACCTCAACGCAACCATCGCCCCCCCTTCCAGGTGCAACAAGGGTTACTTCCTCCGATGTCTCGATTACGAGGACTTCGCAGGCGTCTGGCTCATTCGGAAAGAATGAGCCTACATCGGCCAGCCGCTTCGGTCCCTGCTCTTGGTCGGTAAATTGTTTTCCTGACACATCGACAACGCCGTGAGGAAAAAAGCCCCCGCCTCCTGCATCAGAAGGGTGATACATGCCCATCGCATCCATCAAACCGCGTGCGTACTCAGCAAACCGTCCTTCCACCTCTTTAAGTCGGTCACGGTCAGCCAGATAGGTCTGGTAGCTCTGATCGGGAAGTTTCTGCCGTGTTTCATCTGCACCTGGGGGCATTTTAAGCTCCTACGATTGCAAAACGGCATCGAACATTTTCCACTAAACGGCGAGTTGGAAATTTAGAACTCTAAATAAAAACAAATACTTGGACAGCAAGCTTGAATATATAAAAGCCGTTTCTAGTGAAAACCTGGAAAAACTTTGACGCCAATTCACACGCGTTGCACGCTTATCTAAAAACGTGGGTAAAGCAAAGTCCTATTCCACTCGATAAGAATTTACATAAAAACGCGCCTAAAAAAATTGGATGGTTTTGGATCTATAGTAATTACTTCGGCCATCACTTTAATATTGACTTCAACAAAGCCCCTGTAGTGTCAAACGGCTTTGAAAAGTTTCCAGTAAAGAGCGTCGAATAGTTTCCAGTTA
>CAYQMO010000315.1:0-4108 GCA_964418315.1 uncultured Geobacter sp. | reverse complement strand
GCCACCACCAGCGATTCCCCAACGAGCCCTGCAACCAATCCCGCAGCAAGCAGGCCATTAGCTCGGATTCATCGCTAAATAAAACCGCATTCGCGTTGGCCGCATCTGGATTGAGCCAGGGACGTTTGGCGTTGCAAGCATTGCGTTCCAACGCCTGTTGCACCGCTTGCCCAAAAGCCTGATGGCTGCCGAAATGACCGAGTTGCAGTCGCACCGTTGGGGCCAGTTGATTGACGATCAATAGCGACCTGTAGGGCAAACTGAGGGAGGCAGTCGAAAGCCCGGCCAGCGCTGTCTCGCAGCGCTGGCGCGACCGCAGTCCGTCTGTCGCACCTTGTAAGCGAACATGACGAAACCGGACGCTATCGACATTAGTGCCGAAGACGAACATGGGTTGGCTATCGCCTGAACAGTTATCGTTTACGCCAAAGAACGAACAATGTCGCCAGAATAAGCAAAATCAATAACAACCATTGCCACCATGACAGATCGTCAGCAATAACCGGGTTTGTCGGTTGAATGTCAATCTGTGTTGTTGCCACTTGCCCTGGTTGCATAGGCGTCTTGGCATATACAGCCAAAACGGCTGTATCCAACTTAGGTTGAGGAATTCCTTGTGGCACATCGGTTGTCAATGCTATGAGAATCTCGCGGGGTGGTGAGGGAATATTGATTACATTTCCGTTTACGAACATCGTTTCTGTATTCGCAGGATTTGCCCTTTCGAATACCAGGGTTAGAGGTTTGGTTTCGTATAAGTTGCTAGGTATCGCCCAGCCTACTTCTCCGATCGTTTCTACGTATGAATAGGGCTTGTTTCCCTGTGGTTCGGCAATACCGAATCCATGAGCGATAACCCTAATCAGACCGGTTCGCTTACCCTCTCCTCGGTCATCTTTAATAGATTTGTCGATCGGTTGCCATTCTTTGCCCGTCTGTTCGCCCCAGCTCTGTGCATTCGCAGTGTTGATGAAGCTCAATTGAGCTAAATCGAATTTTCCGCCATCCATGCTGCTGAGCGGCATGCAGGCATTTTCGGTACAAACCGTTCCGGGGGCGAGATTGGAAAAGTTCATTTGAGCAGACTTTTCCGCACCTTGAGGTACTACGAGGCTATTTACGACCGAGACTAACTTAGATTGGGTGTCGATCGCCTTTATGTCTGCAATCTGTTGAGCCGTCAGTGTTTCAGGAAGTACATAAACGATCAGGCACGGATGCCCGGTAAAGTTTACCGGTGTCGGTTTATTCCAGATCAACGTTACAGGAGTATGGGGTGTCGAAATCGCAACCGGTTCAGTTAATCCCGCAAAAAACCACTCCTGGGGAGCAATTCCGGGTCTTCCCCACACGGCCATGAAACGTTTCTTCACAACACCCGCTCCGGCAACTTTAGCGTCGATCCATATAGTCATCCGACAAGGTCCGTCCGAATTGAATTTATACCAGTTATTTGCAACATTCTGTTGAATGCTTTCCCAGTTAGCCAGACTCACTTCGGCAATATCGTTAAAATTTAGGACTGAGCAGCGACCAATCCGAATGGCTCGGCTGAGTGAATATTGAGGTCCCTGATCGAGTGTCACATCTCCGGCTACAGCCGCCAAATCGGTATAACCTGTTCCCCAGGTAGAAGGGTTTTTCCAGTTTCCCGATGCTGTTTCCGGTGTTGGGGCGTTTGGAACACCGCAGCTGAATACCGGATCACTCGCAGGAAGCAGTCCCATGCCGATTGGGAAAGTGGTTCCTGTCGCTTCGTTAACGACAGGTGCCGCACCGTGATTGTGGCCAAGATCATTCAGAATTGCCAGCGCTACCCCGAAATTATTCGCTGGATTTGGATTGCCAATCTCCGTGAACGGGATGTGTAATTCGACTGTATACGTTTGATTGGCAACGGTCAAACTGGCGGTAGCGGTTGTAGTAGCTTCGGGAGAACCTTTCCAATTACCTATAGGGTTCGGCTTGAAAAGCAGTACACCTCCCGAAATCTGATTGTTCTGAATCGCGACCTGAAATCGAAACTCCTTGCCAACTTGCAGGGTCGTATCTGCCGTATTGGCCGGGCCAATCTGCACGATGATCTGATCGCCGCAAGCAAGCGAAGTACCATCCGGCTTTTGAGTTGTCTGATCAGGAATTTCAAATTTGAAATGCAAGTTTGCCGCATCGCGCCAGGTTGAAACCTTCGACATCTGAGCAACAGTGGGCACCGCTATGTTATTGACAACGTGTGCTGCAGTTCCGTCCCAATCAGACCCCTGACGCATGTAGGATGCCGCCTCACCTGTGGTAACCTGGGTTCCCGTCGGGCCGTTCAGGAGGAATCCCATGTATCCCGGGCCGGCATTTGCCCATAAATTGACACCTAGTCCGGCAAACGCTAGTGCCCAGGTGAACATTTTTCTTATCATGATGGTTTTCATGGCATACCCCCTTAATTTTTAACAGAAATAGTAAAAGGTTGACTTTGGACTACTACGCCGTCCGTGGCGGATTCAACCCTTGCAGTAAATGTCAGGCTTTGATTTATCGATCCGGTGAGCGGTGTGATCGATGCGGTTATGCTTCGTTTCGATCCATCCTGCATTGCAAACGACAGACTGGACTTTTTTACGGTAGTGGAAGCCACTTCATCGATAGACACATTGGCAGGACCGAACTCTATGAAGAAAAATGTATCTGGATTGCCTGGAGCGGTAATGTCCAGATGAAATCTGAAGTTTCTGCTTGCAGGACCCTGTAAAGCACCGAAGCTAAACTCAAACCCCATGGTAACGGGAGTCATTTCGGTTGCATTGGAAAGATCGCCGGAAACTATAGGTATCCCGGGTAGATATTCGACAACACCAGGGGTCTGGTTTATAGGTGCGTTTGCAACAGTCAATTGTCTGGATGCAAGCGCACGACGGTTGATGGGAGCTGGAACAAATGCGCTTAACTGTAAAATCCCTTTTTCATTATTGCTGACGCCTGTAGGCGTTGTAACAGCTATGCGAACCTCTTTGGTTGCCTTCTGATCAGTTGGTTTAGATGGATCAAAGGGGGCTAATGTAATTTGTGAAAGTGCGTTGCCATCCGTGCCAACAATCGACAGTTGGGTTGACCAAGTTTGCCTTGGGGGCAAAAACTCAGCTTTGAGTTGGACATCCAGGTTTCGATTCGTTTTGTTGGTGACGCTGAAGCGGTAAAAAACAGGGAAAGTGTTGCCTATGACAAGTGTTTCGGTGTTTCCGACCGCCCCCTGGTAAATGACATCAAGATTACCTGTCGTGATGTCGCCGCTTTGATTTCGAACCATACCGTTGATTCGGTTCTGAGCGGCAATGGCTCCATCCAGGTTGGAGGAATCCAGTGCTTTCTTGAGTGATATTTCTCCGATTGCATTATCCTGTTCAAGAATCGTGTTAAGCAGGGTTGCAAATTTTTTGTGTTCAGTAGTATCCAAAATGGCATCTATCGGAGCAGAAAAAAGCACTACAACATCGTGTTGTTTAAGATAAAGTCGACGAAATGCATCGAGTAGTCCGATAGATTCGCTGTAATACCCGAGGGTTCCTCCCGACATCGCTGCGTACATGACGTCCTGGAGATAGGTGGTAATTTTAGTTGCGGATTGCAGGGCATTTGCTGACGTTACGTTGGGTAGGAACTCCCCATTTTTGACTAGTGAACCATAGAAACTCCACGTATCGTAAAACGTTGTAATAGCCTGGCTATGTCGATTTTCCGGCGCTGTACTGCCTTTTAGCGTTGCGATTTGTAAGTTCAGGTTATGCAAATCGCTCAGAATCTGATTCATTAAATCCGCTGTTATCAGATCGCCAGGGCGCACCTCGGATTTCTTGTTTGAGAGGATTGCCGTGAGGAGCGTTTCAATCTCTATAGAAGTGAGCTTATTTTTAAGTTGGTCAATAATTGCTGACAACGGGACGACCATATTCCCCGGACTTATATTGCTTATCGTTGGTTGAGCCATAACACTCTCCTTTCCTAAGTCTTTTGAATTCGTTAGCTTGCCAGCGCAATGTTGGCGTAGTTGTAGTGACCTAAATCAAATTGCGCATCCCCGATATACGGCAAATGACCGCTAGCGAAAACCAAATAA
>CAYQMO010000314.1:0-4135 GCA_964418315.1 uncultured Geobacter sp. | reverse complement strand
AATTATGATGCGGTCGACAGCAAGGATATTCAGAGAGTGGCGCAAGAACTGTTTAAGAGTGAATTCCTTCACCTGGAAGCAATGGGGCAGGTCGCGGATTTGGGGTTGTCAGTAGATATCCTGAACGTTTAAGTAGTTAGAGGCGATGGTATTGAGTAATAAATTGGGGGCGTAATTATGAAGGCAAGGTTATCTATTGCGGCAACTGTTGTTATGATCGCTCTCAGTACCGGTTTAGGATCTGGAAGTTTGGCGTTTGCTGAGTCTCTCCTTGAAAAAAGCATGTCTGATACCCTTGATACCTGGCGTGAGGGGCGCTTTGAGCAGCTTTTTGACCAGTTGGCGCATCGCGGCAAAACATCACGCGAATCCTTTGTAAAAAAAATGCAGGGGGCGACGACTCGTCCCGCCTGTTGCTGGCAGAAAATGGAGAATTTCAAAATTTTGAACGAGAAACAGAACGAAGCCACGGTATACGTTAAGATAGGGTTGGAGGGCGCTCCCAATGCAGATGCATCTACAACTCGCGAATTCAAGTTGTCTCATTCGGATGGTGTCTGGAAAATGCAGTTAGCGGATGTGCTCTCCATAGCTGGGCTGACTGGTAAAAAACATAAAAATACGTTAAGCAAAAAAGGACATTGATGGACAACTCGACCGAACGAAGCGATTTGGCTGGCTATGCCTGCACAAGCGCCTCTTCACGTGGCCGCAAGCATCCTGAAGAGCATCGTGACAATCGACCGGCTTTTGAACGGGACCGTGATCGCATTATCCACTGTGCCGCTTTCAGACGGCTCGAATATAAAACGCAGGTTTTTGTCAATCATGAAGGTGATTATTATCGCACCCGCCTGACTCATTCCCTTGAAGTGGCACAAATTGGCAGGGCAATCGCCAGAAAACTACACTTGAACGAAGAACTTACCGAAGCCCTGGCGCTATCCCATGATTTGGGTCACACCCCTTTCGGCCATACCGGCGAGGACGTTCTTAACAGACTGATGCAGGGCTTTGGAGGATTTGAGCACAACATGCAGTCTTTTCGAGTCGTCGATGAACTCGAAGAGAGATATCCAGGGTTTAATGGACTGAACCTTACCTGGGAGGTGCGTGAGGGAATAATAAAACATTCGACACCATACGACTCCGCAAGCGAAGTGATGGCAGATTTTTTGCCAGGCGTTGTACCGACGCTTGAAGGGCAGATCATTAATTATGCCGATGAGATCGCCTATAACAATCACGATATCGATGATGGTTTGAAGTCCGGATATATAACTCTGGGAATGCTGGAGAAGGTGGATCTGTGGCGGGATGTTTGCTCAGGAGTCCTCCGCAAGTACCCGACTATAGATGATAAACGCCTTGTATTTCAGACAATAAGTGCTTTGATAGGGCTGCTGATCGGAGATATATGCACCACCACTGCGGCACATATCGAACGGTTGGGTATCAGATCACTTGAAGACCTCCGGCGAGAAAACCGTGTGATCGTGCATTTCAATCCCGACATAACCGAACGAAATATGCTTCTTAAGCGCTTCCTGTTCCAGAATCTGTACCGCCATTACAAAGTCGACAAGATGCGGATTAAGGCAGAAGTCTTTATCACCAGATTATTTGAAACATATCTGCGCTACCCGAATCTGCTGCCACCGAAACACCAGTCACGTCTGGAGCGTTTCGGTCTGCAGCGGGTTGTGTGCGATTATATTGCCGGAATGACCGACCGGTTTGCGCTGGATGAATACAAGCGGTTATTCGAGCCGTACGAGCGGGTGTAACAGTGAAAGAAACGGTAAAACCCGAACAGTTTGATTTTTTCGCTTTTCTCTCCCGCATGCGCTACATCAGTCGCTGGGGCTTGATGCGCAATGCGGGTCCGACACATATCCAGGCGCACAGTCCGGATGTAGCCATAATTGCCCATGCGCTGGTAATGATCAGGAATACCTATTTTGGAGGCAGACTTGACGCATCACGCGCGGCTTTGTACGGAATTTTTCATGATACCAGCGAGATTTTCACCGGTGACATGCCGACACCGGTCAAGCACTTTAATCCCGATTTCAAGCGATCGTTCCATCTGTTAGAGGACACGGCTCGCCGAAAACTGCTGGCGATGCTGCCGCCGGAACTGGCCAGAGAGTATGAACCGCTGTTTTTTTTCGCTGATCAGGAAGAGTATGTTCATCTGGTAAAAGCTGCCGATAAAATTGCAGCGATGACGAAGTGCATTGAAGAGGGAAAGAGCGGTAATAAAGAGTTCCGCCGTGCAGAAAAAGAGCATTTTGAACAGCTCTCCGCAAGCAACCTGCCTGAAGTAATCTATTTCCTGGAAAAGCTCCTTCCCGGTTACCGGTTATCGCTTGATGAGTTGAAGCTGGGGTAAAAAATAATGGAATTTGAATTGTGTAGACGCGACCCCTATTTATTTCCCGACCCCTATTTATTTCCCCTGGAGCTGTTGAATGAATAAGAGAGGGATGACAAATGGTCAAAATTAAGGGAATCGGTCTTGCCATTATCTCCTTTGCACTTTACATCATCGGCGGTCTTGGCACCTTCGGTGGCCTTGCCTTGATTTTGTTGATGAAGAATAAAGATCTGTGGGGGTGGGGCGAAGGACGGGCAATCGGCTATCTGTTTTTTTGTGTTGGTCTCTGTCTTTCAATCCTCGCAGTTCTTTTAATGCGTATCTTCAGAAACCGTGATTTTAGCTGATGGGAGCATGTGACGCGGAGCGTGGGTACGCGAAAATCTGCGTTGCTGTGCTCCCAGGCAAAACCCAAGCAGCCATGAAGCGGCATAGATATGTCAATTTGGTTTACTTAAACAACTAAATAGCGTTCCGGATCAGGAAATCAGAAATGATAAAAGTTGAAGATAGCTGTATAATGTGGCTTCACTGATTTTTAACTCGTGGCGCAGCGAGCCACAACTGCGTTCCCACACAGCGCATGGGAACGCAGAAAAAGCATGGAATTTGAATTGTGTAGACGCGACCCCTATTTATTCGACACCTATTTATTCCCCCTGTATTGCTTTATGAGTAGAGAAAACCGGTCGGGCGGAGAAGCTGCCCGAACGGGTCAACTGCGCGAACCGTTGTAAGACTAGAAAGGACGTCCGATATTTTGAATCATGAATTCTGAAGCGCTTGCCCTAGTGATTTTAGGTGCGTTCCTACACGCAGTATGGAATCTGTTAGCTAAAAAGGCGTCTGGAGGGGTGCTATTCGTTTGGCTCTTCGGGCTAGTAAGCTTGGGGTGCGCTGTTCCCGTCGGACTCATTGCCTGGTTTCTCGATCCGCAGCCATTCACCATAAGTGTCTGTTTGATTATTCTGGCCAGCGCCGCAGTCCATGTGCTTTATTCGATTGTGCTACAGAAGGGGTACCAGGCAAGCGATTTCTCGGTAGTTTATCCCTTGGCGCGTGGCACAGGCCCCCTGTTCTCCGTCTTCGGGGCTATTTTGATTCTTGGCGAGATTCCGAGTGTGCAAGGGTGGTGGGGCATAGCCTGCATACTGGTTGGCATACTGCTTATAGCTGGTTTTCCGCAATTCCTGCTCGACACCAAAGGACTTTTGTCAAAAGGGTTGATTTGGGGGACAGCGACCGGTGCTTTTATTGCTACTTATACGGTTATCGATGGCTACGCCGTAAAGGTGCTGGGGTTGTCGCCAGTGATTTATTATATTCTTGGCCTTGCTCTTCGCAGCGCCCTGCTTGCCCCCCTCGCGCTCCGCTCACTCCACCTGCTAAATGTGCAATGGTCACAGAATCGCCGGTACATAATTGCCGTGGGGATACTCTCCCCGCTTGCCTATACATTGGTGTTGTACGCAATGAAACTGGCTCCACTTAGCTATGTTGCCCCGGTGCGAGAGTTGTCAATGCTGCTTGGGGTGTTTGCCGGTGCTCGGCTGCTGAGAGAGGGATACACCTTTACCCGGATGGTCGGCACAGCGCTGATGGTGATGGGCGTGATTCTGCTGGTGAGAGCGTAAACAAAATGAGGGGAAAACCACCGAGGGTCAGACCTACGGTGTGGCCGGGCACGGTCGTTGTCCGCCTAAACAGTGAGTTAAAGAGGATAAGGCGATGTTTATGACTTAACTCAGATAATAT
>CAYQMO010000313.1:0-4135 GCA_964418315.1 uncultured Geobacter sp. | reverse complement strand
ATTGGCATCCGCTCAAAAAAGAGCTGGACAACAAAATCCTGATTCCGATCCTGGGTGACCAATACGGCACGATCTTGGAAAAAGGGGAGCTGACCCTCGCCTTTGAAGAAGGTTCGTTTTTTATTCACTACTACGAACACAAGCTGCCGATTATCCCTAAAACGTGTTGTAGTATTCTGACACTCCATGGCGCAGATCTGGAGCGTGACCTTGGCACCAACAACCCTCAGCTTCAGGAACTTACCAGTATCGTAACAGCGCTCGGACATCTCCCGCCCACCACAGAGCTCAATCCGGAGTTGGTATTGGAGCGCTACCGGGAGACCGTGGTCATCAAACGGCGCTTCCTTAACCTGTATCAGAGAGACTGTGCCATCAGGGATTTCATTGATGCCAATGTAGTCACTTTCAACGGAATAATTGGCGAGCCGCGCAGTTTTGATCTTCTTGAGTCGCTTCTTCTGGAGCAGGTGTATCGCATTGCCCATTGGCGGGTAGCTACCGAGGAGATCAACTACCGGAGATTTTTTGACATCAACTCTCTCGGCGCAATCAGGGTGGAGGATCCGGTTGTTTTTGAAGAAATACACCGCCTTGTCTTCAAACTTGTGGCGGCGGGGAGCATCAACGGTTTGCGTATTGACCACGCTGACGGTTTGCTGGATCCAGAAGAGTATTTCAAAAGAGTTCAAGCGGCATGCAACAAAAGTGTCCTGACTGCCGACTCGGCCGCTTCCTGCAAGCCATTCTACATCCTCGGAGAGAAAATTCTCATCAAATCCGAGCAGCTTCCGGACAACTGGCCGCTCTTCGGTACCACCGGGTACGATTTCGCTGTGCAGGTAAACGGTCTGTTTGTTGACGCTTCGAATGCCAAGCCGTTCGACATACTCTATACACACTTTGTGCAGCAGCGGATTGACTTTCAGGAGGTGAGCCTCGCCAAGAAAAAACTGGTTATGCAGGTGGCTATGTCCAGTGAAATCAATATGCTCGGGCACTATTTGAACAAAATATCGGAACAGAGCCGCCATACGCGGGATTTTACCCTCAACAGCCTGACCAAATCGATAGTTGACGTCATTGCCCATTTTCCGGTCTACCGGACGTACATCAACAGTTTTGAAATCAGTGAGCCGGACCGTCAGCACATCGAAGCGGCGATTACCCGTGCAAAGCGCCACAATCCGGCTATCAGCGCATCAGTATTTGATTTTATCAGGGATGTTCTTCTACTCCATTTTCCTGCCAATACCTCCACCGAACATAAAAAATCCTGGCTCGATTTTGTCAAACGGTTTCAGCAGATCACCGGACCGGTCATGGCCAAAGGTGTCGAGGATTCCGCCTTTTATGTATACAACCGGCTTGTATCCCTCAATGAGGTTGGAGGAAACCCGGAGCGATTCGGCATCACTCTGGAGGCATTTCATGTCCAGAATTTCGAGCGTTGCAGAAGCCGTCCGCTGGCCATGCTGACCACATCGACCCATGATACCAAGCGGAGTGAGGATGTCCGGGCGCGCATCAATGTTCTCTCCGAGATTCCCGATCAGTGGAGCAAAGGGCTTACCCGCTGGAACCGTCAAAACCGTAAATTCACCAAGGTGGTCGATGATAAACCGGCGCCAGACCGCAACGAAGAGTACCTGCTCTATCAGACGCTGGTCGGGACTTGGCCCTTCTGTAATCCTGATGATGAAGAGTTTGCCCTGTTTCGTAACCGGATCAAGGGGTACATGGTGAAGGCCATGCGAGAAGCCAAGGTTCATAGCAGTTGGATCAATCCCAATGTGCCGTATGAAGATGCTGTGCTGATATTCATAGATTCAATTCTAACAGCAACCGGGCAAAACGGTTTTCTTCACGATTTTGCCGTATTCCAGAAATTGACGGCTGCCTGCGGCATATTCAATTCACTTTCACAGACCCTTCTCAAGATCACTTCGCCGGGGGTGCCGGATTTTTATCAGGGTAATGAATTATGGGATTTCAGCCTGGTCGATCCTGACAACCGCCGACCGGTTGATTTCACATTGAGGAAACAACTGCTGGATGAACTGCTACAGAAGGAAGCAGCCGCCGGGCTTCTTGAAACAGTTCGTGAACTGGTTGCGACTCGTAATGACGGACGCGTAAAACTGTACCTGACCTATAAAGCGCTCAACTTTCGCCGAGAAAACCGTGCATTGTTCGAATCCGGAAGCTACCTGCCGCTCAAAGTTGAGGGTGTATGCACGGTGCATATCTGCGCATTTGAACGCTCATTTGAGGGCAGCTCGTTTATTGTGGTTGCCCCTCGTTTTTTCAGCCGCCTGATAACGGAAAGTGATGGTCTGCCACTTGGATCGGACGTCTGGCATGATACCCGGATCATTCTGCCGACGGAGAGTGCGGCGCGCAGTTATCGCAACCTGTTCACCGGAGAAGTTTTGCGTTGCGACCTGGAAGAAGGCCAGCTGAGCCTTGCACTTAAGGACATACTGGCTGTATTTCCAGTAGCCCTGTTAGAGCTTCTCGGCGATCCGCAAAAGCTCATAAATAAGGGCTTGAAGGCTGTTTAAACAATTTATCAACTGGATAACTGTCTTTGATCTCAAAGGTTTTATCCGCCTTTATCTTTCTTTATCCCTGTAAAAAGCTTTTGAAGTTAAAAGCAAATCATTATTTAACAGGGATAAAAGGGATAACGGCGGATAACGGCAAAAAAATAAATCTTTTGGTTTAATTCATAACCTTGGACAACATCTTGGTTCCAGTTCGTCCGTATATGGATCATTTCGTAACTGCAAGTTGCATATGTGTAAAGGAGTATGTCTATGCTGAACAAACGTGGCTGCGGAATCCTGCTTCACCCGACGTCGCTTCCCGGTCCCGGCGGGATCGGCTCGCTGGGAAGCGATGCCAGACGTTTTATTGATCTGCTGCACGACATGGGGATGTCTTACTGGCAGATTCTGCCGCTGACGCCCCCGGCCTGTGGCAACTCCCCCTATTCGTCTTTCACCGCGTTCGGGGGAAATCCGCTCCTGATCGACACCGAACAGTTGGTCAGTGATGGAGATATCTCATTTCTCCCCGTTGGCGATCATTATCCTGAAAATCGTGTTTATTTTACAGCCGTTATCGAAACTAAAATGGCACTGCTTTATCAGGCCGCTTCGGCGTTTCTCTCCCGGAAGGAATCACCGCGCATGTGTGAATTCCATGAGTTCTGTGACACAACCTCCTGGTTGCATGATTATGCTCTATTCATGGCTCTGAAACTCCGCTTCGATGGTAAAAGCTGGAACTGCTGGCCTCTGGAGGCAGCAGATATTGCAGACAAGATGTATCAAAAATTTTCGGAAGAGCTGAGCGGCGAGATAGCAATTCAGAAATATCTGCAATGGCAGTTTGCGCGGCAATGGAAGGAGATACACAACTATGCAGATGAACTGCATATTGCCATAATTGGAGATATTCCGATATTTGTCGCACATGACTCTGCTGACGTCTGGAGCCACCGCGAGCTCTTTCTGCTCGATTCAAATGGGAGCCCGACCGTCGTAGCCGGAGTTCCACCCGATTATTTCAGCGCGACCGGGCAACTCTGGGGCAATCCACACTACAACTGGGACGCTATGGCACAAAACGGTTATCAGTGGTGGATCGATCGCTTCAAGTCCCTGTTTGAGCAGTTTGATATTATCCGTATCGATCATTTCCGAGGGCTTGAGGCCGCCTGGCAGGTGCCGGCAACGTCATTGACCGCTGAGGAAGGGCACTGGGTCACCGGACCGGGGGAGAAACTGTTCGATGCTCTGCATGCTGCTCTGGGTAACCTTCCTGTAATTGCGGAGGACTTAGGTGTAATCACTCCTGAAGTGGAAGCGTTACGCGACCGTTTCAACTTTCCAGGCATGAAAATCCTGCAGTTTGCTTTCGACTCCGGGGCTTCCAATCCCTATCTCCCGCACAATCACGTCAAGCATGGCATTGTCTATACCGGGACGCACGATAACAACACCACCACTGGGTGGTATGAATCTATTTCAGAGACAGAGCGCACAGAGATGAACGATTACCTCTGCGCTTCAGCTGTCCTTTCCCCTTTTCTCCGTTTAACACCGGAGATATGGGACAAGTGGGGGTG
>CAYQMO010000312.1:0-4159 GCA_964418315.1 uncultured Geobacter sp. | reverse complement strand
CAACCCAAATATAAGCAGCTGAATTTATTCAATTATTAACCGGACAGTAGTGATGACAGGCAGAAAGTTCTGTGATGATGTTGTTGATCTAATTTCAACGATTTTAGTTTTAACATGCCGATAATAAAGGTAGTTTCCGATACATCCGACCACGATGTGCAAAAAGAAGTTTATTCCTGGTATACAAAAGACAACGAATGAGATTAGAGCCAGAGTGTACATTTTCCGATAGAGGAACCAGAGGAAGGTAAACCAGCAACATGACCAGTTCCAAGTGACGCTAAACTTCTCTCGACCCATTATGGTGAAGTTGGAAAATTTCTGGATGTAATAATATGAGTTTGATCCTACGAAGGCACGAATTTCGTCAGTAGAGATGTTATCCACGTTGATTGTGTTATACGGATCAAGATTAAGCATAGAACCACAATGTTTACACTTGATAGCTCCGTCTTGGATCATTTCTTTACAGTATGGGCAGGTCATAAATTGAAAAATCCTTATAATTCACAGAAGCGTAAACTCTGCTGTCACCTATTGACTGCATTGTAACCATATCAGTCCATATACCCTTCTAACATCCGCTATTGCAGTGGTAAAAGCTTTACATCGTAAGCAGGCAACCACTATGGTTTTTGTAGATGATGACGGTGTTGGATTCCCCATTCTCACGTTCGCAGTCCTACGCCACTAAAAATCTGCTTCAACCATCCATAGCCGCTTACCAGTATGATACCAGCAATGACAAATAGTGCACCGATAAAAAAAATCGGATCAAGAGTTTCGTTTAAAAACCACACACCAAAACCCATGCCAAAAAGCGGTGTCATAAACGAAAACACCCCCAACCTGGATGCTAAATAGTTACGCAGCAACCAGAACCAGACAAGAAAACTTGCAAAAGACACAACCAGCGAATGGAAAAACAGGCTTCCCCATGCAAGAGGTGTACTTTTGAAACCGGTTTGCCCAAGCCAGATTGCTGCAGGAATCAACAGGACAAATGCACCGAGAAGTTGATAAAGCAATGTCTGTTTTGCTGAAGTTGTGGAGAGTCGCGAGCAGCGTATTACCACCGTTGTTGCTCCCCATGCAATCCCGGCGAGAAGTGCCAGAAAGTCACCCCACTGGGTACTTAATTGTGCGCCGCCCGATGTAGAACTACGTCCAAAGAACGCAATGGCAATACCTGTGAACGCCAGCAAAATACCAAACCATTGGAATAGCTGCAATCGTTCCACACGCAATTTCAAGTGAAGGCCAAGAGCCGCAAAAAGGGGAGCGGTATACAGAAAAACCACTACATGGGAGGCGCTGGTATGGCGCAATCCTTCACCAACAAAAAGGAATTCAAGTGCAAAAAGCAATCCGACGAGTAATCCAGGACGCCACGTACCGTCTTTAAGTAGCAGTCGTTCCCCTCGAAAGAGCATCAGTATCACCACTAGGAGCGCGGCAATACCAGATCGAAGTGCGATCTGAAAGAGTGGAGCAATATCCGATGCAGCGGCCTTGAGTACGACTTGTTGCAGCCCCCATATCATGCAAAGAAGAAACATTATCCCTATTGCCTGACCGTCTATCACTTTACGGGTGTCTATGATTACTCCTTGTCTCGGCGAGGTCAAATATCGTCTTAATTAGTCATTCGGAAGTTCGATCGTAAAACGTCCAATCATATCTTGCCCCCGGTTCATTCATTGATATATTTGCGTTGGAGTTGTGCTTGTAGATGCTTTGCTAATGGGATATCTGCTGGAGCAAGTTGATACGAGAGCAAGTCCCTGATCGTAACCCATTCAGCCTTGTCATGTACTGTCAGTTTTAGATCATCTGATAAGAGATTGGCGTACATTCCTACCAACAAGAACGACCCATGATCTTATTGATATTCTGATTTAGCCATTACCTCACCAATCACAGCAGCAACACCCAGCTCCTCCAACAGCTCACGTTCAAGACACTCTTGTAGTGTCTCACCATCCTCGACTTTGCCACCTGGAAACTCCCAGTAGCCAGCAAGTTTCTCGGATTTGCCACGACGAGTCAGGAGAACTTTCTGGTCACGAATGTTTATTGCGGCGGTTACTGTTTTCATGGCTCACTGGACTGGGGAAGCAAGGCGGAAACCCAGGTAGTAGCTGCGAAAGCCCGCCGAATCGCTGTAGCGGGCCGCTGCTCGCGCGACCCTATCATCGTTGAGCCAACTGCCGCCACGAAACACGCGGGAAGAGTGCAATGATGGCCCCTGCGGATTCTGCTGCATGCCACTTGAATAGGCTCCTTTCCGGTCATGCACCCACTCCTAGACATTGCCGCTCATGTCATATATGCCCAAGCCGTTCGCCTGCTTCTGCCCCACCGGTTGCGTCTTGGACCAACTGTTTCCACTGTACCAGGCTACAGCATAAACATTGTCACCGCCGCTGTACCTTTCCCGCTTGCCGCCGCTACGCGCCGCATATTCCCACTCTGCCTCAGTCCGCAGGCGATATTTCCTCCCGCTCTGGCCGCTCAACCAACGAATATAAGTCGTGGCATCGTTCCATGACACGCAGGCCACCGGATGGGTGTCTTCCTGAGAAAATCCCGGATTCTTCCAGTTGAAACTTGCATTTTTTGCCCAATCGCCCTCAGTCAAAACATAGCAGCCATCACCTTTTTCCGCTTCAGTGCTATAATCAGTGGCATTAACAAAGGAGCGAAACTGGGCGACCGTCACCTCATACTTGCCGATCGCAAAGTCACTGACGCAAACCCCGTGAACCGGCTTCTCGTCGCTAAAACCATCACCAAAATTATCCCCCATCTGGAAGCAACCGCCGTGTATGTTGACCATCTCGATTCTATCGAAGGCTACAGGGTGGGGCGCAGGGGGCTCGTACTGCGGCTCTGCTACCGGAGTGGATTGCACTGGCTGGGGCAGCACCGGCGAAGGTTTCAGGTCTGTCATGCTCGAGGGAGGCACGAACCAGAAGTCCCCGTCCAGATTGGATGCCACCCACGGAGTCTGCTGGTTGCCGGATTTCTCCTTCACGCCCTTCGAGGCGCGCTTGAAGACGTCCTCTAGCTTTAGGCCCGGCGACTCCAGCACCCTAACCAGCTCCTGGGTATAGAGTCCGTTCTTCCCGTTGCCGTCTGCGGCCGTCTTGCCCGGCGCGGTGGCGTAGGCGATGAAGGTTCCGTTCGGAGCTTCCATGTTCGCCAGGCCGCGGTTGCTGCTGCGGAAGCTGCGGGAGAACGGGTTGTCCCGGCAGGCGTCCAGCACCACGATGTTGACGTCGCTCTTGGCCTGCTCCATCTTGGCCAGCACCAGCCCGGCGTCCACGGCCTTGTAGCGAACCTCGTTCTCGGCGCTGATCTTGGCGTCCACTGGGATCAGGTAGTTATTACCATGCACCTGCATGCCGTGACCGGCGTAGTAGAACAGGCCGACTCCCCCGCTGTGGAGTCTGCTACCGAATTTTTCGACGGCCTCGTTCATGGCGACGATGCCGAGGTCGGTGCGCTCGTCGACCTCGAAGCCGAGGCGGCGCAGGGTTTGCGCCATGGCGCGGGCGTCGTTGGCAGGGTTCCTTAGGGGGGAGGAGGCGTAGCTGCTGTTGCCGATGACCAGCGCGATCCGCTTGCGACCGTCGCGGTTCTTATCCACAACGGCAAGACCACGATCATCTGTTGCTGTGGCTGTAGTCTTTTTGGCTTTTTTCTGGGCGGCTTGGGTAGGTGACGCCACGAAGAGAAGCAGAGAGAATAGCAGTTGAGTTGCTATTATAAGCCTGGAAACAGGTTGTATTGTAAAATGCCGCATAAGAGGAGTACTCCTGCTGCTGTTGTTAAGAAGCTGGATTCTTACTTTCCACCTGTTATCACTTCAACCCCGACCTCTGCAAACTCAGCAGCGGACGGAAGTGCTGCCCCGCTGGCATTGGATTTGACCTTTACTCCACGCGTGTTTGCTGCAACATCAGTCGGTTTCGTCATGATGCCGAACACTCCGCCTGCTGTAGTTGTTTCAATCTCGCCCAAAGGTGAGGTGGAGCCATAAACAGTCACGACTTCACTGCCGAACGGTGGAGTAACTTCAAGGTCAAAGCGGTCGCCATTACCGGGAAGCTCATAAATGACCCCGCCGTTGAAATAATTCTCGGTGCGGTAGGGG
>CAYQMO010000311.1:2902-4169 GCA_964418315.1 uncultured Geobacter sp. | reverse complement strand
ATGAACTATTCAATACTCGATCATCCAACCCTATCGGCTCAATATTTCTACCCCTGGCCGAATCATTTTGATAACCCGTTCTTTGTTAATGGAGACGGCTATCGATTGGGCTGCCGCTTTCTGAGGGTTTCAGATAAGTTCCCCACTATTATTCATTTTCATGGCAACGGTGAAAGCGTTCAGGATTATCTGGGAGATTTTGAGCAGCGCATTGATGAACTGGGAGCCAATTTGTTGCTGGCTGAATACCGAGGCTACGGTATGTCGAGCGGTGAACCGACCTTGGCCGCCATGCTGGAGGATGTCCGTCTGATTGTTGAGGTCAGCAAAATCCCGCCAGAAGAGATAATCTTTTTCGGACGCTCACTCGGTTCCTTGTACGCACTGCATGGCGCTTATCTCTATCCTCAGGCAGCAGGTCTCATTATTGAGAGCGGTCTGGCTGATCCTCTGGAACGGATTCTGGTTCGCATTGAACCGCGTCATGTGGGTGCTACCATGGATGAACTGAAAAGAGAGGTCGAACGACTCCTTAACCAGCAGGCAAAAATAACATCATTTACCGGCAGGGTGCTGATTATGCACACCCGTAATGACGATCTGGTCTCTGTCAGTCATGCCGAGCGGCTTTACGATTGGGCCAATGAACCTAAGGAACTCGTTGTGTTTGAACGTGGAGACCACAACACCATAATGCCTGTCAATGTGAAAGAGTACTTTGTAAAAGTAGGGGATCTGGTCCGCCAGATAACAATATGAAG
Organism: uncultured Geobacter sp.; assembly: GCA_964418315.1. Taxonomy (GTDB): domain Bacteria; phylum Desulfobacterota; class Desulfuromonadia; order Geobacterales; family Pseudopelobacteraceae; genus JACRCG01. Next base: position 3,408 of record CAYQMO010000311.1, on the reverse strand, counting down.
AGCCATTGAGGTTTTGATCGATGGTCTTGAATTTATTGAAAAACGCATTGATGACTTGATTGTACCAACCATGAAAGGAAGCCAGATGGACTGCACTATTGAACAATTTGAAAGTGTCGTTACCAAATTCAAGATTTTTGCCGAATCAGTGAATATTGCGCTTTCATCCGAGGCTGATGCTCTACGACAGGAATTGGTTGTCATATGTGCAGAACTGCTAGTATCGGTGCGAGAAGAGATCAAAGCTGGAGAAGACTCGATAATCTGAAATTTATTGCTGACCTGTAGACTGCAACTGAAAATTCGTTTTACGATAACCGAGAAATATAGTAATCCATCTCTGCTATTTTCCCAACTTCCGCTGCGCTTTATCCCTTCGCTTTGCTTCGACAACGTCGCCTTGCCTCCACAAACCACTCCTTTTGGTAGCCCTTGTAGCTTTTCTTGTTAAACCGCATATCTTTGCTGTGAATACCGAATTCCTGGAGCAATGCGGAAAGTTGACG
>CAYQMO010000311.1:0-2802 GCA_964418315.1 uncultured Geobacter sp. | reverse complement strand
GGACTAGCCAACCGCATTTTTCGGGAACGATCCGATTTGTCACGCAATACGGAACGAGGCGCATCGAAGGATTTATCAAGATCCCTACCGTGTGGTGTATCAAGTGGTGCATCTGAAACGTTTATTACTTGTTGTTGCGTCGTACCCAAGGCACTGCTTTCGTTCAGTGTTTCAAAACACTGCTCACAGACGGTATGTTGCATACTGAGAGTCCTCCTGTTTTGTTTTTTCGACTACGATATAAATTACGTATTTTTCGTGGAGGTTTAGTGCGCGAGACATGGAGAATGGAGAACTACTGAAGTGATGGATTGGTCGGAATGAAATGAAACATGAGGAGATGCCACTGAGACTGTTACGCAGTGTGTGGTGGTGCACCGAATGAACCTGATGAACTTGATGAACGTGATTTATTGCATTCATACAAAGAGATACGGCGAATATCTAAAACGGCACTTACAGCCAAATAACGGCATAAAATCACGCAAAAGGTGCTTTTTATCGTCAATTATGACGAAAAAGGTGTATTTGCCGTTTTATCAGGATTATTCAACTGCTGCGCTGTTCGCTGAGAAAAAGTGTAAAATTAAGTTCATCAAGTGCATCAGCTTCATTACAGCCGATAATATTGGTGGTTTGTACTGGGATGGATAATGGTGATTTCTCTTTTGTGAAGCAAAAGAGCCTCGAAGGGCAAAGTGGAGTCAACGCAATTTCTAACTCTGCTTTCCTTAACATTCACCCAGATAATCTTATATTGTGTTGACGTTACCCTGTGCCGGGCGTACTTTCGTCCCCCATAAAAGCAAGTTTCCATCTCTTCTGGAGTAAACTTTTGCACACCATTACAACCATATCTGTAAAAAAACACATTGGCGATGCAATGCCTAAATGCGATCGTGGGGGCGCGATCTCGAACGATCCTGCCTCGCGCCGCTCTATCGGCACCTGCGCCAGGAGGTCGAGGATTTCGACATCGATATTGCCCAGAAAACCATCGCCGAGATCGTATCGGCTCTGTCTGGGTCATAGCTCAATTGACGGACAAATCAAGTGATGCTAAAAAGGGGCGGCAACTGTATAAATAGTTTCAGGCATGAGGGGACAAAATGATCCATAAGGACAGAGTGCTGGTTGTCGATGACGAACCGATAAATATCAGGATTATGGCTGCTACTCTTGAAAAGGCCGGGTATGAGGTTTTCAGGGCATCTGACTGTGACACCGCCTTGCGGATGATCCGAGAAGAAAATCCGCACATACTCCTCCTTGATGTGATGATGCCGGTCATGGGCGGGATTGAGTTGACAAAACTGCTGCGAAATGACCCTGAAACCAATGCAATCCCGATAATACTTGTCACTTCTCTTGAGAGAACGGAAGACAAGGTTGAAGGGCTAAATGCAGGCGCCGATGATTTCCTTACCAAACCGGTGATAGCTGCGGAATTGCTTGCACGGGTACGCTCTCTCCTGAAGCTCAAGCGCCTAAATGATGATGCGCTATCAAGATATGAACCAGCTTCGTATGATATTTCCGGGGCTGATAACAGCCGCAGAGGAAAGAGTATAATCCTCATTGTGGAGGATGATAAAATTGTCGCCAAAATCAGTGGATCCATCCTCAGTGCGGGCGGATATGAAGTAATTACTGCGGCAACGATTTTGGAGGCAGAGACAGTGCTTGACGGCACTGTTCCTGATCTAATCCTGCTTGACTTGATTCTCCCTGACGGCTCGGGAATCGATCTTTTGGCGAGCTTGCGGACAAAGCCTGAGTTTGAAAATATTCCGGTCATCATAGTTTCTTCCCTCACCGATCTTGAAACGAGGGTCAAAGGGATAGAAACCGGTGCTGACGACTATCTTGTCAAGCCGGTACATTCACTTGAACTGATGGCTAGGGTCAAGTCAAACCTTCATAAATATGAGATAAGCCAGCGCCTTAAGAGAAATGCCGACAAACTGTTCGTTCTCTCCATAACCGACCCACTTACCGGGCTGTATAACCGCCAGTACCTAGATACAGTGCTTGAACGTGAGATAGCAGCATCAAGACGGAACGGCTCTGTTTTTTCACTATTGCTGTTTGATATCGACCACTTCAAGGAGATCAACGACACTCTTGGACATGTCGTAGGCGACAGCGTATTACGTGAGTTGGGTCGGATATTGAAGAATGACGTCAGAATAAATGATGTTGCGGCACGATACGGCGGAGATGAATTTGTTGTGATGCTGCTGAATACTTCAATAGATACCGCTATGACAGTTGCAGAGAAGCTCCGCTTGATTGTAGGAAACAGTGTCTTTGCGTCAGTAGTAACCATCAGCATTGGTGTAGCCCAAGTCCTTCCTGAGGACAGCGGTATGGAAAGCATTATTAAAAGAGCCGATGAGGCGCTTTATGTTGCTAAAAGAAAAGGGCGTAACAGAGTGGAGGTTTCATGATAGTTCATTCCATGAAGGCCTGAATTTCTCACCAAGCTCAATAAACCCTTCAATATCCTGTATACAATACAGCTTTTTCGCCACCCGCAATAGACCAGCATCATCAACACTATATAGCACTATTTCAGGAATTATTATCAAAACAGAAATACATCAAGCTGAGAGCTTTTGTCTCTTATGACATTGGTGATTTGTACTGAATTGTTCCGGGATGCGTAAAAAACAGCATGGTTGTGAAACATGATGGCAATTCATTCCTCTCGAAATGAGCTGCATACGGCGAGTCGCATGGCGTGAGGAATCAACAACCCCGCCGCAAGCGGACGGGGTATATTGACAGCATCCGATATCG
>CAYQMO010000310.1:0-4184 GCA_964418315.1 uncultured Geobacter sp. | reverse complement strand
GCAGTTGTCGTTCCCATGCGTTGCGTGGGAATGCAGTTGTGGCGCGCTGCGCCACGAGTTAAATGGCTGTCAAGCTCATCTATAAGGGAAACACTGGAAGCGGAACTATTTGCTGCGAGTTACCACATATTCTGACAGACCGAACAGTGCTTCACGGACTGGCGAATGGGTAAACTGTTCGAGGTGGCTTTGGCAAAGACCCACATGGTAACGGGCTTTAGTAATGGTATAGTCAATGCCGCCATACTGCCTGACCAAGCCAGATACTGCCCGAAAGTTCTCCAGCGACATTTCATTCAACTCCACAACAGAAGAGATCATTTCTCGCTCGGAAGCGGTGCATTGGCGTAGTGTGTGGATTAACGGCAGCGTGATTTTACCCTCTTCAAGGTCGTGACCAATGCTCTTGCCAAATTCTTCCTCGGTAGCAACGTAGTCAAGGATATCATCCATCAACTGGAACGCAATGCCCAGATCAAGGCCAAAATCAGCCAGTGCCTGCCGTTGACTAGGTGTTGCTGCTCCAAGAATTGCTCCAGCTTCGCAGGCGGCAGACATCAAAATAGCCGTCTTCGAGCGGATTACATCTGTGTACTGCTCCTCAGTCAGATCAAGCTCACCCGTACAGAGCAACTGCATTACCTCACCCTCGGCGATGACGGTAGTGGCAGATGAGAGTACACGCAGAACATCCAGGCTACCTACATCAACCATGAGCGAGAATGATTTTGAAAACAAAAAATCACCGACCAGAACGGACGCTTCATTGCCCCAGAGTGTGTTTGCTGATGCCAGACCACGACGCAAAGTTGCGCTATCTACGACATCATCATGCAGCAGTGTGGCTGTGTGGATAAATTCAACCACACTCGCAAGCGGAACCGCCTTATCGGCAGTATAGCCACTTAAACGGGCTGCAAGCAGCAGCAGGGCCGGACGGATGCGCTTGCCGCCGCTGGAAAGTACGTACTCGCCAACTTTACGAATCAGGGGTACATCTGATTGCAGATCGTTTCGGAACTGCTGTTCGACCAGCTTAAGGTCATCACCTATTATATTGAGCGCAGCCTGCATAAGATGGTGTCCTTTTGGTAAATTCGGGGCATATTAAAGGAATGGCTTCTGATTTGTCAAAGCATTTTTGGCCGGTTTACCGTTGTTTTGCGGAAGAGAAACAACATCTTTCGATTGCCAGAAGCAACTACACGGTATATGGTGTCAAAGTTACAGGTGATTTAAGTTCAAAAAAAGGATCAATATGAGATTTGATGAACTCCCGATTTCCGCTCTGGTGCTTCGTGGTATCGCAGATGTCGGCTTCAGTGAATGCACCCCTATCCAGGAACAGACTCTCCCGATTACGCTTGCCGGAACTGATATTGCCGGCCAGGCACAAACCGGAACTGGCAAAACAGCCGCTTTTCTGATTTCTCTTTTTACCCGACTACTGACCAATGGATCACCCTCCGGGAGACCACGAGCGTTAATTCTTGCACCTACCCGAGAACTGGTAATGCAAATCGAAGCTGATGCCAAACAGTTGGGCATCCATTGTGGTTTTGCTGTTCAAGCTATTTACGGTGGCGTCGATTACATGAAGCAGAAGAACGCACTCCTTGACGGCGCTGATATTATTGTTGGAACTCCGGGACGTTTGATCGACTATCTTAAACAAAAGATTTATAGCTTGAAATATATTGAAGTTCTTGTGATTGATGAAGCTGACCGCATGTTTGATCTTGGCTTCATTGCCGACCTGCGTTTTATTCTTCGCAAACTGCCGCCGTTCGTAAAACGTCAGAACATGATGTTTTCAGCAACACTCAACCCACGGGTTATGGAATTGGCGTACGAATTCATGAACTCGCCGACAAAAATATCAGTAACTCCTGAAAGCATGACCGCTGAACGAGTGGAACAGCTTCTGTTCCATTGCTCCCGTAAAGAGAAGTTTCCCCTGCTATTAGGGCTTTTACGGCGTGAAGGCATGGCGCGAACCATGATATTTATCAACACTAAGCGGGAAGCGGAACATCTCCATAATCTCCTCAATGCGAACAATTTTCCCTGTAAAGTTATTTCAGGAGACGTTGAGCAACGTAAGCGTATGAAAATACTTGACGACTTCAAGGATGGCACTCTGCCGATTCTTATTGCGACTGACGTCGCATCGCGCGGGTTGCATATTGATGGCGTCTCTCACGTTATCAATTACGATCTGCCGCAGGATTGTGAAGATTATGTCCACCGCATCGGGCGTACAGCCAGAGCCGGTGCCGAAGGTAAAGCCATTTCTCTCGCCGATGAGGATGGCGCCTTTTTTCTTGAAGCGATTGAAGAGTTTATCAAGACCAAGATCCCTACAGAATGGGCTGATGATGACCTTTATATCCTCAATCATGTGCGAACTGCACGACCGAAACGGGTACAGGATCTCAAGCGGGATAAGCCAGGCAGTGCCAGAGGGAGTGATCGGGGAATAAAGAAGCCGGTGCCTCGTGTCAAACCGGCAGCGATCAAACCGGAAGCCGTAAATGCGGCTGTAGAAACCGGAGAGGAAAACAGCGGAAAGAAAAAACGCAAAAGAAGGAAGAAGAAGCCGACAGGAGAAAATCCGGCTATTTCTTCAGAAACTGCCGATTAACTACGTTCATCGGTGTACCGGCCAGATAAGACGCGATATTGGCGGTTACAATCACCATCAAACGCTTCCTTGCGGCCAACGAAGCCCAGGCAATGTGTGGTGTAAAAATGCAGTTGGGAGCCTTCAGTAAAGGATTATCAGCCAACATCGGCTCATGGGCAACAACATCCAATCCTGCACCGGCAAGCTGCCTTGAGTGCAGCGCCTGCGCCAGATCCGCTTCATTTACCAGTCCGCCACGTGCCAGATTAAGGAGAAAAGCGCTCGACTTCATCATGCCGAGCAGTCGGGCGTTGACGAAACCGCCATTTTCCGGAGTCTGTGGACAGTTAAGGCTAATGGCATCAGCCGTAACGAACAGCTCTTCAAGCGGAACAAAGCTTACCGGAACCGGCCCGGCATCCTGCGGAATACGTGGGGCATGCGCAATTATCTTCATCCCGAAGGCCGCTCCAACCCGTGCAACCGCCCTTCCGATCGTCCCAAAACCGACTATTCCCAGAGTCAAACCATCCAGCTCCAGCAGCGGTGTTTTCCAGTAGCTGTGATCCGGGCAACTGATCCACTCTCCTGCCTTCACAGATGCATCGTGCAGCCCAACATGCATGGCTAGCTCCAACAGCAAGGCAAAAGTAGTCTGGACAACCGATTCGGTTGAATACGCCGGGACGTTTGAAACCGCGATACCACGCCGTCCAGCAGCAGCAACATCGACATTATTGTAACCTGTTGCCAGCATCGAGATATATTTAAGCTTCGGCAATGCATCCAAGGCAGCTTCATCCAGCTTGACCTTGCTAAGAAGGATGATTTCCGCATCACGGGCTCGCTCCAATTTCAGTTCAGGCGGCGTCCGGTCGTAGATGGTACATTTACCCAACGCTTCAACTGAATCCCAGGGATTATCCCCCGGATTAATAGTATAAGCGTCCAAAACTACAATGTTTGTATTTCTGGTCATGTCACTCCTCCGGACTCTTGGTTTCATGTGCAACTTCTGCCTCTTCAGCACCCTCTTCCTGTTCGGTATCGTCGGAATTCTGCTCGTTCTTACGAGCTTTTTTTTCATCCTTTTTTTTCTGGCGATCTAACTCCTTCTTACGCTTTTCGAACGAATAATTTGGCTTTTCCATCAATATTTCTCCTTATATTTCCAGTTTGATGTGAATAGTTACCACAGTTTCGGGTATGAAGATATGCCTTAATTCAACAGAATACCAAGCCGACGAAATTTCATCAGCAACTCCTCACCCACCGGTGTTTTGAAAAAATTGCGGATGGTTATCGCTGTACGGGCATTACGCGTAGAAAGAGCAGTAAACTCTTTGTCTTCAGCAATGAGGAGAGTATTCAGCGATTTGAACTGACGGGATAATTGTTGAATCGACTTAGGACCGGCACCTGGAATGCTCAAGGCTGTGACAATGCGAAAAGAATCAACATTAGCAGCGGCGAGGAGTGTTGTTATAAGTCGCCGAGCTGTTTTCGGACTGAATCCGGGGACTGCGGCTACTTTCTCCGCCTTCAGTTGAAACAGATC
>CAYQMO010000309.1:0-4219 GCA_964418315.1 uncultured Geobacter sp. | reverse complement strand
CCCAGTTTACGTATTTTTATGGCATGATTTGCAAGATCAATGCACTGTTCACAGGCTCGCTGCAGGTTAATGGCAATGCTATCCTGCTTCATGTAATCATCTTCAAAATCAAGGTTTGAAGCTGTTGCATAATACGACCGTACCTGGCTGATACAGCGTTCAATGCTTTCTTTTTTGTTCAGGACGATATCGTTCATATATTGTAGAATCTCCCGTCAGCAAGTGCAGCTTCAATAATCCCGCTCCGTTCCTCGTTCAGTTTCTGGTAATAGGAAAGCGTCAACATTTCAAATTCATCAACGGCATAGCGATCTGAGCAGAATAAAAGTCTTCCTTTGGTAACGATCTCTTTCTGGAAAACTGTTGAGACGGTACGCGCATTGAGCAGGTCAACATTTTTGTCAAAAGCCCGGCTCAATTCAAAAGCGCAGTCACTGATGGCAAGTGACCGCTCCAGCTTTGCCTCGAACGGAGGCAGCAGCAAAGCAATGTCAATATCACTTTCCGGCCATTCATCTTCAGTCATGCAGGAGCCGAAGAGATAAATACCTTGCACATTCGGGTAATAGACAAGAACTATCCGGATTATGTTGTCAGGTATTTCCAAGCCATCTCCCCATCTGCTTAATCCGCCTGCCTCTGATTATACGGATTTACTCGCTATACATTTTGCGTAAACATATTCCGGATCGAGATCAACCCCGCAATCCCATTCAATTGTGTCGAACGAGACTTGAACCCGCCTGAAAGCATCATAATCTTTAATACGCTGAAAAATGCCAAAATCAAGGATAGGCTTCATATCGAGAAAACCACTCTCACCGTTATCAAAAGATATTGTAAGCAGATAGTCATCACCCGGAACAACGTCTTTTACTGAAGGATACGCCATGTAACTCCTTATTGTAGAGGTTGGATATTCGGTGTTCTCGCCATTATATCTTTTCACGACTAAACCTATGCACGTTCTCCAATTCTACTTGGGGTGTGATTGGTTGGAGGTGGAACCAAGCGATTTTCATATTGCTTCTGAATAGCTAACAGATAGTTTTTGTAAGAAGTTCCTGAATTCACACAATCTTGCTCAATTTTCAGGCGTATTTGCCTGACTTCATCAACTATCGGATCTTTCATCTTGAATTTCCTCCATTAGTTCTTCTGGGGTGCATACGACCGGCATCGTGTAACCTTTTGCTCGCACAATCTGTTCGATTTTTCGAAGCATGAAAGCGTTGGCTATATGTTTGCAATTCCATGTTACCAAATACTCAATTCCATGCACAGAAGGTATAGCGATATGGTACGCATCAGCCTGCGCGCGCTCTGGCAGGCGGATTTCTTCACAAATTGCCTCTGCAAGAGAGATAATGCGTTCATCTACTGCGAGCAGTGGCATATTTGCTACAAGTTGCAGTCGCAATGTCTGCGCTTGTTGGTCTCCACCTGAGATCTCATCAAGTACGACGGGTGACACATACGCATCGAGATGAGGAAGTACGCTGTCCCACCATTCTGCGGTTATTTCCTGGCGGGCAAGTACAATAATGTCACGGCTCGGTCGTGCCACTCGATAACTGATGACACTGGTTTCAATGTAGATAGTTCGTTTCATGTATCAGCTCTCCTGATGCGCTGGTTCAGTGGTTTATTGCGCACCAATGTTACATTGTTCTGCTGTGCATAGTGCAACTTTGCCCGCAATACCTTGCTGGTTTTGTCAAATGCGTAGGTCTCGCCATACTGCCCGTATTTAATCGGCTTTCAAAAGCAGCTTTTTACTCTTCCAAGGTTTTAACACCGAAATAACGACGGCGAACAGAATTGATGACAACTGCACAATGCTCCAGGAGTAGTTCATTGAAGCGGCATGTTGATACTCTGGATTACCAAAGGCTTCCATACCAAGTTGTTTTGATAACGGAGGCAGGCTGTTTAACCACGGCCCAAGCCAGAAGGTGCCAAACAAAATGCCTGCAACGGTGATAACCCATTTGACGGTTATCCAGCGTATTTTGAAAAAACCAAAACCAGTAAAACTTGAATACACAAGACCTGTCAAAAAGCAGCCAACTGCACCAGGAATAACAATGAAGTCGTCAATAAATTTTCTGGTCAGGTCGAACCCATGCAATGCTAATCCATTTTCAGGGTGAACACCCAATTTGAGGAGCAACAGGGTACATGCTCCGCCAACCCATAAACAGACAAATAAAAGGTGAGTTATTTTCAAAACCTTCTGAGACAATGGAGTCATCTTTGGCATCTTCTACTCCTGTTTGACCCGCGAATAATTCAGTAAAGAGGCTGTTGAGGGAGTATTAAATCATCATACTCAGAATGCACATGTCATATTTGTATGAAACAGTAAATATTCTCCGGCAAAGCCGGGGGCTTACCTGAGAGAAATTAGTACGCCTCTTCCAAATTTCAAATAACGGCCTTAATTTTAACCGCCCGACTGATGCTTGTATTACTCTTGTCGTCCAACGGTGAGAGCACGGCGGGCTCACCGTTGTTGTGTTTGGTTAGCATTTCACGATCATTTCTCTGCAATTACGAGCATTTCAAAATCTTCAGTCGATAAACCGTCATTCCGACTAAAAGCACCAAGCTTCGCACCGAAAATGTCAATCGTATTGAAATAAAGGGTTTTTAAAAGCCAAGTTATTTCCGATGGCGTATAATACCTTTCGTTACAATGGAGTATTTTCTTATTTCCAAGATCATCTTCAACATGAATTTCGTTTTGTTCCCGGAACGTCATGAAATCGAATGAAATACTGTCGCATCTTGCGTGCCCTTCTATTCTGTTTGAATCAAGGAAGTCTTTGACGGAATGGAATAGGGGGAATAAGGCATTTAGAGTTGTGAATATCAGTTTCCCTTTCTGCTTAAGGGCGTTGGATGCATTCTGTAGAATCTGATAATTCATTTCATCAGTCTCCATCAGCGAGAACCCTCCTTCGCACATCATGATGACCAAGTCAAATTCATTCAAGAATGGAAGATTTCTGACGTCACACTTCTGGAAATGAATTTTCAAATTATCCATCGACGCCTTTTGTCGTGCTCTTTCTAACTGCGAATCTGAAAGATCGACGCCCACAACAGTATAGCCTCTTTTTGTCAACTCAATTGCATGCCTGCCTGTTCCGCAGCCAATATCGAGTATGCTCAACCTTTTATCATAACCAATCTCTTTTTCAATAAAATCGCATTCACCGATGGTGCCTTGGGTAAAGCACTCATTGTCATATTTCAATCCGTAGTTCTCGAATAGTTCTTCATACCATTGTTTCATGATGTGATATCCTTTTTGGTGATAATTCCAGGGACAGTATTTTTATCTCCCGTCAAGGGCAATCTCCATCTTCCCACTGTATTAAGCCTCATTCTCTGCACAAAGAGCAGCATTGGCATTTGAGCGACGCAGGCCGTTACGCTGCGCCACGCATAGCTTTATCCCATGCTCATTCAAAACAGCTCTTGCATCCGTACCAATTTTTTCTAAATATTCAGCAGGAGTAAATCCCTTTAACTGCTCGTAAACTTGCTCCTTCCATTCCCAGACTTCTTCCAGTGAGCGGTCATAGATCTTCATCAGACACCTCCATCGGAGTTATCAACTCCAGTCGTTTACCATATCCCTGCTTAAGATTGATACCATTTATCATCTCCATTCGCCTGAAATTGGCAAGGTGCTTCAGATTCCAGCTTATCAGGGCATCCATTTCAAATACAGTGGCAACAGCCGCATGCATCGCATCTTCAAGTTTTGTCTACGGAATGACCCCTTCCACAATATATTGCTTTGCAAGTGCAATAATCTCCTCATCAAGTTCAAGATACTCCGTCTGAATTTTACCAATAAGTGATAGTAGTTTAGCACGTTTGGGATCACTGGCTTTACAGATCTCCTCAAGTACATTAGCGCCACATATTATATTAATTCAGCCGTTCAATTTTCTCGTTCACGTTGGAAACTCGTTCGGTTTCAAATTGAGCAGAAACTCCTCACACGGTACACAGAGTATACCATCTCGCAAAAGACGCTCTCTCCCACGATACAAAAGCCAGCGATGGCTTTCCGGAAAATCTTCGCCAAAACTTTTCAGACCGCGAAGATCTTCCGGTCGGACCTGAACCGAATTTTTGACTTCCAACGCCACTACTGTCCGGTAAAGATTTTTAGGTCGCCCATAACTAGCTGATTTCAATT
>CAYQMO010000308.1:0-4225 GCA_964418315.1 uncultured Geobacter sp. | reverse complement strand
GGAAAGCTGGCCAATGCTCACACTCGCAGTCCGTCGTTGCATGAGAGCTGTTGCTATCAGCACAACACACCGCCAGTACACACGCCGCCCCATGAACAAACATGACTCCGGCATACTCCTGCGGCGGCAACCGTCACGACCGCAGCACAAACTCCGCCGAAGGCAATACTCCTCCGGTAGCCCAACTGGACCGCCACGGGGTTGGCGCATATAGTTCGATTGGTGAAGAGGGCCGCCGCAATAGGGACAGCGAGCTGAACGCTTGATGACGGCAAGTTCTGAATCAATTAAAAAAAGAAGGTGAAATAGGTTGGCTGTCTGAAGAAGTTTTGATAGCATATTCTCCTACCCCCAAGGTAGCGGGGCAGCAGAACTCTCGTGGAGCCGGCAAGCTAATTGAGGGGACTTCTGCCCTGTTCCTCAATTATCCTGCCATAAATATAAAATCAGTTACACACGAATATCTTTCTGAGATTCACTGCCGGTGGTAGTTTACAATTTCTCCGTGATAACCTGATCAGCCTTCGCTCTCACTGGCTGTCGACTTCTTTCCAGACTTTCCCGACCAGCCATATCAATGCCATGGGGATTAAAACACCTAAAATTCCCCCGCCTCTTTTGAATCCACATAGTTTGTATCCCATGATAAACCTCCTCTATTCATATTTTTGAAACACTCTCTTTCTGCCAAAATCTGTCAACAGCCCACATTACGATGGGGAGGACGATACTTATTATTCCTCCCACACCCTTAATCCCAAAGATTTTAACACTCACGATAAGCCTCCTCTCTTTTGATTTTAGTTGCTGTTGCATTACTGCTGCCGTTTTGGTCTCAGCAGTCAGGCCTCTTAAACTATGTAAAAGCATACTGTGTGCCAACATGAAGAGAGATGTAGAACAAGATCTAACGCACTGATATAAGGAGGTATCAGCTATAATTACAGATGAAGTGACGAAGCGTTTAGTCCTATATGTGCTACTGTAGGTGGTAGTTACAGAAGCACTATTGCTACTGTATGGATACAGATACATTTAGCACTCGCTTAATTTCAGTAACCAGCTCCCTTGTAATAAGAGGCTTTGATATATAACCATCAAAACCCTCCCCAAGAAACCGCTCAAAATCACCACGCATGGCAAACGCTGTCAGGGCGATGACAGGTTGGCGTTTTGTTGTTCCCTGCTCTTTTGCGCGGATTTCGCGCAGGGCCTCTTCACCGTTCATGATAGGCATCTGGATGTCCATCAGCACCAGATCGAATGTTTCGCGTTCCAAGGCGGCGATGCACTCTCTGCCGTTCTCAACAACAGTGACGTCATACCCCAATTTTTTGAGCAGTGATGCCCCAAATTTGATGTTGACCTGATCGTCTTCTGCGAACAGTATCTGCAGTGGCGGGTCATCCCAGACAACTGTAGATATTGAGGTATCATCCTGGATAGTGGTTGTTTCCCTGCCGATGGAAAATGGAAGCGTTACGGTAAAGCAACTGCCGACACCCTGAGTGCTTTCTACCCGTATGGTGCCGCCTAGAAGTTCTGCCAGACGCAGACTGATAGTTAATCCGAGTCCAGTCCCACCAAACTTTCTGCTTGTAGAACCATCCTCCTGAGTAAACGGTTTGAAAATGGTATCTATCGACTCAGGAGAAATACCAATCCCGGTATCGCGAACCTCTATCTGCATGAGCACAAAGGTATCGTGCCGCTCTACTATTTTGGTCGACAGTTCCACCTGTCCCTGTGCCGTAAACTTGACGGCATTGCCCAACAGGTTGAGTAGTATCTGTTTAATACGCAATTGGTCACCCACCAACAGATTGGGGATGTCACCTGATTCGTTCACAATAAGCATAAGTCCTTTTTCAGAATAGGCGAATTTCTGCATTAAGATTATGTCTTTGATACATTGCTTTAGACTGAATTCGACCGACTCAATTGTTATTTTACCTGCTTCAATTTTGGACAGGTCAAGAATGTCACACAACAGCGACATCAGGTTTGCACCGCACTGCTTGAGAGATGTCGTATACTCCCTTTGCTCATCTGTCAGTTCAGTCATTTCCAAAAGTTGGGTCATACCGAGTAAGCCGTTCATCGGAGTGCGGATTTCATGGCTCATGTTGGCCAGGAATTGGCTTTTGGCGATATTGGCGGATTCTGCCGTATTGCGCGCATCAGCCAGTTCAAACGCCAACTGTTTTTGTGCGGTGATGTCGTTGATAAATCCATGCCAGATAATACTGCCATCGTCACGCCTCTCGGGTCGCGAGTAACCATGCCGCCATTTGACGCCTTGCTTCGGGAGTTTCACGCGATAATCGTACTCCCAAGGCTGCAATGTACGTGCAGACTCATTGATAGACTCTACAATGCCGTTGTAATCATCCGGATGCAGGTGTGCAAATACCTTTGAAGCATCCTCGCGCACTTCCTCAGGCGTAACTTCATACGTTTCGCAAATCGCAGCGCTGGCATAGGGAAAACAGGAACGGCCATCTGGAAACAGTTGGAACTGATAGATGGTGCCTGGTATCTGGTGTGAAAGGGTGGCAAGCAGATCATGGCTTTCCTGCAATCGAGTCTGCAGACTCTGCATGGCTTTCATGTCATCATCAATTTTTATGGTCATATTTCTGAAAACATGTACCGCAGCAGCCAGTTCGCCAATTTCATTATTTGTCGTGATGGAGGGAATTTCTATGTTTAAATCCTTTGCAGAGAGGCGCCTAATGGCTAACGTCAGTTTAGCCATCGGATCTATAATGCGAAAATGCACATAGAAAAAAATCATGATGATAAGTACAAAAGAGCCTGTACTGCTCAGGAGTTGTATATAAATTTTCTGTTTGAGATCTTTCCGGTGGAATTCCGCGTGCTGCTTTGTCGCTTCAACAATAACGTTATTGAATACGGCAATCTGATCAAGAGCTTTTACGCCCGCCTGCAGAAATTCAGGTTGAGGAATGGGATATGGTCCACCACGCAAAGCTGCCTGATACGTTTTGTCACGATAGGGTACAAAGTCAGAAAAATACCCCCTCTTCAACTCCTTGAGCGCCTCAGGGATTGAAGAGGCTGCCAAATTGTGGCTTAAGGTTTCAAGGTTATTGAAGAGACTATCGTTAATTATTTTGAGCTGTTCTATTTTTTTGCCATGATCCGCTGCCAGGGGATCGTGGGACAGCATTGTGCCGGAAAGAATGGAAATTTGTGGTCCGGCGTTGTTACGCAGTGAGAGCGTTGCCTGCTTTAATGCCGAATACCTTGCGATCATGCCGTCAGCATCGCTGATATCACTTGAAATTGTCAGCAGCAGCGATTCAATTTTCTCAATATAGCGTGTCATCGCTGCAAACCACTGCTTAGGAAGTTGTTCCCCCCGGTCACTTTTGGGTACTACCATCGCCGCTGCCGTTTGTGTGCGCAATGCATCGACAGTAACTTTGATCTGCAAAATTTCGGATATCTGAGGTGCCACTTTTTCAAAGGCCATAACATTCAATCCGGTAAAGGCACGCAACAAGGCTGTATCAGCATCAGCCCTGCGTTTTGCAATGAACTTCCTGTTGTTTTCCATTTTTTCTACGGGACCGGCGTCAGTCAAAACAACGCTGACGCGCCCCCGCTCAAACCCCAGATTATCGACAGCCGCATAAAGGTTGTCACCGACATCATTAAGAAGGTGCACGCGGTTTGCCTGTTGATAGAGCGTATATGATTGGTAGAGTGGAGGCAGAGATGACAAAAGGTGCAATATGGCAATACCGCATAAGGCAGAATAGAGAATTACTGAAACATGAGATGCCCAACCAGTTGCTCTGTGGGCATGATTGTCATTCATTGCTTGTCTCCTTAAGAAAGCTAAAACGCTACGCCGCTTTTTATCCCACATTGTCTGTAGTGAGCATACTGCGTGCCAACAAGAAATGGAGAGGCTAAAGTGGGCTCAATACACTGATATCAGGGCATATCAGCTACAATTACAGATGAAGTGACGAATGGATTAGTACTACGTGTGCAACTATAGCAGGTTGTGGAGGGAGCAATTTCGCTACTGTATGGAGGTTGGAACGGTGCGACCATCCTGTTCGGGAAGGATGATGCCAAGTTTTCTTATTTTGCGAAAAAGAGTGGTTTTATGAATACCCAGCTCTTTTGCCGCTGCCACACGATTGTAGCCGTTGCGACTGACAGCCGCGAGTATGGCCTGAACATCAAG
>CAYQMO010000307.1:0-4242 GCA_964418315.1 uncultured Geobacter sp. | reverse complement strand
AGCAACCCAAATATAAGCAGCTGAATTTATTCAATTATTAACCGGACAGTAGTGAGAAGATACTGCTCTGCCACTCACCGCCATATCTGGACATCATATAGAGGCTGAACAGAAACGACTGCTGTATGAAGGTAATTTCTCCCAGATGATCCTGATAGGCCCAGTTGTATTCCCTGACAAAGGCCCGGAACAAGCGCGAGTAGATGCCCGATTGCTCCTGTTCAGCCAGCAGTTTCCGGCACTCCCTGCTGAGGATAAACTTCCCCTTGTATTTTCTGATCAATCCGGCCAGTTCGGCAACCAGCCGGGTTGTATGCATTACCCTGAATTCCGGTTCTGTTCTCAGCTCGCCAATCTCGATTATTCTCCGGTATTCCTCTTCACTATAGTAACTTTGGGCCGATTCCCGGCAGAAGTTACGCGGCAGGTTGCCGGTGGCGGTCGCCTTCAGACCGTCATCGCCGATGCCCTCTGCCAACAGATTGAACAGGGATATAATCGGGGCTTGCAGAAGGCTGTCGAGGCTGGACGGGAAGATAATCAGGTGGGGTGTATCAAAAGGAAAATGCAGAAACCGGTGCATCTGTTCCGGAGACAGGCCGTGGAAATCGTCGCTGGGTGCCTGATTGCGTTGCTGGTTGTGCTGACACAGAAATGCGTTGGCTTCATCAAGCGAGCCGAAGCTCTTATCCTTGAGCAGTTCCTTCAGCTCGTCCATAGCCGGCCCCATGACGCGCTGGTGTTCACTGGCGTAATGTTTGTCAGCGCAGCATTTTTTGTATTTGAGCCCGCTGCCGCATGGGCAGGGATCATTTCTGCCAGTTTTCAAGATGAACTCCTTGCCTCAAATAGTCGGCAACCACCTTGCATTTGCCAACCAAGCACACCATAAACGCACGCTGTGTGTTTTGGCCCCTTCAATCGAAAATGTCCCTATTGTCTCTATTATGTCCCATATGTCCCAAACATGTCTCATTTCTTCCCTGTGAGAATGTAGTAGCTTCCCCGTTTTTCACCTACACGCACAATAACACTCTTTTGTACAAGATCATCAAGGTCACGGGCAGCAGTTTTGCGAGCACAGCCTGTAAGTTCCTGAAATTCCGAGTTAGTGATCCGCCCAGATCCCTTTATATGAGCCACCCCCTTCAACTGCCGCTCGTTCAGGTTTATACGGGGCAAAAACGCCATTGGGCAGACGCACAACGGTATGCAGGTTGAAATCCTTGATCAGTCGTTCCTTGATTCTCCCGCAGATGCCGTCGCCGAAAAGCATGCCATTGGGGACGACCACCCCGGCCCGGCCCGGCTTTGGCTGGCGATTAAGCTTGTGCATAATCATCTGGAGAAAGAGGAGCGTCGTCTCCGAGGTCTGCATTTCGGCGGGGAAGTTGTTGAGAATCCCTTTCTCTTCCTCACCGCCAAAAGGGGGATTAGTCAGGATGACATCCACCCGATCCCGGTCGCCGATTTCATTGAGCGGAAAACGGAGGCTGCTATCCGGGTCGATTCTGGGAAATTCCAGGCCGTGCAGCAGCAAGTTCATCTGCACCAGTAGGTAGGGTAATGGCTTGGCTTCGCCACCGTAAATGCTGTTCCCTTGAAGGGTCTTACGATCCTCGACCGTCTTGCACTGATTCTCCAGGTGACTGTAAGCCTCCACTAGAAAGCCACCTGTGCCGCAGGCCGGGTCAAGGATGGTCTCTCCCAGTTTGGGATCAAGGACTTCAACCATAAAGCGGACAACCGGTCGCGGCGTATAAAACTCTCCAGCATCACCGGCAGCGTCGCGCATCTCCTTGAGCATAGATTCGTAAAGGTGGCTCAGGGTATGGATTTCATCCGACGAGGTGAAATGAATGCCGTTTACCTTGTTGATCACATCCCGTAGCAGATATCCATTGATCATCCGGTTGATGGTTCCCTTGAAGACCGTGGCAATGACATCGCGCCGATCCCCGCCGTTGATCCCTTGAAGCCCGCGCAGATAGGCGAACAACCCGGAGCCCCTGGTTCCATCCGGACGGACCGCTTCATCGTTATTGACGAAGGCTATCAGCTCATCGCCGGTTATGCCGTCTTCCCGTGCGGCCCAGTCGCGCCAGCGATACGGTGTCTCAATTGCCGGTCGGAACTTCTCACCGGAAAGGATCGCTTCTTCCTCCCGAATTCGCTCCATGTCATCAAGGAATTTGAGGAACATGATCCAGGTAAGTACGGGGAGCCGGTCGATATCGCCGGAGAGCCCCTTGTCCTTGCGCATGATGTCGCGGGATGATTTGACGATAGAGCCAAGTTGTTGGGAGGTAGTCTGGATGGTAGTAGGTTTGCGTGCCATTTGTATCTCCGGAGGCGAGAATGGTGAATGTAAAATGTACAATGTTGAATGTTAAAATCAGGGCGTGCCGCGTGATTTGCTGGTAGCGGCATTATTTATGATAGATGACGCGTTTTGTTGGCACCACGACATCCTAACGCTCAGCCAGAATATTCATATCCATAACTCGCCAAATCGTTCCATTTGTTATGCGTAGTGCCATGTCATCTTCAGGTGTTTCGGCAATTAATCTCACTGTTATGCCTTTAGAAACTGACGCGCCATTGTCGATGTACTCCACATCACCGCTGACCAATGTGATTGATGGAGCAGTCTCAACTATTCTTTCGACTCTGAAAGAAGTAAGCTGCAGCTTACAGTAAATGCCCCGAATTTGGGCTGGAAATGCCTTTACCTCATGTCCATTCATGTATCGAGAAAGATGGTTTCCCATCTTTCCATAATTTTTTTGTTTCCAAAGAAGAAGAAATTCCGCAAGGGTGTGCTCAGGCGTCTGGATGTCGAATATATTCCTGTCCAAGATCATAGTTTCTTCTTCAGGTGTCCATTCACGTGGAACCCATTCACCCTGGTACTTTTTAACCTTGTTCAACTCATCTATAACGTGAAAAACTTCCTTCCATGATTTCTTTGGTTCCTCTGGCTGTTCTTCCAATAAACCCAGTTCAGCTTTCATTGCCCACTCGCGTGCAGCAAAGAGTGCTGCCCACGTTTTGGCTGCTACTATCTTATTGTCGTATCCTAAATCCATCCCATGCATGATACCGTTTCGGTACGGGATAGTTATTGGTTCCGTCACGGTCGAATATCTTCCGGTGTTAAATATCTTTTTTACTTCATTGAGTCCTTTGCTATGTCCAGCTATGGAGTCCCACGCCTCAAGGTCTGCTTCTTCTGAAGAAAAACCTCGGCGTAAACCTTTCTGTTTGCCGTGTATTTCGTTTATCATTCCGTCAAGTAAGGCTAATACAACTGGCACACATGCATGATAGCGATCAGCTCCATAATCAATTAGTGCTTTGTTAGCAAGCTCCATTCGTGAGTGGAAAGCCCTCACTCCGTACATAGTCAGGAGCCTCCACCTAACTTGCTCTGGCGTGTAGTAATCGGCTAACTCTTGCTCTGCTGCATCAATACTTTCAATATCTGCCAATGATATTGCCTTCTCTGCCACATCAAGGTTCATCATCTCGTACATGATCCAACCAAAAGGTGAAAAAATATCATTGAATTTATCAGGTGTCGTAGCGAGTCTATTTAATTGATCTTTCATTGCATCCAATATTTCAAAAGCGTCGTCCATCTTAGACACATCAACTCTCAGTAGTTTAAGAAAGGGACGCATGAACGGCATTACCTTCCTTAAGGCTGTGAAGTTGTTCTGATCTTCCAAAAGCTTCTTTATGCTTCTGATATCTTGAATTTTTTCTTCGTCCATTCTGTCAGTGTCCACATTTCAAAATTTGATTCACTTCCTGCGACCAACGTGGGAGAGCACACTGGTTTGCCCGCTATTGCGCTTTGTTGAAGCATTGATTTGCAGGTTGCAAATAAATCATGGGCAAGTATATTTTTACGATATTTGGGCTGGGAAGCCATAGAGACCCTCGGGTCTCGGGTAGCCCGAGATTCGATAAAATTCCTCAAATATCAACAGGAGCACAGCATCGATTGACTCATCGGAGCTTTCATTCAAGATCACACGTGTTTTCATTTCATTCTGATAAAAAGGACCTCGCCGATCATCAAGGGAAGGGCCCACAATGATCTGAAAGTCTTGAATTCCAACAGCACCTGCTTCGATCGTGTAGGGAGGAGAGATGTTGAGGTTGATAACCATGAATCCTATGTAGTGCCGGGCCGAAATGACTTTATCTGCAATAATAACGAATAGTTATAGACTT
>CAYQMO010000306.1:0-4252 GCA_964418315.1 uncultured Geobacter sp. | reverse complement strand
TTTTCTGGAAGGTTATATCTATGGGTTTCAACTGCGGAATTGTCGGATTACCGAATGTAGGAAAGTCTACCATTTTTAATGCTCTCACCTCTGCCGGCGCCGAGTCGGCAAATTATCCTTTTTGCACGATTGAGCCGAATGTCGGCATCGTTCAGGTGCCAGATCCCCGGATGGAACAGTTGGCAATGATCGTCAAGCCGCAAAAAATTCAGCCTACAACCATTGAATTTGTAGATATTGCCGGTCTTGTCAAAGGGGCCAGCCAGGGTGAAGGTCTCGGGAACCAGTTTCTGGGACACATCCGGAGTGTTGATGCCATTGTTCACGTTGTCCGCTGTTTTGATGATGATAACATCCTCCATGTCAGTGGCCGTGTCTCTCCTGCCAACGATATTGAAATTATCAATACGGAGCTTGCCCTGGCTGACCTTGACACTATCGAGAAAAAACTGCAGCGAGCCGAAAAGCTGGCACGCAGCGGTGACCAGAAATCAAAGGACGAAGTTGTTTTTTATCTTCGCGTTCGTGCCCTGCTGGAACAGGTCAAAAAACTTCAAGGGGTTGCCATAAGTGATGATGAAAAAATCTGGATGCGCGACCTGCACCTCCTCACAGACAAACCGGTACTGTATGTCGCAAACGTATCGGAGGATGATCTGGAGGGGAAGCACCCTAATGTTGCCACGGTCAATGCTATAGCGGCGTCTGAGGGAGCCGGGGTGGTAGTTATTTGCGGAAAACTTGAAGCAGAGATAGCTGAACTGGACGACACTGAAAAGAAGGGCTTTCTTGATGACATGGGACTTGCCGAGGCCGGCCTTGATCGCCTTATCAGGAGCGGCTATGCGCTATTAGGCCTTATCACCTATTTTACTGCCGGCGTCAAAGAAGTTCGCGCCTGGACCATCGTAAACGGAACCAAGGCTCCGCAAGCGGCCGGCGTGATCCACACCGATTTTGAGAAAGGGTTTATCCGTGCCGAAGTGATCGGCTTTAATGATTACATTTCGTGCAACGGTGAAGCGGGGGCAAAAGAGAAAGGGTTGATGCGCCTGGAAGGAAAAGAGTATGTCGTTAAAGATGGAGATGTCATGCACTTCCGTTTTAATGTTTAGGGATGTGGAATTTGCAACAAAAACGCTATATCAACAATTTCCACATCCATTAAACATTCGTTGTTCTGCCTTTTTAATTTCTGCTCTGATATTTTGATGATATTTTGATTGACTGACTATAAATCCATATATATGATATTCCAAAATTAAACTGGAGATTATCTATGACCTTTAATAAGGATAAAATGTTTGCGGTGGAAGCTGATGTTTTGAAGGTACTTGGTCACCCGATTCGACTGAAGATTGTAGCCGGGCTCTGTAATCAGGAGTGCAATGTGAAACATATCTGGGAGTGTCTCGGACTGCCGCAAGCGACTGTTTCGCAACATCTCGCACTTCTGAAGAATAAAGGCATTATCGATGGCAAACGCGATGGTGTTGAAGTACACTACAGCGTAATAAATGATTTTGCCAAAAGCATCATCCGGATACTCTAAAGACACAGCCTGCTGTCGTAATCATAGATCAGGGGTGGCGGTGTAATACTCGCCCCCCTTTTAATTGTACCAGAACAAATGATGGAGATGACATGTCCACTACACAATCGGTAGATACGACAGCAGCTTTTGCTCCGATAGTGACAAGTGACAGAAAAATGCAATCCATTTTCAGATACATGGAAGTAATAGCACCAACAACACAACCGGTTTTGATCACCGGCGAAACCGGAACCGGGAAGGAGCTGATCGCCAGGGCACTTCACAATGCCAGCGGGCGCAGTGGTGACTTCGTTTCTGTGAACGTCGCCGGACTTGACGATATTATGTTTTCGGATACTCTGTTCGGGCATGGTCGAGGATCTTTTACCGGAGCCGACCGTGTCAGGAAAGGACTGATCGAAACGGCCGCCATGGGGACACTGTTTCTTGATGAGATCGGCGATTTAAGCTCTGCGTCGCAGGTAAAACTGCTGCGCCTTATGCAGGAGAGCGAATATTATCAACTCGGTTCGGATCGTTTGAAAACCTCTACAGCACGATATGTTGTCGCCACCAACTGCAACCTTGAAAGATCTTTAGCAAATAGCACATTCCGTGGCGACCTCTACTACCGGCTCTGTTCTCATCATATCCATCTCCCCGCTCTCAGGGAGCGCAAAAACGATATTCCTCACCTGGTCGATTTTTTTGTCAGAGAAGCGGCTAAAGAGATGCGTCGGCCTGTTCCGCCCACCTCTGCCGAAACCATTGAAGAGCTTCTTCAATACGGATTCCCAGGCAATATTCGTGAGCTCAAGGGGATGATCAGCAATGCTGTGGCAACGTCATCGCCCGGCACACTTTCTATACCAAAACTGAAACCAGCCAGCCTCATACCCCCTGTCGTACCTTCCGAGATCAACTACAGATCGTTGTCGATGCCTTCTGGTCGGATGCCAACTCTGAATGAGGCCGAGGAGTTCCTGATCAAAGATGCGCTCAAAGTATCCGAAGGCAATCAACGTGTTGCGGCGCTCAGGCTTGGCATCTCGCGACAAGCTCTCAACAAACGCTTACAGCGTGACCCCCACTTGCTAGTGTCACCTTAAAATTTTTTGAGCAATTATTGAAAAGGAGTAACACATGGATCTCAACAAACTTGATCAATATTTTCTGAAAACCCTCACCGTTCTGTATGTCGAAGATGATCTCGACACCAGGGAACAGTTCAGCGAATTCCTGCGCCGCCCGGTTGGAACTCTAATAACCGCTGCCAATGGCGTGGAAGGGCTGGAGGCATTTAAAAAGCATCGCCCGGATATTGTGGTTACCGATATTCTCATGCCGATGATGGATGGCCTGACCATGGCCAGCGAAATCCGCAGTATTGAGCCATCGGTGCCGATTATAGTTACAACAGCTTTTGAACAGACCGACTATCTGCTCCGGGCGGTTAATATCGGCATCGATAAATACGTCACCAAGCCGGTCAACAGCTTTCTGATGTTCGAGTGCCTGATTGAGTGCGTCCATCGCTTAAGAGCCGAAGAGCAGCTTAAACTTCAGCATCGCCGTGAAGTCGGGGAAGTGTGGTCGAAACATCACAAAATAGTTGCCGCCCTTGCAAGCGGCATTGCCCGCGACTATAACAACATGATGCAGGGAATTTTCGAATCCGTCTTTCATGCCAAAAATGCCCCTATTAAAGAAGCTGTTCAATGCCTCGATAGAATTGAAAAATTGTCGGATGAATCAAACAAGCTTGGTCAGATGTTAAAAATTCTCGGCGATGATTACGGCGAAGAGATGCAGAGTGGTCAACTGATGCCACTTATCGAGCTTTTCATCAAGGATATCGTCTTCAACTCATCAGTTGTCTTCACAGCGAACTATCCCGGTAACATCCCTGATGTCAGTTTTTTTGAACATCAGATGAAGCTTATTTTTTCCTGTCTGGCGACCAATTCGCTTGAAGCGATGCCAAATGGGGGAACGTTGCATCTTGAGGCGCGGGAAGTGTCAATAACCGAGGATGAAGCACTTCCGCTGGAAACGGGTGATTACCTGCATATCTCGTTGGCCGATAGCGGCAGCGGCATCGCTCCGGAAGCACTACCCCATATCTTTGATCCATATTTCAGCACCAAGCAGCAAAGAGGCCAGCTAAATGGCGTGGGGTTAAGTCTGGCACTCTGCCACACCATCATTTTACGGCTGGGTGGATTCATTAGTGCTGAATCGACGCCCGGCAAAGGAGCCCTGTTCAATATCTGGCTACCTACCGTGCAGTACAATTATGAAGCAACTAAAGGTAAGACCGGACACGGCGCGACACTCCATATCTGGCTGCCGCCAACCGATTGACAGGCTGTAACGCCCCCGCCTCAGGTGATTTGCTGCCCTCGTTCCCGCGCGCTGCGTGGGAACGCAGTTTGGGCACGCTGCGCCAGGTAGACGTTAGTTGCATCAGCAGCAACAAGCGTCGCATAGGAAATAACTCTTCTACTTCAGTAAATTACCCGCCATTCCTCTATTTTAGTCAACATACGTCGCTTCACTCCCTGCAAATGCTACTTCCACTTTTGATTTATAACAGCATGTAATTATTGACTAATTTATATATTAGTCTTTGGCATGTAAATTGTATATATAGACCCTAAAGATTTTGAAAACCTTTGGGGTCTGACCTGCAACAGAAAATTTCAATAACAGGAGTAA
>CAYQMO010000305.1:0-4273 GCA_964418315.1 uncultured Geobacter sp. | reverse complement strand
TTTGAGAAAGAGAGCGGCTTTCAGATAAAAACCATATCGGTAGGTTCCGGCCAGGCGATGAAGATGGGTGAGAAAGGTGAAGCTGATGTATTACTGGTACACTCCCCTGATGCCGAGAAAAAATTTATGACGGACGGATTTGGCTCCGCCCGCCGTCTGGTGATGCACAACGATTTTATCATTGTCGGCCCTGCCTCTGACCCGGCCAAAATCAAGGGGGCGACTGCCGCTGATGCTCTGAAGCGCATCGCGCAGAGCGGGACTGTTTTCGCTTCCCGTGGTGATAATTCCGGCACTCATGCAAAAGAAAAGGGGCTCTGGAAAGCCGCCGCTATCAGTCCTGAAGGACAGAAGTGGTATCAGCAGACCGGCCTCGGCATGGGACAGACGCTGAATGTTGCAGCCGAAAAGAAGGGGTATACGTTGACAGACCGCGCCACCTATCTGTCGCTGAAAAAGGGACTCGGGCTTGAAATTTTGGTAGAGGGTGACGGCAAGCTGCTTAATGTGTATCACGTTATCGAACTGAATACGGTCAAATGGCCCAAGGTTAACGCCCATGGAGGCAAGGCCTTTGCAGATTTCATGGTGGCAAAGAAGACCCAGGATATCATCCGCACCTTTGGAGTTGACAAATTTGGCGCACCACTTTTTTTTCCTGATGCCGGTAAAAAACCGGAGTCGCTGGGGCTGTGATGATGTTGATCTTTGATGTAATTACGCAACCTTCTGAACATCTGAGATGACCGACTCCACCCCACTTTTGGAGGCACGTGATCTGATTGTCGCACGGGGTGGAGCTGATGTCGTCCGAGTTCCATCGTTCTCTCTCCATGAACATGAGACTATGG
This sequence comes from uncultured Geobacter sp., assembly GCA_964418315.1. Classification (GTDB taxonomy): domain Bacteria; phylum Desulfobacterota; class Desulfuromonadia; order Geobacterales; family Pseudopelobacteraceae; genus JACRCG01. The sequence continues at coordinate 3,422 of CAYQMO010000305.1, read as the reverse complement.
CACTGATCGGCCCGAATGGCTCCGGAAAATCGAGCTTTATGCTCAGCCTGGCCTGCCTGCTCCGCCCTACGTCCGGTCAGATCATCTTCAGAGGTGAACCGCTCAATTATGACGAAGGTGAAACCTCCTTCCGGCGTAAAATTGCTATGGTCTTTCAGGAACCGCTCCTCTTCGATACCACCGTGTATGAAAATGTCGCAGCCGGTCTAAAAATCAGAAGGGTTCCAGTGCAGGAAATCCGCACACAGGTCGGTACCTGTATGGAGCGTTTCAGAATAGCTCACCTTGCTGATCGTTCGGCGCGCAAACTTTCCGGTGGTGAAGCGCAACGAACCAGCCTCGCGCGAGCCTTTGCAACCGGTCCCGAAGTGATTTTACTCGACGAACCATTCGCGGCTCTCGATCCACCAACACGTCAGGCCCTCACCGAGGATCTGGAGCAGGTTCTGCGTGAGTCAGGAACGGCAGCAATCATAACAACCCACGATCAGACAGAGGCGCTCAGGCTTGCGGATCATATGGCGGTGATGCAGAATGGCACTATCGTCCAGGCAGGCATCCCTTCGGAAGTTATGAGCCGACCGGAAAACGAGTTTGTCGCTTCGTTTGTCGGCATGGAGAATATCTTTGCCGGCACCGTTATTGAATCGAATAACGGACTGCTTTCGCTGACAATTGGAACTCATACAATGGAGATCCTTGGTGAGGGTTCTCTGGGGGAATGCGTAACTTTCTGTATCCATCCCGAGCACGTGGTGTTAACCTCTAGCGATCCTGATCGGCAGACCAGTGCCCGCAATGTTTTTTCAGGCAGGGTGATCAAAATTGTTCACTTCGGTCTTTATAACAAGGTCTATATCGACTGCGGCTTTATGCTGGTCGCCGCAGTAACAAACCAGTCGCTTGCGGAGTTGCAGCTGAAACCGGGCAGCACGGTTTATGCGTTGATGAAAGCTACTGCAGTACATCAGTTCCGCAAGGGCTGAATCTGATCGGCAGTTCACGAACCACAGAGCAACTGAGCAACAGAGAAATAAAACCGCTTTATTAACAACAGGCATGACCAGAATTAGTTAGTTTTTTTGCTGGTTTTAACTCGAATTCTTCTTTGTTTTTCTCTGTTGCTCTGTTGCTCTGTGTTTCAAATGCTTTTTCTGATATGGTTCATTATTGTATCAGAATTCACAACGAGAAGGAGATTGCGTATGCCCCATCGACATGAAGTAAATAACAAGTTCCAGGGTGAAACCCTCGTCCGTAAAGGACTTATGCGGCAGCAGAATGACACTCCCACGCTCAGGCTCGTTCCTGATCTGAATGTCATCAAGATCGGTGGACATGGGGCAATCGACTACGGTCGCGAGGTTGTTATGCCGCTCATGGAAGAGATTGGAGAACTATCGAAGCAGCACAAAATGCTGGTCGTCACCGGTGGTGGCGTCAGGGTTCGTCACATCCTCGACATCGGTATTGACCTCGGAATGCCGACCGGCGTCCTCGCCGAACTGGCGGGGAAGATCAGCGAGCAGAACGCGGTAATCGTTACCCTGCTCCTCTCCAAATGGGGCGGTTCGCGGATAAAGAGCGGTGATCTCCTCGATTTGCCGACTCTGCTTCATCTCGGACTGCTGCCAGTCGTTCATGGTACGCCTCCGTACGGCCTCTTCGAGCATCCGCCGGCAATGGGACTTATCCCACCGCACCGCACCGACACCGGCGCGCTTCTGATGGCAGATGTACTTGGCGCAAAGTGCTGCATCCTGGTCAAGAACGTGGACGGTCTTTTTACCGAAGATCCAAAAGTCAACCCGAAAGCAGAATTAATTGAGGAGATTTCTGCCGATGATTTGATCAAGCTGGACATGGAGGATATGGTGCTCGAACACAAAATGCTCCATCTTCTGCGAGATACGGTAAACGTCAAAGAAATACGTATCGTCAACGGACACAAACGCGGCAACATAGAACGGGCGATCCGGGGTGATAAGGTCGGCACCGTGATACTGGCATAAATCTGTAAAAATGCGAAAAAAGGATGCTATACTGCAGCCAGTAGGCAAAATCCTCCGCACTGCTCTGGGAGGACCACTGAAAAGGGGGTACAGTATCATGTCAGGAAAAATCTTTTACAGACAGAGAACGAAGATGCAGGACGGTGCAAAACAGCCGCGTTATGCGTTGGTGGCTGTGGCGGATCTCGATCTCAAGGTCTACGGTCAGCACTTGCGGATGAGCGAGTTGAAGCAGATCGCCGAATCGGTTGGCGCTGAGTTGATTGAGCTGTCGCGCGGGCCGAAACATCAAGAGGAAGATGATAAAGAGGTAGAAGTTGATAAAGGGCACGCGTAAAGTTGGCGGCATTATGTGCAGAAGAGTGCAAAAAGGGGGGGGCGTTGCAAAAACGTTCCCCCCTTTTACGTAAAACGGTATGGCTTTTGCTTTCGTTTCAGCACAACCAAACAGAGGAGAACTATACGATGCAGATTCTGATCAGTATTGACGATACCGACAACCTTGAGAGCCCCGGCACCGGCGTTCTGGCATCCCGAATTGCCGCCGATCTTGAAAGTAACGGCTGGGGAAAGAGCAGTTTTGTCACCCGTCACCAGTTGTTGGTGCATCCCGATGTCCCGTACACCTCACATAACAGCGCAATGTGCTTCTCAGCTGAGATCAAGGAAAATTGTCTGGAAAACGTAATCCGCTATTCCTCAGAATTTCTTGTCAAGGAAAGTGCTGCCGGATCGGATCCCGGTCTCTGCGTCGCAGATATTAGCGGCCTGCTCAACTCAGGCGAACTCATCGGTTTCGGCAGATCGGCAAAAGAGTCGGTTCTGACCAAGGAAGCCGCGTATGAACTTGCCCGGCGATCGGGAATCCATCTCTCAGAGCATGGCGGTACCGGGCACGGGGTTATCGGTGCCCTCGCCGGAGTAGGTCTGCGCCTTGGTGGCAACGATGGCCGCCTGAGGGGGCAGCTTGTCTTTACTGAGACTGGAGGCCTCGTCAGTGTGGCCGCTCTTCGAGGCCGTGCCGACGTCGATGAGGTTCGGGCCCTTGACGGAAGTGCTGTTACGAACCGGGATATAGTGCGGGTGGGTGAAAAGGTGAAGACTGTTCTGCTGGATGGTCACTCGGTTCTGTTGGTGGTTGCAGCCGATGGAATGACCAACGGAGTCCGCTGGCAAACATGTACGCGGCAGCTATTGAAGAAATATTAGGTGAGCGTCCAAGGGAACTTGTTTTTTTGCCGCAAGAGAAGCTGAAGTAAATGAGAACCCTCTTAATCACGAATTCTTCAACTTTCCATCATTATTCCTCGTAACTTCCTGTAGAGCGTGCTTCTGCCGACTCCTAACGTCCGTGCCGTAGCAGCAATATTCCCGCCATTACGGTCAAGCGCCGAAGAGATATGGCGTGCC
>CAYQMO010000304.1:0-4323 GCA_964418315.1 uncultured Geobacter sp. | reverse complement strand
CAAAAAATTGAGAACAGAAAATATCTTGAGGCCCTGCGGCAAAGTGAGGCGCGCTACCGTGATATTCTCCATGCCGCAACCGACGGTTTTTGGCTGGCGGATATAGATAATCGTCTCATGGAGGTCAATGAGTCATACTGCCGAATGAGCGGCTATAGCGAGCAAGAACTTCTCTCTATGACTATTGCTGACCTGGAAGCAAATATGACATCCGACGATGTTATAAGGCAGACTGAGCAGATAGTTGTACAAGGCGATGCCCGCTTTACATCCCGACACCGTCGCAAAGATGGAACCATATTTGATGTCGAAGTCAGCGTCAAATACCAGCAAATTGATGACGGAAAGATGGTGGTTTTTATTCGGGACATCACCGAACGGAGACAAGCCGAAGAAGAGAGAGAGCTGCTCGAACAGCAGTTACAACACACTCAGAAGCTGGAAAGCCTGGGTGTACTCTCAGGCGGCATAGCCCACGACTTCAACAACATCCTTGCGGCCATCATAGGGTATTGCGGCCTGACCAAGATGAATTATGAGTCGGCCGAGAGGAATATTCCTGAAATCGAGAAAGCTGCCGAACGTGCCGCCGATCTCTGCCGCCAGATGCTGGCGTATGCCGGCAAAGCCCAACTCACCAGAACCAGGGTCGATATGGTTTCGATGGTGGACGACATAGTGAATATGCTGAAAGCTACCCTGCCCCGGAATACCGTGATTAAAACCGACCTTTCTGCGAAAATTCCCCTTATAGATGGTGATGCCAGCCAACTCAGGCAGGTAGTCATGAACCTGATTATCAATGCGTCAGAAGCCATCAGCACAGAGCAGGGTGAAGTTGCTGTATCGCTCACCAGGATTATGGTTTTAGCTGGTAAAGAGTATGAGGATTACCACGGAAAAGTGATCCCGCCTGGCGGATACATCTGCCTGGAAGTCACAGACAATGGCTGCGGCATGGATGAAGCCACAAAATGGAGAATCTTCGAACCATTCTACACTACCAAATTTACCGGTCGTGGACTTGGAATGTCGGCGGTACTCGGCATCATCAAATCGCATTCTGGTGCACTGCAGCTCTTCAGCCAGCCGGGTCTGGGCACAACCTTCAAAGTATATCTCCCGGTTCCGGCCGGCAGCGCTGACGCAGATGAAGCCCAAACAGCATCCGAGCCAGCATCTCTATGGCAGGGAAGCGGCACAATACTGCTCGCAGAGGATGAAGAGCCGATTCGCGACATTGCAAAAACTTTTCTTGAAATGTTCGGCTTCACTGTTCTGGAAGCCGTCAACGGTAAGGAAGCGCTGGAAATTTACAAGAAGAACGCCACAGAAATCACTCTCGTCGTGACAGATATGGGCATGCCGGTTATGGATGGTTGTCATTTGTTCAATGAGCTGAAAAAACTCAACCCCGAACTGCCGATAATTGTCTCGAGCGGTTATGGTGATGTTGAAGTCATTGCACGAATAGGGAGCAACAAAATAGCCGGGCTTATCAGCAAACCATACAACCCCATTCAGTTGCGGGAAGTTTTGAAGAGCGTAGTGAAGGGAACAGAGCTCTCGCAACCATATTCATCTTAAACTTACAACATAATTTTTCGATCCTCTACTCTGCTGAACACAGGGCGCAGCGCGCCCTGACTGCATTCCCACGCAGTGCGCTCATCGTTATACATAAGTAAAACACAGGAGCACCGCAGTGTCGCGACGCCTGCCAAAAATGCTGTACGCCGATTATAAGGGAAATATCTTTGATCACCCGGAACTCTGTATGGCCGGGATGAACGGCTCTTTGCCAACCCTGCCGGAAGATGTCGAACTGATACCGCTCCCCGAAGACAGCAAACTTTTTACCATGCCGTCAATGCCGCCAATCGCATGGGATGCCCGTAAAAAAACCTTCATCATGGTTGATACCGTGCGTGAAGGAAAACGGAGTCAGAGTATCCAGGCGGTCTCCGCCTTCATGGCTCCCGGCTATCTGCGCACCCTGCTGCCGGCTTGCGATTACTCAAAGAAAAGTGAACTTCTGCCGCTCTGGTCATATACCGCTGTCGGATGGGACGAAGAGCAGGACTGTTTCGTGGTCGCAGCAACCAAGGTAGATAGCAACAGCAACTGGAATCCGGTGAACTATGACGACCGGATCCTTGATCCGCTGGTCAGGAAGATGCTGAAGGAGATGCCAGGCAACCGCCTGCTGGAGCAGTTGTCACGCTGCGCCGTCGATTATCACTGTTTTGCGGCCAAAAACCTCTTTTATCGTCGCTGGGAGGCGCCACTGCCGACCTCGCCGGTCTGCAACTCTGCCTGTCTTGGTTGCATCAGTCTACAGGCGTCGGAATGCTGCCCTGCAAATCACGACCGGATCGGCTTTGTCCCGACACCAGAGGAAATCTGCGAACTCGCCCTCCCTCATTTGGAACAGGCCGAGCAGGCCATTGTATCCTACGGTCAGGGGTGTGAAGGCGATCCGATTCTGCAGACAGGCACCATTGCCGAAGCGACCAAGCGCATGAAAAACGGCACTACACGCGGCACTATCAATTTCAATTCAAACGGTTCGATTCCGGAACGGGTGCAACTGCTCTGCGATGCGGGGATGGATTCGTTCCGCTTTTCGATGAACTCACTGCGCGAGGAGACCTACAACCGCTACTATCGGCCAAATGGGTATACCTTTGCCGATGTCGTCAAGTCGGTAAAAATTGCCAAGTACGCGGATCGCTTCACCATGATCAACTACCTTGTTTCCCCCGGAGTTTCAGATGCCCCTGAGGAGGTTGAGGCGCTGCTTGAATTTGTCTCCGATACAAACATCGACATGATTCAGATGCGCAACCTCTCAATTGATCCTGACTATTATAATCGCGAGATGCACGTGCAGGGAAAGGGCATAGGCATGTACCGACTGCTGCAGCGGCTTAAAAAAGAGTTCCCGAAGCTACAGTTCGGCTACTATAACCGGACAAAAGAGAATTTCTATCCAAAAGGTTATGAGACCGGCTGGCCTGTGAAATGAACCGAAACATCTTTTTTCTTTTTACAACCCGAATCCTCAGGCTCTTCGGTTATGGTTTTCTCTCCGTTGTTCTTGCCCTCTATCTTTCAAAGTCCGGTTTCACTGATGCTCTTATGGGGATCCTGTTCTCGCTGACACTTGTCGGTGATGCCGGAATATCACTACTTCTTACCACGACAGCAGACCGCTTTGGTCGCAGGAAAACCTTGATCATTGGTGCACTGCTCATGATGGCGGCCGGTCTGGTCTTCATTCTGACCAGTAATCCGCTCCTGCTCATTCTTGCCGCGATCATCGGAGTCATCAGTCCGAGCGGCAACGAAATCGGGCCGTTTCTTCCGGTTGAGCAGGCAATGTTGTCACAACTTGTATCGAAAGAACGGCGAACGGGACTCTTTGCCTGGTATAATCTGGCTGGGTCTCTGGCAACTGCCTTAGGCGCCCTTATTGGAGGCTTTCTTGCCAAAGAGCTACAATATCAAGGTCTTAGTCCACTCGATTCCTATCGGGTAATTCTCTGCGGCTATGCTCTTATCGGTGGCCTGCTGGCACTCGTTTTCACCGGCTTGACCGGAGCATCTGAAGCTGTTCCCTCATCTCTGGCAGCTTCGTCGCCGCATCGTTTCGGGCTGCATAAATCGCGTGGAGTTGTAACGAAGCTATCACTGCTTTTCTCACTTGACGCCTTTGCCGGCGGCTTTGTCCTGCAGAGTTTCATGGCGTACTGGTTCCACGTCCGCTTCAACAGTGATGAAGCGATGTTGGGAAGCATATTCTTCGGAGCAAATCTGCTCGCAGGTATTTCGGCGCTGCTCGCCGTGCCGCTGGCGAAAAAAATCGGGTTGATCCGCACCATGGTGTTTACCCATCTGCCGTCGAATATTCTGCTGATTCTGGTTCCGCTTATGCCTAATTTTTCTCTTGCCATCACTATGCTGCTGTTACGCTTCAGTATCTCCCAGATGGATGTACCGACACGCCAGGCATATACCATGGCAGTTGTTGATCCGGATGAACGTTCCGCTGCGGCCGGTATAACCGGCATCGCCCGCTCGGTCGGCGCATCAATTTCACCGGCAATAGCCGGTGTTCTGCTGTCCCTTTCTCTGGGTGCCCCGTTCATAATTGCCGGAACTTTAAAGATCGTCTATGACTTCATGCTGTTCCGGAGTTTTAGGGCATCCAAGGTCGCTGATGAACTCTAACAGCAGAAAAACATCTGATTCGCAGGTGCAATCAAGATGTCACTTTTTTTCAGGATAGGTCCCAGCCCAGAACCAAGATGGTGTTAAAAA
>CAYQMO010000303.1:472-4324 GCA_964418315.1 uncultured Geobacter sp. | reverse complement strand
GGTCTGCCAAGGGGAAAAACAATGTGCTCTACTGGCTGAACGTTCAAAAAGCTGAGACGGGGGTACAAGCAGATGCTTCCGATAACGTTGCGTCAAAGCCAACTCTTCCAGACAATGTACTGACAGGATCGGAAGACCAAGAGAAAAAGCAGTGCGCACGGCATTGTGTAAGATTTTTTTAGAAGTCTCATGACTAGATTTCCAGAGAGTAAGAGGAATGTTATTTGCAAAATTGAGGTCAGTCATCACCATCACATCTGCACCAATAATTGCAGCCTTCCGTATTAGTTGTTCCAGATGGGGTAGAGTCTCAGTTGAAACCGCTGTAAAAATGGCCTGCGGCAATTTACGCTCCCCATCAGCCACTCGACCAAACTCTTGGATGTTTGCCAGAATGAGTTCCATATCCGAACCAGCTCGAACCTGATCAGCAATCTCTTGCCGTATCGTATCTAGACTAAAGGTGATGGCATGGAGTCCAGCTTTGATCAATTCTTTACTCTTTTCCGACGTCAACTCCATACCGTTGGTCACAAGCGCAATCCGGCGATCCCTGGCTACGGCTTCGGCTACAAAATTTGCTATTTCAGGATGTTGTAGTGGCTCGCCAAGTCCAACGAGGGTGACTCTGTAGGCATGTGGAAGCAGGTCAAGAATGCGGCAAAATACTGCTATCGGCATGTCTTGTACCACTTTCGACCGTGGAGTACTGGCGCAAAAGGCACAACGGAGGTTACACCGTGTGGTGATCTCAATGTTGACGAAAATGGGTTCGCAGTCGGCGAGTTCCTGAAGTTTGGGTGTCCGATCATTGAGCAAAATCGAGCTTGGAGAAGTCGCTAGGTGTCTGGTCGATCCTGATGAACGGTCAATAAATTTTGCTGCTTCAGGTTCCTCTGCAACAAGTCTGGCCAACGCCGCCAACTCTTCTACTGTTGGATTATGACAGGCATCCATAACAGCGCGTACAAGTAGATCAAGTGCAAAAGCGGCAGTTTCGCCTTGAAAAACGTGGTGCCCTGCATTTGGAATTAACACAGTTCTGACTGGCCCACTGAAAACATGTTTCCACCGATGTACCTCTTCGCAGGGCACCAAATCGTCTGCTTCTCCATGCAGAAGTAGGACAGGGAAGTTACCAGAATGAACTTGAGGACTCGTTCTATTAACTAGAGAAGCCAAGGATGCAAGGGAGGTCAATGATATGGTGCTTCCAGAATTTGAATGGCCGCACCAGCGGGCTAAGTAGGAGCTGTCTATCAGATTTGGCACCGCGACCAGCACTAACAAACGGAGCGTCGGCAGATGACTTGACAGAGTCGCAAGTGCTAATGTTCCTCCGGTGGAGTGCCCAATCAACACCAGATCATTGAATTCCATGGCTGCGGAAGCAATTGCACTGATGAACACCTTCTCGTCAAAAGTTGGCGGCTCAGCTTCCCCGTGGCCTGGCAGGCATAGTGATTTAACTAAATCTTGGCCAAATTGTTGGACAAGACTTTTGTGGAGAGGACCAAAATCATCCGGTTTTCCGGTATAACCATGAATTAATAGAATTCCTGTACTCAGATCAGCCTCCTATATGGCTGCAGATTGCCTGCACCGCATGAAACCGACGTAGAGTTTTTTGAGCATCTGCAAGTTTACCCGAATCTTTTACCTGTCCAGTGAATTTTCTAATTGTGGAAAAAATCTGCTCATCAGTCATCGACAGGAAAGAATCTATATAGACCTGCGAGTTACCACTAAACACTTGTGGAGGTTGTAATCTCAGACCACACCCAATCCTTTCAAGGCAAACGCCATTGTGTGACTGCTCTGGCTGAAGTGGCATGACCAGCACTGGTACTTGATTAGATATCGCTTCAAATACGGTCATCTGCCCTCCGTGACAAACAAGCAGTGATGTATGATGAAATAATAGATGAAGAGGAGCAAAACTGCAGACCGTTACACGAGGATGGCAACCCATTGCGTTAAGCAGTTTTTTTTGTCCACCAGCCGCTAGAAGAACTTGGTAACCGAGGCTATCTAGAAGCCGAACCATACGTGTTGCAACCTCAATGCTATGCACGCAGGTTCCGAAAGATACCACTGCCAACGGGTCAGCATCAGAGGAAAATCGGGAGATATCTATCTCATCATGTGGCCACTGATGCCAAAATATAGGGCCAACATGAAGTGTCTTCGAGGAGGTAGATGCTGGCATGAATTCAGGAAAATCCCAGAGAAAGGTCGATTCACCCTGAAGCATCTCACGGATATCAGTAATACTTGCAAGGCCGAAATCCCTGAGTACAGCTCCGACTTTAGCCCCAGCATATTGATAGAACAATTCGAGATACTTTTTCTGCTCATCAATACCATGATCACCATGGGCAAAACCGAGGACTTCCTCAGTACCGAGCAGCATACAGCCACAAGTAAGGGAGTCAAAAGGGATTCCAACAAGTGCAGCAGATGCCTTCGCTGTAAAGTGAAAAACTCCCAGCACTCGGTCAGGACGGTACTCCATCATGAGGCCTACCTCTGCCCTAATACAATCAGCAATCCTTTGCGGGTGCCTAAACCAGTCCACGTTCGGAAAACCAGCATTGTCGTTTTCTTGAAGATCAGGGAGTACGGCGCATTCGCGTCCAAGCCCCCTCACGAACAGTGCGCTTTTTCTACTAACTGCCACCAAAACGCCATATCCGAGAGACTTTAAGCCATCTTCGATTGCCAAGCATTTGGCAACGTGGGAAAAAGAATTATTCCCAGGAACAAGGAGAAACTTCATTTTATCACACGCAAACCGACATCTCGAATTGAGTTCCGAGCTCATAAACGTTGAGAGACTGCTCTTTGAGAACCTCATGGTCGAACCAGACAAAACGTTCAAGATAAAGCTGGTCTCCCACAATTACTCCAATTAACTTCTTCATTAAAATCGTAAAGTTGCAGGAGTATACACACTCTGACAGATCGCGTCAAACGGGGAATGAATTTTGTTTCAACAGACATCAAACGGACTCCCAAACGATCCAGAAAGTCAAATGTGTACGTCGATAAACGAATCGCGTAGGGAAGCGGTTCGTTTCGGCATTTATTGAACAGAAAGAAAATTGAGCACTCGGTCTTTAGTAAGTGCATCACTAACCTCAAGGCATGTTGCAAGGTCCAAACACTTGCAACTCCTGATTCTGATACAGCAACCAAGCCGTTGCAGCATCATCATCGTCGAGCGATTCGGCCGCAGCGAGAACATGAATCTCGAGTTCAGTTTCCCGTGCATAGTAGTACATACCAGCGCGTAGCTGAACCACATTCCGAAGCGGTGATACTGATGATTTAGGCACGAAAAGGTACGGTGGATTCCATCGTACTTTCGTCGTACCGCCATCGAGTTCATCTAGCCGCGCCGCTTTTTGACGCAATTGGTATGTAGTAAAGTCAAGCAGACGGCTACCGAGTTCGAGCCAGACATGAAATGCGACACCTGGTTGAGGCGGCATGTTGGGGAGGGGTGCGTGAATAATAACGGCATTGTCCTCGTTGCTAATCCGCCAAGCTGTATAGCCCACCGTCAAAGTTGAGACAAAACCGAGTCGTGCAAGAAGGTTTTGAGCGAGTGCGGAATGAAGGTAACAGTCACCGCCGAACTGACTACTGGCGGCAGTCGCGAGTCGACGGAGTGCCGACTAGATGTAAGATAACACAAGGGTTGACGGTAGTTTTTGATCAGTGTGTTTCGCAGCTCGGCGTTTAAGTTTGTTACTCACAATCGGCCTCCACACCATCAGTTTGCAGTCCATGATCGCATTGCGCACCAGCGCCCGGCCTTCTTTTTCCTGGGGCAGGGCGTAATAGTCC
>CAYQMO010000303.1:0-462 GCA_964418315.1 uncultured Geobacter sp. | reverse complement strand
ACATTGAGCACCAGCGCCTGGTTGACGGGTATAGACACTGAAGAACTCAGCATCACGTATTGAAAATTGTAGACGCGACCACTTATGCCACTCTTATGGTAGTGCCAAATCAACATAATCTAGTGCGATTGAAAGGCCACTGATTTCAATTATGATGCCTCTAAATACAATTTCATTCTCTTCACTAAAGAGCTTTATCACGTCTAGCATATTTAACGGCACTCTAAGATTAACCATTCTACCTATCATATCCCTGCTTGATTTAATGAAAGTCAAATAGAATCTGTTGTCTAGATTCGTGTATGAATTAAAATATCCTCGCCACTCCACGAGTGATCCAATAAAATCATTACTGTCTTCCTTGTTATCCATGGCTTCCAATTTTGACAAAAACTGTTCCAACGAAAATGGCAATTTCGGCACATTAAACAATTCACGTAACAAGAATGGATGGGCATCATG
>CAYQMO010000302.1:0-4346 GCA_964418315.1 uncultured Geobacter sp. | reverse complement strand
AAAGAGAGGCATTGAAATGGAAGAAAAAATAACGGCAAGCCGGATTGTCGGAACTAGCAAAATATGGCGGGCCGCGATTATTATCAGCATCGGCTGGACTCTGCTGATCATATTGACGCTATTTTACAGTTATCAGGAACATTTGGATGACCTTGAAGAGCGTGCCATGACAGTGGGGAGGACATCGGTTGAGAAAGACGTGCTCTATCGGCACTGGATTTCGCGTCAGGGTGGCGATCATACGACCATGTCACGTCAGGTGCAAGAAATTGCCAAAGAGCTTCACAAGGAAGCAACCTCCTCCGGGCACACCAGCAGCTTAAAACCGTTTGGCTCAATGAGCGCTCCGACTCAGTGGGAAAAAGAAGCCCTTTTATCATTCGAAAAAGGGGCTGTCGAAGCCGGGCGTGTCGAGATGGTGGATGGTAAACCTTATTACCATTACGTCAACCGTCTATTGATTGAAAAGTCATGCACAGCATGTCATGCGGCTCAAGGATCCAGCGTCGGAGATGTACGCGGTGGGGTAAGTGAGCTTATCCCGCTGCAGGAGTTATACAAAGAATTTCGCCATGATATGGCGCATCAATACAAAAGCTTCGGATTGTTCTGGCTGATTGGGATTTTAATAATCGGCTATGGTACGCGAAAGTTGTTCCGCGCAACTGCGAACATTAATGAGCAGGCTTCTCTGCTGACTCAAGAGCTGGCAAACAGCCTGCAGCTACAGCAGAGCCTGCAACAAACAGCACTTGAGCAGGACGCCATTCTGTCAGCTTCCAGCATCGGCATCTGTCTGATAAAGGGTCGGGCCATTGTCTGGGCGAATAAGGCCATGCACGATATTTTCGGCTTTCCGGTGCCGGAATTGGCCGGTACATACACCAAGGACCTGTATGTATCGGCGGATGACTACGAATCAGTGCGCATGGAGGCGCATCAACGTATCGCTCAAGGGGTTGACTATAAGAGTAAAATTGAAATGCGCCGCAAGGATGGCACAAAGCTCTGGGCCAGGCTACAGGGCAAAGCGATTGACCCGGAAAATATTTCATCCGGAACCGTCTGGACTATCGGGGACATCAGCGCGGCTCTTCAAGCGGAAAACGAGCTAAAGCAGGCTCTCGAAGCCGCAGCTCAGGCAAACTCCGCAAAGAGTGATTTTCTGGCCACCATGAGTCATGAGATCCGCACGCCGATGAACGGAGTGATCGGCATGACCAGCATTCTTCTTGAGAGCGATCTTAATGCCGAGCAGAGGGAATATGTTGAAATGGTCAGCAGGAGCGGTGAAAATCTGCTCGGATTGATCAATGACATCCTTGATTTTTCTAAAATTGAATCCGGCAAACTTGATCTGGAACTGCTCGACTTTGATTTGCAGCAAGCACTAAATGATATAGTCAGGTTATTGGCGTATCGGGCTGACAAAACAGGGATCAAGCTCTCCTGCCGGATTGATCCCGCAGTACCGTCGCAACTTCACGGAGACCAGACCAGAGTCAGGCAGATTATGACCAATCTGGTAGGCAACGCCCTGAAGTTTACTCATCAAGGCGAAGTAGCCATCAATGCAACTCTTGTGTCAGATCGGGATGAGACCTTAACTGTCAGGTTTGCGGTAACAGACACCGGAATCGGCATACCGGAATCTCGTCTTGACGCCATCTTTAACCCTTTTACCCAGGCGGACTCCTCAACCACCCGCAACTATGGCGGCACCGGTCTGGGATTATCGATCTGCAAGCAACTGGCAGAGCTGATGGGGGGCGAAATCGGCGTTACCAGCGAAGTGGGTAAAGGCTCTACTTTCTGGTTTACCGTCAGCTTTAAACGGGCAGCTTACGAAGAGGTGAAAGTTTCAAAGGAGAGAATAGACCGGTTACAAGCAGTTACTCCTCAAGTGCCTGCCAGAATCGGGGATCTTACCGCTCATATCCTTTTGGCTGAAGACGTCGAAATCAATCAGAAAATGGCAGAATATATGCTGCATTCGCTCGGCTATTCTGTTGACATTGTGGCAAATGGCAAGGAGGCGGTGGAGGCACTGACCAGAGTTAATTATGATCTGGTGCTGATGGATTGCATGATGCCGGAAATGGACGGCTTTGAGGCAACTGCCGCAATCCGTGATCCGCATTCGCCCGTTCTCAATCAGATGGTGCCGATTGTCGCATTAACCGCCAACGCCATGAAAGAGGATCGCAATAAATGCCTGCAAGCGGGTATGGACGACTTCATTTCAAAACCGTTCAGAAAGGACGAACTTGCTGCTGTTATGGAGAAGTGGATCAATCCGGCAGAGCTGCTGCGGAAAAAGACCATTGATCTCGCCAGACAGGATCTGGATCAACTGAAACGTCTTACCGTTTTGTATGTTGAAGATGACGATGACACCAGGGAGCAGTACAGCCTGTTCCTGTCCAGAATTGTCGGCGTACTGATAACTGCAAAAGATGGCGCCGAGGGGTTGGCTGCCTACCGCGAACACCATCCGGATATTATCATCACCGATCTCAAGATGCCGGTGATGGGTGGCGAGGCGATGTTGAAGGAGGTGCGCACTCTGACCCCTTCTATTCCGGCAATTGTGCTGTCTGCTTTTGAGGTTAATGATGTCCTGAAACAGTCTAATAATTTCGGGATGCTGACAAAGCCTGTTTCGGGGAAACTGCTTGAAGAGACTATACGCAGGGTTATGAATAGTTAAGTTAAACTTCCAATACACCCAAGAAAAAGGACATTATCATGCTGAAATACTTCAGAAACATTCTTGAAAGCCGGCCGACAAATTTTGTATCAACCCCCGCCATCTGCATCTTGCCGCGTTCGCGGTTCTCTTCAGTCATTCTGCCGCTTATGACGCTTGTGGTGGCGCTGTGTATTACACTCCTAATATGGAGAGCCTACGACAATAGCCTGAAGGCGCGATTGGAGACGGTGTACCAGGATAAAACTGCCAGAATCTCCGACAGCATAATCGATAGGATGCATGAGCACGAACAAGTGCTGCGGGGGGCGGCCGGCCTTTTCAGTGTCAAGGAGGATGTTTCCCGCGCCGACTGGTTCCATTATGTGGCAGCGTTACAGCTTGATAAAAATTATCCCGGTATTCTCGGTGTCGGCTTTTCCAAATGGCTTACGCCTGAGGAGAAAGATGCCAATGTACGTCAAATCCGGGCGGAAGGTTTTTCGGATTATACCATCCGACCCGAGGGGGAACGGCCGGTCTATACATCAATAATTTATCTCGAACCGTTTAACTGGCGCAATCAGCGGGCATTTGGCTATGACATGTATAGCGAACCGCTGCGCCGGGCAGCCATGGATAAGGCACGCGATGAGAACATTGCCACAATTGCCGCTAAAATAATCCTCGTTCAGGAGACCGAAACTGACAAACAGAGCGGCATGTTGATGTATATGCCGGTCTATCGTCAGGGAATGCTGTTGGACAGTGTGGAACGTCGGCGCGCGGCTTTCATAGGTTTTGTGTACAGCCCCATCAGGATGAATGATTTTGTCGGCGGCACTCTTGAAAAACTTCCGCGCGACATCGCCTTCGATATCAGAAACATCGGTAACCAGACATCAGACGGCTTGATGTTTAATTCCGTTCAGGCACAAAATCTGACTCTGCCTGAAAAATACCAGGCGGCAATTACCTCGTCAACGACGGTACAAGCCTACGGCAGCGCCTGGCAATTCACCTTCAAAACACTTCCCGATTTTAACGCGGAACTTAACCGGGGAAAATCGTACCTGATACTTGCCGCTGGTATTCTCATCAGCGCCCTCTTCTCCTGCCTGATTTTTTTGATACTTAAAACCAGAAACCAGGCAATAAAGTTAGCGAATGAAATGATCTCAAGCCTGAACAATCGCCTTTCCCTCGCGGCTGACTCGGCTCAGATAGGTGTCTGGGACTGGCTGGTGACGGAGAACCAGCTCATCTGGGATAAGTGGATGTATGTCTTGTATGGCGTGAGGGAAGAAGATTTTTCCAGTTCATATCAGGCGTGGCAGAAGGGACTGCACCCTGATGACAAGGCACGCGGCGACGAGGAAATCGGCTTGGCGCTAAGTGGAGTACAGGAGTTTAACACGGAATTCCGGGTTGTATGGCCGTCTGGCGAAGTCCGGCATATCAAGGCCAATGCGCTTGTGCTACGTGATGCCGTGGGGATACCGTTCAGAATGATCGGGGTAAATTACGATATCACTGAGCGAAAACGCTCTGAGAAGCTGGTTCATGAACAGGCGGTACTACTGGAGCTTGAAGTGGCGGAGCGGCAGATAGCACAGGAAGCGCTTTCCGTCAAACAGATACAACTGGAAGCCCTCAA
>CAYQMO010000301.1:0-4359 GCA_964418315.1 uncultured Geobacter sp. | reverse complement strand
TTATGCACTAAATAAGCAATTTTCTTTAGCGAGGTACTATTTTTATGCGCAACCGCTTCTTTTCCTTACTTCCTTTATTACTATTTGCCCTGTCAATGGCATTTCCGGTAGACGTCAAGGCTGCTGCCGAAGATAAATCCGGAACATTGCGTAAAATTGCCGATAGCGGCGCGATAACGATAGGCTTCCATGAGTCAACGGTTCCTTTTACTTATCTAACCGGCGATGGCAAGGTCATAGGCTATTCATACGACATTGCCTTAAAAATCGCTGATGCCGTAAAGCGGGAGTTAAAGCTGCCAAAACTGCAGATTAAGCAAGTGCCATTTACCACGCAAACACGCTTCCCCATAATCCAGAACGGTACTGCTGATATCACTTGCGGAGCGACAACCAACACCACGGAACGTCAGAAAATTGTTTCCTTTTCCAACACGATCTTTATTGCCGGCTCACGCCTCATGACGCGCAAGGACTCGGGCATCAAGGACTTTCCAGATATTGCCGGGAAGAATATCGTGACCTTTGCGGCATCAACTTCGGAAAAAATATTGCGCAGGATGAACAGTGAAAAAAACCTTCGCATCAATATCATCTCGACTTTTGATCGGGGCACCACCCCGCTGTCGGTGCTGCAGGCGGGCCAGGCGGATGCTTACATGATGGATGACATTCTTCTTTACGCCACTATCCGTGATGCCTGGCGGCCGGATGACTGGGTGGTGACAGGTAAGCCCCAGTCTTATGAAGCGTATGGCTGTATAATCCGCAAGGATGACCCGCAATTCAAAAAAATTGTAGACCAGGAAATTGCCAGGATGATGAAAACTGGTGAAGCGGAGGCTAATTACCGGAAATGGATGATGTCGCCTATACCTCCAAAGGGTGTAAACCTCGGCTTCCCTCTTAGTGAGGCTATGAGCAAGCTTTTCAAAAATCCCAATGACAAGCCGTTCGACTGAGGATAACGAGCTCTAGATGCCTAAAAAAATCTCCCTTTTCATAAAATACGCGCTTATTTTTGGCGCGTTGACCGGCAGTTCGCTCCTTATCAGCGGGCTGCTTGCCATAAACTTTTCCTATCAGGAAAGCAAGCAGGCGATCATCAGGCTGCAGAGAGAAAAAGCTGAAGCTGCGGCAATGCGGATTGGACAATACCTTTTTGACATTGAGCAGAAAATCGGAGTTACGGCAAAACCTGAACCGGGCGTCTCGGCGCTGGAGAACCGCAGTATTGAGATCAGATTTCTCAAACGCTCTGCAGCGATAAACGAAATGACTCTGCTGGATCGTAACGGCAAGGAATACCTGCGCCTGTCCCGCCGAACTCCTGATGCGATCCGTAGCGGCAAGGACTTTTCGGCGACCGAATATTTCCTCAAGGCCAAGTCAGGCCGTCCCTATCGCAGCCCGATCTATTTCCGCAACAGCGCGCCTTACATGACCGTGGCAATGGCTGTAGGAGCAGAAGAGGCAGGTGTAACAGTTGCAGAAATTGACCTCGAGTTTCTGCTGGACGGGATTACCCGTATCAAGGTTGGTGAATCGGGGCTTGCTTATGCTGTCAATTCTGAAGGGCTGCTGATCGCCCACCCCGATATCGGACTGGTGCTGAAGCAAACCAGTTTTTCAGAACTTCCGCAGGTCAAGGCCGCGATCGGCAGAGAAAACCGTGAAATCTTCCTCGGGCAAAGTATTAAGGGCGATACCGTATTGACGGCATTCGGCACGATCCCCCAGCTTGGATGGTATGTTTTTGTCGAGGAGCCCCTTGTCGAAGCCTATCGACCGCTTTATATGCAGATTATTCGCAGCGCTGCGCTGGTCCTGGCTGGCATGTTATTGACTTTGGTTGCCTGCATGGCTGTTGTGCGCAGGATGGTGAAGCCGATTCATGCCTTGCAGGAAGGAGCAACGCTGATCGGCAGTGGTGTTCTTGACCACCATATTGTTGTCACTACCGGGGATGAGCTTGAAGAACTGGCAAATGAATTCAACCGAATGGCTGAGCAACTGCAGAAATCCTATACTACCCTGGAATCAAAGGTTGCCGAACGCACTGCTGAGCTGCTCATCAGTCATAAACAGTTGCAGATGGAGCTTGACGAAAAATTGCGCGTTGAAAAAGCCCTGCAAGTCAGCGAAAAAAGCTATAGGGGGCTTTTTGAAAATGCCCCTGTTGGTATTTTTCATTCAACACCACAGGGACGGATCATAAATGCAAATCCGGCTATAGCAAAAATTCTAGGATATGCTTCGCCTGAAGAGTTGATGACAGCCATCTCGGACATGGGGCAGCAACTATACGTAAACCCAGACATTCGCGCGCAAATTGTTGAAGCCTTGATAAGAACAGACGGCTGGGTTCATTACGAAGAAATCATCTGGCGGCGAAAGAATAACAGCCTGATTACAGTCGATATGACTGGGCGCAAGGTGCTTGACTCAAATGGATCAGTTGCCTGCCTGGAAGGTTTCATCGTTGACATAACCGAGCGCAAACAGGCTGAAGATGAATTACGCAAGGCTAAAGCTGTAGCTGATTCACTGAGCTTAACAGATAGTTTGACCGGGGTTGCCAACAGACGGCGTTTTGATGAAATCCTTTCTAAGGAGTACGCACGACTTGCGCGTTCAGGCTTGGAACTCTCCTTGATCATGTTGGATATTGACTGCTTCAAGTCGTTTAATGACACATACGGCCATGTCAAAGGGGATGAGTGCCTGAAACAGATAGCCGCTGTTATAGCTGACTGCACTAATCGTGCTGCCGACTTGTGTGCCCGCTATGGTGGCGAGGAATTTGCCTGCATTCTTCCGGAAACTGACCTGAACGGGGCATTGCTAATCGCCGAGCAGATACGCCAAGGCATCCTCAACCTTGCCATAGCGCATGAGCGATCCGATGTTGCGGCCTTTGTAACCGCAAGCCTGGGAGTGGCATCAATACGTTGTAAAACTGACAAAAGCGCAATCGAGCTTGTTGTTAAAGCAGATGAACTGCTCTACAAGGCCAAATCTTCCGGTAGAAACAGGGTGGTGCATAAATCAGATACATATTCAGCCAGTGGTTAAACGATTCCTGCCATCTTTTTTACTTTTGTACAGGAGGGTATCAGCACGTTTGATCAGGCTATCCATGGTGTCATTATCGTTTGCAAGAGTAGCCCCGATGGAGATTGTCACGGAGAGTTTTTCATTTTCATGGATAACGTAGGAGTTCTCTACCAGTACACGTAATCTGTTGCCCAATTGCTCAAGATCATCCATAGCAATGTTGCGGATAATACCAATGAACTCCTCGCCTCCCCAGCGTCCATAAAGGTCAAATGGCCTGGCGTTGCTTACAAAGGTACTGGCAACAAACTTGAGTACATTATCGCCAATATCATGGCCATAGGTGTCGTTAAATTTCTTGAAATGGTCAATATCAATGAAAAATATCCCAAAGGGCATATTGAAGCGTTTATACTCTTCAAATCTGATTTTCAGATCACGCTCGATATAAGTTCTGTTTGCCAATTGGGTCAGGTTATCAAGTAAAGCCAGCTTTTCGAGCTCTTTTAATCTCAATTCATTGGCAGCTTGATTGCTTATATCTGAAAATAATTCAATCCCGCCGATTATCTTATTGTTGCTGTCACGTAACGCGCTGACTCGAACTGATATTGGTATTCTATGCCCTTTTTTGTGGTGCATGTATATTTCGGCACTATGAGGATTGCCGTTAACTATGGATGTTGCCAGAGGGCATATACTCTTGCACATGTTATTACCATGGCAATCAACGTGAGTTAATATATTCTCCGCACATGACTTGCCAATGACTTCTTCTGCCTTAAACCCAGAAATCTGTTCCGCAGCTTTGTTCCAATAAGTAATTATCCTGTCAGGATCCACGAAATACAGACCGTCATGCAGGTTATCAATTATGCTTTCGTAGTTATTTTCTAAACTCACAAAAACCTCCCTATTAGAGTTAAATTCCCTCGTCCTCTATGGTTTACAATGTTAGAGGCTCTTCTCAACATCCAGCCCACTGTCAAACTTTCCTCGCATACTCCTCAAAACTCTTCAAGGGGAGTGGCTTGCTGAAGAAATAGCCCTGATATGCATGACACCCTGCACCGGCCAGAAAATTTTGTTGCTCAGCGGTTTCGACGCCTTCGGCGATTACATTAAGGCCCAGACTATGACCCAGTACAATTACAGTTTTTGCGATGGTAGCATCGTTAGAATCCGTGAGCACGTCACGGACAAATGACTGGTCGATCTTCAACTGATCCAGCGGCAGCCGTTTTAGATAAGGGATACAGAAATTACAAATATACCGTTTTAGGCTGAATTGTTATATCCCAC